>JAYVZN010000090.1:0-22716 GCA_043783305.1 Betaproteobacteria bacterium
GCCTGATGTATGCAGGTCGGCTGCAGGTGGACTTCTGGGATGCGGAGCCAGGCTACTACGGCACCGGCAACTACCTGGGAGCCAAAGACATCCTGGCCATCGGCATCTCCGGACGCTCCCAGAAAAATGGCGTTTACTCTGCGACGGCAACCGGAGATTACTCCTCTTACAGCGTGGATTTCCTGCTGGAAAAGAAAGGGGTTGGACCGGGCGCACTGTCGATCGAGGCGGCAGCGTATGACTACGACACCGACAATGTCTACCGCAGTGAACAGGGCACCGCGTACTCGGCCGGGCTGGGTTACATCTTCAACCAGAAGGTGGGCTGGGGACGGTTTCAGCCGTTGGTGCGTTACCAGAAGTTCAACGCCGACAACAATATCGACACCAAGAAGTACGACCTAGGCGTCAACTACATTATCGACGGCTACAACGCGCAGGTCGGCGCTTTTTATTCAAACACGAAAGTGACTGGTGCAAGAAACGTGGATGCATTCACTGTCGCTATGCAATTCCAGTTCTGATCGATCGCCAGCCGCGCAGCGCGTGCTGCGCAGCACGTGTTGCGCGCTTGGCACAGACGTATTTCCTTTTATATTTAACAGGAGTTCACCATGCAAACCCGTCGTAATTTTATGAAGATGACTGTGCTTTCCAGTCTGATGACTTTGTCAGGCCTGGTTAGCTTTTCCGTGCTGGCCGCAGATACGATCAAAGTCGGCATTCTGCATTCGCTTTCCGGCACGATGGCGATTTCCGAGAACGCGCTGAAAGAAACCGCGCTCATGACCATTGCCGAAATCAACGCCAAAGGCGGCGTGATGGGCAAGCAATTGGAAGCGGTGGTGGTCGATCCAGCTTCCAACTGGCCTTTATTCGCAGAAAAAGCGCGGCAATTGCTGGCCCAAGACAAAGTAGCCGTGGTGTTCGGTTGCTGGACTTCGGTGTCACGTAAATCAGTGTTGCCGGTGTTTAAGGAATTGAACGGTCTGCTGTTCTATCCGGTGCAATACGAAGGCGAAGAGTTGGAAAAGAACGTGTTCTATACCGGTGCGGCACCCAACCAGCAAGCCATTCCGGCCGTTGAGTATTTGATGAGTAAAGACGGCGGTTCCGCCAAGCGCTGGGTGCTGCTCGGCACTGACTATGTGTATCCGCGCACGACGAATAAGATTCTGCGTGCCTTCCTGAAATCCAAAGGCGTGGCCGAGGCCGACATCATGGAGGAGTACACCCCCTTTGGTCATAGCGATTACCAAACCATCATCGCCAAAATCAAGAAGTTTGCCAGTGCCGGCAAAAAAACTGCCGTGGTTTCCACCATTAACGGCGACTCCAATGTGCCGTTTTACAAAGAGCTGGGCAATGCTGGCTTGAAAGCGACCAATGTGCCGGTGATGGCGTTCTCCGTGGGCGAGGAAGAGTTGCGCGGGGTCGATACCAAGCCGCTGGTGGGCGAACTTGCCGCCTGGAATTATTTCGAGTCAATCAAAAATCCGCAGAACACCGCCTTCATCAAGCTGTATCGCGATTGGGCCAAGAAACAAAACTTACCCAAAGCCGACAGCGTCGTCACCAACGATCCGATGGAAGCCACCTACATCGGCATCCATATGTGGAAGCAAGCCGTGGAAAAAGCCAAGAGCACCGATGTGGATAAAGTGATCGCGGCGATGGCCGGTCAGACTTTTAAAGCGCCGTCTGGTTTTGTAGTGAAGATGGATGAAAAAAATCATCACCTGCACAAACCGGTGTTTATCGGCGAAGTGAAAGCGGACGGTCAGTTCAACGTGGTGTGGAAGACCAAAGGCCCGGTGAAGGCCGAGCCTTGGAGCCCCTATATCCCTGGTAACGACAAGAAAAAAGGCGAGCCGGATACGAAGTAAGCGGCTGCTCCCACACGCGTAGGCGTGTGGGATTTTCCTTGCAAAGTTTGCACGGGCAATGTTGTTCAACTTGATCTGTACGCCACCTCTTATGCGTTTTATTCGGCTCCTCTTACTACTGGCAAGTTTGTATTCGAGTGCGCTATTTGCGGCACTGGATCCCGCTGTGCTGCGGCAACTGGCCGACGACGATTCCGATGTCAAAATTGCAGCCATCCATAAAATCGCGCAAAGCGGCGATGCGATGGCGGCGCGTGTCCTGAAAGCCTTGGCCGACGATGTGCTAGCCCAGGCCGGTGAACAATTCTTGATATTAGACGACGAGAAAGCGCTGGATGTATTGAGTGCTAAGGAAATACCGCTACCCGAAAATGCCGAAACCTTCAGCATCAATAATCGTGTGCGCAGCGCGTTAAATGCGTCGCTCGCTGCACTCAATCTGTTTAGCGCGGAGCGCAAGATCCGCCTGAACGCCGCACGTGCGCTGGCCATTAGCGCGGAAGCCAGCATTGCACCTTTACTCGAGCGCGCCTTGGCGCAAGAGCGCGACCCCGAGATTAAAGAGCAGATAGCGCAAGTATTGGCTTTCGCCAATTTAGAAAATGCCGATAAAGCCGTGCGCTTGGCAGCGGTTAAAACCTTGAGCGCCAGCAGCCGTGCCAACGTCAAAAATGCACTCGAAGCGCAACTCACGACTGAGCCGGAAGAAGCGGTGCGCATCGAAATTCGCGCCACCTTGCGCGCCATCGACAAACGCTTAGCCATCGGTGAGCAGCTAGGCCGTATTTTTACCGGCATCAGTCTCGGCAGCGTGCTGTTGCTGGCGGCGCTGGGATTGGCCATCACCTACGGCGTGATGGGCGTGATCAACATGGCGCACGGCGAGTTGCTGATGATCGGCGCGTACGCCACGTATGCGGTGCAAAGCGTGTTTCGTGAATATTTTCCGGCTGCCGTGGATTGGTATGTGCTGGCGGCGATTCCAGTGGCGTTCTTTACCGCAGCCTTGGTCGGCATCTTGATGGAACGCACGGTGATTCGTTGGCTTTACGGCAGAACCCTGGAAACCCTGCTCGCGACCTGGGGCTTGTCACTGATTTTGATTCAATCGGTGCGCGTGTTTTTTGGTTCACAGAATGTGGAAGTCGCCAATCCGAGTTGGATGTCCGGCGGCGTCACCCTGATCAGTAATCTCGTTTTGCCTTGGAACCGCATTTTCATTATTGGCTTTGCGCTATTCGTGTTGCTCTTGGTGTGGGTGTTGTTGAACCGCACCCGTCTCGGCATGTTTGTGCGCGCCGTCACGCAAAATCGCCCAATGGCGAGTTGCGTCGGCGTGCCGACTGGGCGCATCGATAGCTTGGCTTTCGGTCTCGGCGCGGGCATCGCCGGTTTGGGCGGTGTGGCCTTATCGCAAATCTCTAATGTCGGCCCGGACATGGGGCAGGGCTATATCGTCGATTCCTTCATGGTGGTGGTGCTAGGTGGTGTTGGGCAATTGGCGGGCACGGTCTGGGCGGCGTTAGGCCTAGGCGTTGTTACCAAATTTTTGGAAGGCTGGACTGGCGCGGTCATCGCCAAGATCGTCGTGTTGATCATCATCATTATTTTCATCCAGAAACGTCCGCAAGGTTTGTTCGCGCTGAAAGGACGCTTTGTCGAAAACTGATATGGCACAGCGCATCCCCTTCACCGTGCGTTTTCTGCAAGCTACCAGTAAGTCCGGCTGGATTGCGCTGGGTGTATTTGCACTCATCACACTAGTGTTGATGCCGCTGGCGAATTTAACGCTTGCGGATACGCATACTTTGCATGTTTCGGACTACATGATTACTTTGGTTGGGAAAATTCTGTGCTACGCCATTGTGGCGGTGGCGATGGATTTGATCTGGGGTTTTGCCGGCATTCTCTCGCTTGGGCATGGCGTGTTCTTTGCGCTGGGCGGTTACGCCTTCGGTATGTATCTGATGCGCAGCATCGGCCGCGACGGCGTGTACCACTCCAATCTGCCCGACTTCATGGTGTTCCTGGATTGGAAAACCCTACCTTGGTACTGGCAGGGCACGGAATTTTTTCTGTGGTCGGTGGTATTGGTCATCGTAGTACCCGCGTTGCTCGCTTTTGTATTCGGTTATTTCGCTTTCCGTTCGCGCATCAAAGGCGTTTATTTTTCCATTATCACCCAAGCCATGACCTATGCGGCGATGCTGTATTTTTTCCGCAATGAAACCGGCTTCGGCGGTAACAACGGCTTCACTGATTTCAAACGCATTCTCGGTTACTCCATTTCCGCACCGGAAACGCGCGTCACCTTGTTTGCCTTATCGGCGCTGATGCTGATGTTTACTTTGGTGTTGGGGCGTTACATCATTCGCTCGAAATTGGGCCGCGTGCTGGCGGCGATCCGCGATGCCGAATCGCGTGTGATGTTTATCGGCTATAACCCGCTTTGGTACAAGCTGTTTATCTGGACCTTGTCCGCTGTGCTGTGCGCCATTGCCGGTGCTTTGTATGTGCCGCAAGTCGGCATCATTAATCCGGGAGAAATGTCGCCCGCTAATTCTATCGAAATCGCTATCTGGGTAGCGGTGGGCGGACGCGGCACTTTGATCGGCCCGGTGATCGGTGCCTTTCTGGTCAATCTTTCTAAGAGCTGGTTTACCGTGGCCTTTCCCGAATACTGGTTATTTTTCTTAGGTCTGATCTTTGTATTGGTGACCTTGTTCTTGCCGCAGGGCGTGGTCGGCGTGTGGCGCCGTATTCGAGGGCAGGTGAAGCCATGAGTAATACAACCCTAAGCGAACCCAGCATGGGTACCGGCCATTTTGTGATCAAGGACCTGGTCGATGTGTCCCATAACGTCATGCTATATCTGGAAAATATCAGCGTCTCCTTTGATGGCTTCAAGGCGCTGAATGACTTGTCGTTGACCGTTGACGACAAGGAGTTGCGCTGCATTATCGGACCCAACGGCGCCGGTAAAACCACCATGATGGATGTGATCACGGGTAAAACGCGCCCGGATTCCGGTGTGGCGTTTTTCGGGCAAACTTTTGACCTGACCAATCTATCTGAACCGGAAATCGCTCGCCTGGGGATTGGCCGAAAGTTTCAAAAGCCAACTATCTTCGAGCAGCATACGGTGTTTGAAAATCTCGAGCTGGCGATGAAAACTGACAAACGTGCCTGGCATAGTTTATTTGCGCAATTGGATGATACGCAGCGTGATCGCATTGCCGATACCCTGCGCTTGATTCGCTTGGATCAACAAGCCGACAGCCTCGCCGGGCTACTCTCGCACGGGCAAAAACAGTGGTTGGAAATCGGTATGTTACTCGTGCAAGACCCAAGGCTGTTGCTGCTGGATGAGCCGGTGGCAGGCATGACTGATGACGAAACGGCGCGCACCGCCGAGCTATTTAAATCCTTGGTCGGCAAGCACTCGCTGGTAGTGGTGGAGCACGACATGGCCTTCGTTGAACAACTGGGCGGCAAAGTCACCGTATTGCACGAAGGTACGGTTTTGGCCGAAGGCGATTTAGCTACCGTGCAAAACAATCAACGCGTAATCGAAGTTTACTTGGGGCGCTAAGCATGCTCACCGTCAACAATCTCAACCAATTTTATGGCGGTAGCCATATCCTGCGCGACTTGTCGTTCGAAATTCCTGCGGGACAAGTCACCACCTTGCTCGGGCGCAACGGCGTGGGTAAATCGACGCTCTTGAAATGCTTGATGGGCTTGGTGCCCGCCGCTTCCGGTAGCTTGCAATTCGATGGGCGAGATATGACGCGTAGTGCTTCGCATCTACGCGTGCGCGCCGGTATTGGCTATGTGCCGCAAGGCCGTGAGATATTTCCGCGCCTCACAGTGCATGAGAATTTGTTGATGGGCTTGGCGGCCAAATCATCGCGCACGGTGTTGCCGGAACGCATTTTCGACATGTTTCCGGTACTCAAGAAAATGCTGAAGCGCCGCGGCGGCGATCTCTCCGGCGGCCAACAGCAACAGCTCGCTATCGGTCGTGCGCTGGCGGTCTCGCCCAAATTGCTCATCCTGGATGAGCCGACCGAAGGTATTCAACCCTCCATCATCAAGGACATCGAGCGTGCCATTCGCACCTTGGTGGAAGACGGCAGCATGGCGATTCTGTTGGTGGAACAGTACTACGATTTTGCACGTGCGCTTTCGCATCAATATCTGCTGATGGAGCGCGGCGAGTTTATTCGGCGCGGCGCGGGTGCGGACATGGACCGCGACGGCGTGCGCGAATTACTGGCGGTGTAAACGGACATGCTCATTGAACCTATCCATTCACAAGGCTGGCGCGCAGAACTGGCACTGCGTTTTACGCGCCGTGCAGCCGCTACGGTGCTCAGCGAACGTCGCCACAGCGGTCCGTTGCGGGTGCAAAAAGCACTGTATCCGGAAGGTGAGTCGGTGTGCCACGCCATTGTGCTGCACCCGCCTTCGGGCATTGTCGGCGGCGACGAACTCAGTATTCAAGTTGCTTTGGACAGCCAAGCGCAGGCCTTGCTGACGACGCCGGGTGCGGGCAAGTGGTATCGCTCCGCAGGGCCGTGGGCGAGCCAGCATTGCCGCTTCGATGTGGCAGCGGATGCCTGTTTGGAATGGTTGCCGCAAGAGACGATCTTCTTCAACGGCTGTCAGGCTGCCATTAGCAACGAAATCCGTTTGGCCGCAGGCGCGCGCTATCTGGGCTGGGATGCCTGGTGCTTCGGGCGTAGTGCTTCCGGTGAGCGCTTTACCCAAGGTGCGGTGCATAACCGCAGTGAAATCTATTTGGGCGACGACTTGTTGTGGTGCGAACAAGGGCAAGTGCAGGGCGGTTCCAGTTTTATGGATTCGCCCACCGGTCTTGCGGGGCGCAGCGTCTGCGTCACCTTGTATGCGGCGGGTGCGGATATTCCCCCTGCGCTGCTCGCCGCCTGCCGCGCCATTGTGCCGCATGAAAGCACAGCGCTGATCGGTATTACTTGTTTACCCAAACTAGTGGTGGCGCGCTATCTCGGCGATGTGGCGGAAGCAGCGCGCAAATGGTTGTTCGATTTGTGGTGTTTATTACGCCCGGTGTACGCCGGACGTGACGCCATCTCACCACGCATTTGGAGCACTTGAAACATGGAACTCACCCCACGTGAAAAAGACAAGCTGCTGATCTTTACCGCGGCATTACTCGCGGAGCGCCGGAAAGCGCGCGGCTTGAAATTGAATTATCCGGAAGCGGTGGCCTTTATCAGCGCCGCGATTATGGAAGGCGCGCGCGATGGTCAAAGCGTGGCGGAGTTGATGAGTAGCGGCACGACGCTGCTAACGCGCGATGAAGTGATGCAGGGCGTGCCGGAAATGATTCCGGATATCCAAGTCGAGGCAACTTTCCCCGACGGCACAAAGTTGGTCACCGTGCATCACCCCATTGTGTGATGGATATCTAAGGAAATATTAAAAATGCTTGGTCCACGAAAAACACGAAAGGCACGAAATAAAGCAAAAAATTGCTCGAGTACAGGCGGACATTTTTTTGAATATTTTCGTGCCTTTCGTGTTTTTCGTGGACAAATTATTTTTTCTCAGATGAATAAACATGCACAAAAAGGATCGCTATGATTCCAGGTGAATTGGACATCGTTGCCGGTGATATCGAGCTCAACGTGGGGCGTGCGGTGACCACCATCACGGTGGCGAATACCGGCGACCGGCCGATACAAATCGGCTCGCATTATCACTTTTATGAAACCAACGAAGCGCTGTCGTTTCCACGCGAACAAGCGCGCGGCATGCGTCTGAATATCGCAGCGGGTACGGCGGTGCGTTTCGAGCCGGGGCAAACGCGCACGGTGGAATTAATCGCCTTGGCCGGCGCACGCAAAGTGTATGGCTTCGCTGGCAAGATCATGGGGAGTCTGGAATGAAAATATCGCGCCAAGCCTATGCGGAAATGTTCGGCCCCACCGTCGGTGATCGTGTGCGCTTGGCCGACACTGAACTCTGGATCGAAGTCGAAGCCGACTACACGGTGTACGGCGAGGAAGTGAAATTCGGCGGCGGCAAGGTGATCCGCGATGGCATGGGGCAAGGGCAGGAAATGTCCCATGCAGTCGCAGACACGGTCATCACCAATGCCTTGATCGTCGATCACTGGGGCATTATCAAAGCCGACGTGGGCATCAAAGATGGGCGCATCTCCGCCATCGGCAAAGCCGGCAACCCGGATATCCAACCGGGCGTGAGCATCGTCATCGGTGCCGGCACGGAAATCATCGCCGGCGAAGGCATGCTGCTCACCCCCGGCGGCATCGACGCACACATCCATTTTATTTGTCCGCAGCAAATCGATGAAGCGCTGATGTCCGGCGTGACCACCATGCTGGGTGGCGGCACCGGCCCCGCGACCGGCACTTACGCGACCACGTGCACGCCGGGGCCGTGGCATATCCATTCGATGTTGAATGCGGCGGAAGCGTTTCCGATGAATCTGGGTTTCCTCGGCAAGGGCAATGCGTCTTTGCCCGGCCCGCTGCGCGAGCAAATCGAGGCTGGCGCCATCGGCTTGAAACTGCATGAAGACTGGGGCACTACACCAGCCGCCATCGACAACTGCTTAAACGTGGCGGAAGAGATGGATGTGCAAGTGGCGATTCATACCGACACGTTGAATGAATCCGGCTTTGTCGAAACCACGCTAGCGGCGTTCAAAGATCGCACCATCCATACCTATCACACCGAAGGCGCGGGCGGCGGGCATGCGCCGGACATCATCAAGGCCGCGGGGCACGCCAATGTGTTGCCCTCGTCTACCAACCCCACGCGGCCGTATACCGTCAACACCATCGACGAGCATCTGGATATGTTGATGGTGTGCCACCATCTCGATCCGGCGATTGCCGAGGATGTGGCTTTTGCCGAATCGCGCATCCGCCGCGAGACGATTGCCGCCGAAGACATCCTGCATGACTTGGGCGCGTTTTCCATGATGTCCTCGGATTCGCAAGCCATGGGCCGCGTGGGCGAGGTGGTTATCCGTACTTGGCAGACGGCGCACAAAATGAAAGTGCAACGTGGTGCGCTAAAAGAGGATTCCGCGCGCAACGACAATTTCCGCGTCAAACGCTACCTTGCCAAGTACACCATCAACCCGGCGATCACGCATGGCATCAGCCATGTGGTTGGTTCCATCGCGGTGGGTAAGCTTGCTGATCTGGTGTTGTGGAAACCCGCTTTCTTCGGCGTGAAGCCTTCGCTCATTATTAAGGGCGGTATGATTGCCGCCGCGGCCATGGGCGACCCCAATGCCTCGATTCCCACGCCGCAGCCGGTGCATTACCGCCCCATGTTCGGCGCTTTCGGTACACAGCGCACGGCGCTGACGTTTGTGTCGCAAGCCAGTTTGAACAACCCTGCACTGCAAGCCTTGGGCCTGAAACGACCGCTGGAGGCGGTACGCGCCACGCGCCATATCAAAAAACAAGACATGGTGCACAACCACGCCTTGCCGCATATCGAAGTGGATTCCGAAACCTATGCGGTGCGCGCCGATGGCGAGTTGTTGGTGTGCGAGCCGGCGCAAGTGCTGCCCATGGCGCAACGTTATTTTTTATTCTAATTATGCTGATCCTCGAACAGATTGCACCCGCCAATGCCAACGCCACGGAAAGCGTGGTGCTGACCTTCGACTTGCGTTGCCGCTGCCGCTTGCGCACGCGCTCGGTTGCCGGTGAAGACGTTGGTCTCTATGTGCCGCGCGGCAGCGTATTGCGCCACGGCGATAAATTTTCGGCACAAGATGGCCGAGTGGTGGAAATTATCGCCGCACCCGAAAACTTAATCGAAGGGCGTAGCGCCGACCCCTTGCTGCTGGCGCGTGCTGCCTATCACCTCGGTAATCGCCATGTCGCGGTACAGGTGGGCGATGGCTGGCTGCGTTTTGCCAGCGACCATGTGCTGCGCGACATGATCTCGGGCCTCGGTTTGGCGGTATTTGAAATCACGGCACCATTCTCACCCGAGTCGGGCGCTTATGGGCACGGACATACGCATGGCGGCGCCAGCAGTGCTAGCGCCAAGCTGCATTTGTATCGGGGGCCAGCATGAACCCGCAACTGGCCCGACTGTTACAACTCGCCAGCCCGACTTTGCCGGTCGGTGCGTATACCTACTCGCAAGGCTTGGAGTGGGCCGTCGATTCCGGGATCGTCAGCAATGAAGCCAGCGCTTTGCAATGGATCGGCGATTTGTTGCAAGGGAGTATGGGGCGCTTTGAGGCGCCACTGTTGGCGCAAATGTTGGTAGCGTGCGCGGATCAAGATTTAGCGCGCCTCACCCAACTCAATGCACGTTATTTAGCCAGCCGTGAAAGCGCGGAGTTGCGTGCCGAAACTTTGCAAATGGCTTACTCGCTGTTGCGCTTACTGAATGAATTGCAACCCGAAGAAGTCTTGGCGCGGCATTTGGCGACCCCGACATTTCCGGCGGTATGGGCCAGCGTGGCGGTGAGTTGGGAGATCGCCGCAGACGATGCCGTTAGCGCCTATCTGTGGTCTTGGATCGAAAACCAAACCCTGGCGGCGCTCAAAACCGTACCCCTGGGACAAACCGCCGGGCAACGCATGTTACTGGCCTTAGGCCGACAAATTTCACAGGTGGCGCAGCAGGCCCGCGTCATGGATGTGGCGGATTACAACAATTTCGCACCGGGTTTTGCGATTGCTTGTAGCCGCCATGAAACGCAGTACTCCCGTTTATTTCGCTCATAGGAAACCATTATGTTGACGACTACACAACCACTACGTGTCGGCATCGGCGGCCCAGTCGGCTCCGGTAAAACGGCACTGACCTTGGCGCTTTGCAAGTCATTGCGCGACCGCTACCAACTGGCGGTGGTCACCAACGACATCTACACCGAAGAAGATGCGCAGTTTTTGGTGCGCAACGAAGCGCTGGCGCCGGAACGCATCATCGGCGTGGAAACGGGCGGCTGCCCACACACGGCGATTCGCGAAGATGCATCGATCAACCTCGAAGCCGTGGCGCGCTTGTCTGGCCAATTTCCCGGATTGGATGTGATCTTCGTAGAGAGCGGCGGCGACAACTTATCCGCCACCTTCAGCCCGGAGTTATCCGATCTCACGCTGTATGTCATCGATGTTGCCGCGGGCGACAAAATCCCGCGCAAGGGTGGCCCCGGCATTACCAAATCCGATTTGCTCATTATCAATAAGATTGATCTTGCCCCGATGGTCGGCGCTTCGCTGGAAGTAATGGAGCGCGATGCCAAAAAAATGCGCGGCGAGCGGCCCTTTGTTTTCAGCAATCTCAAAACCGGATACGGGCTCGATGTCATCGTGAAATTTATTCAAACCCAAGGCTTGCTTGAGGCCGTTTAAACCTACCCCTGATAAGGAGAGATCGCATGCATAAAATCGGTATTTCAATTTTTACTATTTGCGCATTTGTTGCTAGTTCCACGGCGCACGCGCATGGCGGGCATGGTGTCAGTTTCATGGCGGGTATGGCGCACCCCTTGTTGGGCTTCGATCATTTATTGGCGATGCTGGGCATGGGGGTGAGCGTGGCGGCCTTAGGCGTGCGCGCACGCTGGTTTGCAGTCGCGCTCGTCGGCATGGCTTTATTCGTGGGCGCATTCAGCACCGGCGCGATGCAAGCCAGCATGAATGTTGCCCCCGTGTTGGCCGCAACGCTTTTGATGCTGGCGTTGATCGTCGTTCGTCGGTTTATGTTCTCAACAGCACTGCACCTCGGGCTACTTAGTATGTTTACTTTTTTTCATGGATTTGCGCACGGTATGGAGGCACCTGTGCAAGCGTTGCGGTTGACGTTTATGAGCGGTGTTGTTCTGAGCAGTCTCATGTTGTTCGCGCTCGGCCTCGGCTTAGGGCGCACAGAGGTGCTGCGGCACATCTACCTGCGGAGAGGATTTGGAGGTTTGCTGGGTATCACGGCAATGGTTTTTCTTTTCGGTGCTTAACGGTGCCTTTTTTGTTTTTTTAACGTCCTAGGGAGATTGAATCATGAAGCAGCAAGCAAATACCAGCCGGGGGTAATCAAATCGATTACCGGTTTTGCAGCACTAACCAGTTTGGCGCTGGCATCATCGGCCTGGGCCGGAACAACGATTAAAGGGCCGGGAGATAGCTCTTTCAGTATTGGGGCCGGGTTGCGCACCAGTTATACCAGTCTGGAAAACGCAGCGCCGAACGGCACATCGAATTCCAATGATTTTGAAATTGACAGCGTGCGAATTTTTACCGGCGGTGAAATTATTAAAGGCATTAAGGGGACCGCAAATTTTGAGCGCACCCCGAATGAAAATTTGCGTATTTTGGACGCGTACGGACAAGTCGAGCTTTATGAATCCTTTAATATTTGGATGGGTCGGATGCTCCCGCCGAGCGACCGTGCCAATTTAGCGGGACCCTACTACGCCAATGCTTGGTAGTACCCCGGTGTCGTGTCGCAATACCCGCAGATATTTGCCGGGCGCGATACGGGTTTGACTATTTGGGGTAAGCCTTTAGAGGGCAAGCTGACGTATGCGGTGGGTGCATTCAAAGGGCATAACAATGTGGCGGGCGGCTCCAACGATTCCGATAATTTGCTATTCACAGGGCGTATCGCGTACAGCTTTCTCGATGCGGAACCCGCACCGGCTTACTACGTGAGCAACACCTATTATGGCGCAAAAGATATTTTTACCCTTGGTGCATCTTTTTATTCGCAGGGCGATGGGGTCGGTACCGCAACGAATCGCGGCGACTACCAAAGCTGGAATATCGATGCTTTGTTTGAGAAGAAAATCAGCGGCGGCGGCGTAATTACAGCCGAAGGCGCTTATTACAATTATGACCTCAGTGGTAAACGCGATTGTGGTGATGGACTGGCAGGAGCGGTGGCTTGCCCCGGCGGCGGCGATAATGTCGGCGGATTAGTGGCGGGTAAAGCGTATTTAGCAACCTTGGCTTACTTGATTCCGGGCAAAGTCGGTATCGGCCAATTCCAGCCCTATGTGCGTTATCAGAAATTTGATCGCGATGTCGGCGGCACCAAAAACGAGCAAACAGATTTCGGTGTTCATTACGTAATAGCCGGTCACAATGCGCGAATCACCGCCGTGTATTCCAAGCTAAAGGATCCGCTGGCGACAACGGTAAAGCGGGATCAATTTATTTTAGGTCTTCAATTGAGCTATTAAAATCGATAAGGGCCATAACGCACATCCCATCAGGGCGCACTGGAGGCATAGGCTTGTAGTTTTGAAAGCGTATGCCTCCAAGATGGCGGTCGGTATTGTTTAAGCAGATGAAGCCGCAGCTCGTAAAATCGGAATTCTTGAAATTTGCTGAATTCGATGAGCGTCACGTAACGAGAAGTTTAACCTCCACGTCCTCTCAAAAATTGATCAGCTTGACCCCCTAAGGATTTTTAGTAACCATTACGCCATCACGATTTCGACGCACATCGGTGGCACACACTCGAATAAAATGGGGTGGTTGCCGGCCAGTAAAAAACGAGACCATCCACTTGGCATCGTTCATAGCAAGCGGCTGGGTTAAAGAAAACTTATCTAAACCACAGTGAAATAGAGGTTAAATATGTTACCGACGCTTGACGAAATGCAAGCCGCTTCCAAAATTGTGTACGCGGTGATGCCGCCGACACCGCAATATTGCTGGCCCTTGCTCTGTGAACGTCTTGGTACCGAGGTTTGGGTTAAGCACGAAAATCATACGCCGATAGGGGCCTTCAAAATTCGTGGCGGCCTGGTGTATTTTTCTGATGTTGGTCACGATAAAAGCATCAAAGGTGTTATAACAGCGACCCGAGGAAATCACGGTCAATCGGTGGCATTCGCTGCAAAGCGCTATGGCATTTCATCTAAAATCGTGGTGCCTTACGGAAATAGCCGCGAGAAAAATGCAGCAATGCGCGCCTTAGGTGCCGAATTAATCGAGTACGGGGAGGATTTTCAGGCCGCGCTGGAGTACGCGCAACAACACGCAAAGGATTCGGCCTTGCACTTAGTTCCGGCCTTCCACCCGCTGCTGCTTCGAGGGGTTGCTGTTTGCGGCATGGAATTGTTGCGTGCGATACACGATCTTGACACGGTTTATGTTCCCATCGGACTGGGTTCCGGGATCAGTGGCATGGTTGCTGCGCGCAATGCCTTAGGGCACCGCGTCAAAATCGTCGGGGTTGTGTCCGCGCATGCTCGCGCTTACGCACTTTCGTTTACGGCGAAGCGTTTGATTGAATCGGAAGTAACAACCCATCTAGCCGATGGGTTGGCTTGCCGCACCCCGGTACCGGAAGCGCTCGATGCTATTTGGCGTTTTGTAGACCGAATCGTTGAAGTTACAGACGACGAAATTGCAGAAGCGATTCGAGCTATTTACGAATGCACGCACAACGGTGCTGAGGGCGCGGGAGCGGCCGGCTTTGCGGCGGCACTCAAAGAGCGGGCTAGAACCTCAGGACAAAAAATTGCATTTGTATTGTCCGGCGGCAATATTGACCGGCAAACATTGGGCGATGTGCTAACGCAAGGCTCCGACCATCATGGCTGACGAATGATTTTATTGGCGCAAATAGACACATTAATCACGATTAGAACCTGCACTAAACGCCGAGGGGCGGTAAAATGATACTTGAGTAATCGATGTTGCAACGATACCGCTAAACCGGGGGTATGTTGAGTAGCTAAGTGGGTATCCAATGGATAGCGAATTGTTGGGCGAAGCAATACCTAATTAATACGATAGCGTTAACAGTAAGGAGTGTTTTTTAGATGCAGACAGGTCGCTGGGTTTACGGTATTCGATGGCTTATTCTGTGTTTATTGGGCATAAGCGGTTCGGTAGCATCGGAGGAGTTTCGTATCGCGGTACGTGCACACAATGGCCGTGCGGCGGCGATGACCCAATGGCAAGCAACCGCAGATTATTTAAACAAGAAAATACCGCAACACCACTTCAAGATAGTTCCATTTGAAAACAATAGCGGCCTGAATCAAGCTGCTTCTAATGGTGAAGCCTTGTTTTGTATTACCAATCCGGACTCATCCCTAGAGCTTAAGATGCGTTATGGCCAACACCCCCTAGCGACCTTGCTAAACGCACGCCAGGGCAAAGGATATGCACAATTCGGAACGGTAATTTTTACGCGCTCTGATCGGCGCGATATCAACGAATTAGCGGATTTAAAAGGAACGATATTTTTGGGCGTTGATGAACTTGGTTTTGGCGGTTGGCGTATCGCTTGGGGTGAGCTGTTAAAGCATAACGTGGAGCCTTACAGGGATTTTAAAGAATTGCGTTTTGCGGGAGGGAACCACAACTCCGTGGTGTACTCTGTTTTAAAGGGAGAGGTGGATGCAGGTTCTGTTAGAACCGATACCCTGGAAGAGATGGCCGCTGCCGGACAAATAAAATTGTCGGACATAAAAGTACTGGGCGCAAAAAAAATCGCAGGATTCCCTTTTTTACTGAGTTCCGATTTATATCCCGAATGGTATTTTTCAGCCGCCAAATCCGTTTCGGATACGGTAAAAGCCGATGTGACCCATGCTTTGTTGGATATGCCGCAATCCGATCCGGCGGCGGTAGCGGGACGTTATTGGGGTTGGATGAGCCCCCTCGATGCAGCTCCGGTCGAACATTTGTTGAAAGACCTTCAAACCGGCCCTTTTCGTGTGACGCGATCAGAATTACTCGGTGAGTTTGTTCATCAGTATTTATACCGATTGCTCGCGATTTTATTGGCCGTCGTGGGCTTAGGCGGAGCCTTCTTCTATGTAACAAAATTAAATCGAAAAATTACACAGGCACAGATGCAGTTAAAGGCGGAAATTACCGGTCGCGAGCGCGCTGAGCAGGCGTTGACTTTGCTGGCTCAGCAGAGTTTGGAATTTACGAAAGAGGAGTTATTTTTTAAAATTTGTTTAACCGAATTGGCGCAATTGTTTTCCGTCAAGTATGCCTTTATCGGGTTGTTTTCAGACGGAGAAAAGAACAAAGTAAAAACCTACGCCTTATGGGTGGGAGATGAATTTGTTGAAAATTTTGAATATTCCCTAGAGGGCACCCCGTGCGCGGATGTATTGAATCGGAAGCTTGAGTTAATTGAAACGGGCGCGATTAAAAAATATCCGAATGACCTCGCGTTAAAAGAAATGGGGATCGATAGTTATTTTGGAGTCCCGTTGATTTCACCCGAAGGCACCATGATCGGATTGGTTTCAGTCTTTGATACGAAACCCATGTACCCGGCGAAAGATTTACGTGCGGTTTTAAAAATTTTTGCGAACCGTATTGCAATGGAGATACAAAGAAAACACGAAGAAGAAGCGCTGCACGGGATGGCCGAGCAGCTTTCATACCAAGCCAGCCACGATGTCCTGACCAATCTAATCAATCGGCGCGAATTTGAAGTGAGAGCCAAAGCGGCTTGGGGCAGTGCAAAAAATCAGTATCGGCATCATGCACTTTGTTACCTGGATCTTGATAATTTTAAAGTGGTTAATGATACCTATGGGCACTCCGTCGGCGATGATCTGTTGAAACAGATATCCAGTACGCTCGGTACGATTGTGCGCGGCAGTGATACGCTGGCCCGGCTGGGTGGCGATGAGTTCGGCGTGCTGCTTTTGGACTGCCCGCTGGATCGCGCACGCGACATTGCCGACAAATTACTAGAGGCCGTTAAAAATTTCCGCTTTATCCATAATGGCCATGCACTACAGGTGGGTGTCAGCATTGGTGTCGCCGCGATAGGGCCCGAGAGCCGGGACGTGCATGCGCTGTTTCAAGCGGCTGATTCCTCTTGCTACCTCGCTAAGAAGCTGGGGCGAAATAGACTGCATATACACGGGGAAGCCAATGGTATCGTAAGCCGATTGTCCTAAAGGCAGGTATTGAGTGCCTTCAGCTATGACTAGCGCTCATTGAAGTAGCGGCAGCCAATAGTCGAACCAATGGGCACCAGAAAAATATCGGGCAGCGCCAATAGTATTTGTATATTTCGACATTGCTTGCGCACTGATTTCAGAAATAGGGTGTGTCTTATTAAAGTACGGAATTAGATTTCTTTGTCGCCATTTTTGAGAAAAACGAATAGGGGCTATCGACTCTGACCTACCTAATGACAATTTTACGTGCAATGACAGCTTACTGATCACAATGCTGGCGCTTGGAATTTCTGGGTGATGGTCTGTTTGTCGGCCTTAGGAGACGGTGGTCACTGCACTTTAAAAGTGCCTGTTTGTTCTTTGACATGTAATCCATAATATCTGTCATCGAATGACCTCTTCTGCTAGTTAAGCGGTCATTTGGGATGTGGTGCGTTGTATGGCCTAAAAATTCCATAGATCGTTCGAGAATTACCCATAGCAGGAAGTTGATTGCATTCAGGGTCAACCCCGAGGTATTGCACGGCAAGTTGGTGCGTTATACTGGTGCACCAGTGCATGATGCACGCCACAATAAAATCCGCTGAACAATCCAGCCGACCAAACACATCAGAATATGACCGCACTGCAAAAGTTGCTAGAAACTTTTCGACAAGCATCTGTCACCGAGCGCGAGAAAGGCACCTACTTTGAAGAGCTGATTCTCTGCTACCTGCGCAACGAGGCCACCTATCGCGACCTATACAGCGACGTTCGGACATATAGCGATTGGGCAAAACTGCAAGGGTTGGACGGACGCGACACCGGCATTGATCTTGTCGCCAAAACCAGCGGCACGGGTGAATACCACGCTATCCAATGCAAACTTTATGCTGAAGACTACCGCCTGCAAAAAAGCGACATCGACAGCTTTTTTACCGCCTCCGGCAAAAAGCCATTCACGTATCGCATCATCATCGCCACCACTGACAAGTGGAGCGAGCACGCTGAGGATGCGCTACAAAATCAGCAGCCACCCGTCAGCAAGATAGACTTGCACGATCTGGAGAGCAGCCAGATTGATTGGAGTCACTACCACGCGAAATCCAAGCCGACGCTCAAAACCAAGAAGCAACTGCGCGACCACCAGCGGTTTGCACTTGATGCAGTAAAGCGCGGCTTGTCGGATGCTAATCGTGGCAAGCTCATCATGGCGTGCGGCACAGGCAAAACATTCACCGCGCTGAAGATTGCCGAAGAGCTGGCAGGCGCGGGCAAACGCGTGCTGTTCCTCGTTCCCGGCCTTAACCTGCTATCACAAACGCTGACCGAATGGACGCAGGAAAGCGAAATTCCGCTGCATAGCTTTGCCGTGTGTTCCGATAGCGACGTGGGCAAGAAGCGCAAGAAGGATGATGACACCGTTCAAACCTTCACGCATGAGTTGCGCTATCCCGCTACCACCGAACCGGCAAGGCTGGCGACTGAAATGAGCAAGCGCCACGATGCGCAGCATATGAGCGTCGTCTATAGCACCTACCATTCCATTGATGTAATCAGCCGTGCCCAGCATGAACACGGGCTAGATAACTTCGACCTGATTATCTGCGACGAAGCGCACCGCACCACTGGCGCTACCTTCGACAGCGATGACGAAAGCACCTTCGTTCGTGTCCACGATGCAGAATATATCCGCTCAGCTAAGCGGCTATACATGACTGCCACGCCGCGCATCTATGGCGACAACGCCAAAGTCAGCGCCGAGAAAGACAACGTAGCGTTATGCTCAATGGATGACGAAAAGCTGTATGGCAAAGAGCTATTTGTCATCACCTTCTCGGAAGCAGTTAAGCGCGGCCTGTTGGTGGACTACAAAGTGATCGTGCTGGCCGTGGAAGAAACGCACGTCAACCGCCGCATTCAGCATTTATTGAAAGACCCGGACAACCAGCTCAAAGTGGACGATGCCGCCAAAATCATCGGCTGCTGGAAGGCTTTATCCAAACAAGGCTTGACTGATGATCTGATTGGTGATGGTGCTGCCATGCAACGCGCAGTCGCATTCTGTCAGGTGATCGAAACATCCAAAGCAGGTAAGACACACAAGGTTAGCTCCAAGCAAATCGCTGGCATGTTTCAGGCGGTAGTCGAAGCCTATCAGGAAACCGAAGAATTTGAGCAGGTTGCCACCTTAACTTGCGAAGCTGAGCATGTGGACGGCAGCATGAATGCCGGTCAAAAAGAAACCAAGCTGGACTGGCTCAAATCCGAAGTGCCGGACAACACCTGCCGCATTCTCTCCAACGTGCGCTGCCTGTCCGAAGGGGTAGACGTGCCAGCCCTGGATGCTGTGCTGTTCCTCACGCCACGTAATTCACAAGTAGATGTGGTGCAATCCGTTGGTCGTGTCATGCGCAATTCTCCCGGCAAGAAGCGCGGCTATGTCATTCTGCCGGTCGTCATTCCGGCAGGGGTAGAGCCGCACGAAGCATTGAGCGATAACAAAACCTACGCCGTGGTGTGGCAAGTGCTGCAAGCCTTGCGCTCACACGATGACCGCTTTGATGCGATGGTGAACAAGCTGGACTTGATAGGGCGCGACACCAGCAAGATGGAAGTCATCGCCATCACGGATAAAATTCAGAAAAAACAGCCTAAAGCGCCCAAGGGCAAGACAAACAAAGAAGCTGGCAAAAGCAGTTTTGGAATTGGGCAACCAGAAGCCCGATACGATGCAACTCCAGAGCAACATAACCTGCAATTCGAGATCGGCGAAATAGAGCGAGCCATCTACGCCAAGCTGGTGCAAAAAGTCGGCAACCGCCACCACTGGGAAGACTGGGCAAATGACATCGCCAAAATTGCCCGTACCCATATCGACCGCATCACCGCTATTTTGGAAAACTCGGACAACGCCAAAGAAAGGGTAGCCTTCACCGCCTTTGCCGCAGAGTTGCGCGACGACCTGAACGACAGCATCACCGATGGTGAGATCATCGAAATGCTGGCACAGCACCTCATCACCAAGCCGGTGTTCGACGCGCTGTTTGAAGACTACAGCTTCGCCCAGCACAACCCGATGTCGCAAGCCATGCAAGCCGTGCTGGATATTCTGCAAGAGCACAACCTGAACAAGGAAGCCGACACGCTGCAATCGTTCTACGACAGCGTGAAGATGCGCGCCGAGGGTATTGAGAATGCCACCGGCAAACAGAAGATCGTGGTGGAGCTGTACGACAAATTTTTCCGCAACGCCTTCCCGAAAATGACTGAGCGGCTGGGCATTGTTTATACACCGGTGGAAGTGGTGGATTTCATCATCCACAGCGTCAACCATATTCTGAAAACCGAATTCGGGCAGACGCTGGGTAGCGAAGGCGTGCATATTATTGACCCCTTTACCGGAACCGGCACCTTCATTACTCGCCTTTTGCAAAGCGGGCTGATTACCCCTGAGCAACTGCCCTACAAATATCAGAACGAAATCCACGCCAACGAAATCGTGCTGCTGGCTTACTACATCGCTGCAATCAATATCGAGGCGGTGTACCACAGCATTGTCGGTGGCAACTACCAACCGTTTGAGGGCATATGCCTTACTGATACTTTCCAGCTCTACGAGAAAGAGGATTTAGTAGATGCGCTGCTGGTAAACAACAGTGCCCGGCGCAAGCGGCAGAAGAAGCTGGATATTCGGGTCATCATGGGCAACCCGCCGTATTCCGTGGGGCAGGAAAGTGCTAATGATAATAACCAGAATATTGGCTACCCACATTTGGATAGTCGAATTCGTGGTACTTATGCCGAGCGATCAATGGCTACTAATAAGAATGCTCTTTACGATAGCTATATCCGGGCTATTCGTTGGGCCAGTGATCGTGTTGGAAATAGCGGTGTAATTGGATTTGTAACGAATGCCGGATTTGTTAAGGCCAGTACTGCCGATGGATTGCGCAAAACATTGGCTGAAGAATTTTCCAGCATTTATGTATTTCACTTGCGTGGTAATGCACGCACGGCAGGTGAGCAACGCCGCAAAGAAAAGGACAATGTATTTGGTATGGGAAGTCGCGCCCCGATTGCCATCTCGCTGTTGGTCAAGAATCAAGATGCCAAGCAGCACGGCCAGATTTATTTCCACGATATTGGCGATTACCTGAGCCGCGAAGACAAGCTGGAGAAGATCAGCACGTTTGCCAACATTGCCGGAATTACTCAAGCCAATGGCTGGCAAGCCATCACCCCAGACGCACATGGTGATTGGCTTAAGCAACGTGACAATAGCTTCAATGACTACATCGCTTTGGGCGATAAAGACGGTGGTGACTCTCTAAAGTTGGTGGCAAATTACTCCAGAGGTTTGGAAACCGGACGTGATGCGTGGTGCTACAACCCGTCAAAAAAAGCTGTTGAAGTCAACATGACCCGTATGATTGATTTTTACAATGTCGAAACAGATCGGTTTGCTTCTGCCCATTCTGGGCTGGACAACAAGACCAGGATTGACAAGGTGGACGGATTTATCAACACCGATCCTGCAAAAATTAGTTGGACAAGTAGCTTGAAACAAGAATTGGTGAAAGGAAGACGCTTTGCCTTTAAGCCACAATGTCTCAGTCCCAGCCTATATCGTCCCTTTACCAAGCAGTGGGTATATTACGAAAGCACTTTCAATCATCGTGTTGGGCAGATGCCGCGCATTTTCCCCGTGGCAGATACAGAGAATCGAGTAATTGTCATCAAGCAACGATGGGCTGGAGAAGGCCAACTTGCACTAATGGTAGACCGCGTAATTGAACTTCAATCTGATGGCGGCACCCAGTGTTTCCCACTTTACCTGTATGACGAGGTAGAAACAGAGCCAAGTGCGCAAGGTAGGCTATTTGCCGCAGCAGAAAAGAAGGTCGGTAAGCAACGCCGCGACGCACTCACCAACGCGGGGCTGGCACATGTTCAATCCGCCTATCCAACAGAGCAGATTAGCAAGGAAGATGTGTTCTATTACGTCTATGGCCTGCTGCATTCACCGGACTACCGCGAACGCTATGCCGACAATCTGAGCAAGGAACTGCCGCGCATCCCTCGCGTGAAAACAGCTACCGACTTCTGGGCATTCTCCAAAGCTGGACGCAAACTGGCCGAGCTGCATTTGAACTACGAAACGATAGAGCCTTATCCGCTCAAGATTGAAAGCAGCGGCAAGTTGACCGATGCCGACTACCGTGTGGAGAAAATGAAGTACGGCAAAATCGGCAAGGACAAAGACCTGACCATTCTGTATTACAACGACAAGATCACCCTTACCGGTATCCCGCTGGAAGCCTACGATTACATCGTGAACGGCAAGCCAGCGCTGGACTGGGTAGTGGAACGTCAATGCGTGAAGACCGATAAGGACAGTGGCATCGTCAATGACGCGAACGACTGGGCAGTAGAAACCATGGGCAACTCGCGCTATTCGTTAGAGCTGTTCATGCGTGTGGTTACGGTAAGCCTGGAAACAATGAAAATTGTGAACAGTCTGCCAAAGTTGGATATTTAGAAATGACTTTTCCCATTGTCATCGTTTCGCCGGACTCATTTACTCAGCTTGAACAACTGGGTACCAAGGCAAAATTCTGGTATCCGTTTGATGAACACCAGAAAGCTTTGTTTAAGGCTGGGCGCCCCGGCACAGGCGAAAACTGGGCCGAAAAGGTGTGTTGCGAGCTTGCCCGTTTATTAGGCTTACCCCACGCTGAATATGAGTTGGCGCTCTGGCGTGGCACAAAGGGGGTGATTTCCCCTTCCTTGGTTCCAAAAAATGGTCGGTTAATTCTTGGCAATGAATTGTTGGCCTGGGTACATAAAACCTACGAACCTGCAGATCGATACAAGACCACTCAGCATATCTTGCGCAGGGTGATTGCA
>JAYVZN010000091.1:0-64735 GCA_043783305.1 Betaproteobacteria bacterium
GAGAGAGAGGGATTCGAACCCTCGATGCAGGTTTAAGCCCGCATACTCCCTTAGCAGGGGAGCGCCTTCGACCACTCGGCCATCTCTCCGAAAGGGCGCTAGGATACTAGCGAATCCTTGTCCCGGTCAAACCTAATTGGCCATTTTACACGGCTTGCTCTAGATTAAATGCCTTGTGCAGTACGCGTACGGCGAGTTCCAAATATTTTTCGTCGATGACCACTGAAATTTTAATTTCAGAGGTCGAGATCATTTGGATGTTGATGCCTTCGTCAGCGAGGCTTTTAAACATCGTCGAGGCAATGCCCGAGTGTGAGCGCATGCCGACACCGACCAGCGAGACTTTGACGATTTTGTCGTCGCCTTTAATTTCGCGCGCGCCGATGTCTTTTTGTGCGATTTGCAAAATGCTCATGGCTTTAGCGTATTCGCTGCGATTCACCGTGTAGGTAAAATCGGTGGTGGTACCGTCGGCACCGACGTTTTGGATAATCATGTCGACATCAATATGCGCATCCGCGACCGGGCCGAGGATAGCGTAGGCGATACCCGGACGGTCGGGTACGCCGAGCACGGTGATCTTGGCTTCGTCGCGGTTGAATGCAATGCCGGAAATAATGGGTTGTTCCATGGATTCTTCCTCGAATGTAATGAGCGTGCCTTCACCTTCGTCCTCGAAGCTGGAAAGTACGCGTAACTTAACTTTAAATTTACCGGCAAATTCAACCGAACGGATTTGCAGGACTTTAGAGCCGAGGCTCGCCATTTCCAACATTTCTTCGAAGGTAATGGTTTTGAGTCGGCGGGCTTCGGGCACGATGCGCGGGTCCGTGGTGTAAACACCATCGACATCGGTATAAATTTGGCACTCGTCGGCGTTCAGTGCGGCGGCGAGCGCCACGCCTGTGGTATCCGAACCACCGCGACCGAGCGTAGTGATATTGCCTTTTTCATCGATCCCTTGAAATCCGGCGACGACGACTACATATCCTAAGTCGAGATCACGCCGTAGATTTTTTTCGTCGATGGAAAGAATGCGTGCTTTGGAAAAGGCGCTGTCGGTGACGATTCGCACTTGTGCACCGGTATAACTTTTGGCTTTTAGTCCCATTTCCATTAAAGCCATAGATAGCAGTGCGATGGTGACTTGCTCGCCGGTGGAAATCAATACATCCAGTTCACGCGGATCGGGGTTGGATTGAATGGTTTTGGACAGCGCGATTAAGCGATTGGTTTCGCCGGACATAGCAGAAAGAACGACCACCACTTGGTGCCCCTGCGCTTTGAAGCGGGCGACGCGTTCGGCGACATTTTTGATGCGGTCGCTATTGCCGACCGACGTACCGCCGTATTTTTGTACGATCAGAGCCATGCCTATCCCAAAAAAACATAAATTATACCGAATTTATGGCGTTTGCGATAAGGGTGCGCGGAACGATGAAGCTTTGGACAACTTGTCGAATTGATAACGCTAGGTACCAAAGAACAGTGTCAGAGGAGGGGCATAAAAGTTTTTGCGGCGAATGGCACGAAATACCGGGTAAATATTTTGATTTAAGGTATCCGTAATTTTGCCGTAGCCTATGCTAGAATTTTGATGTTACCAAATGAGCGGGGCTGGCATTGGTTTTGCATGTCAAGACCATAGAATCATAAAATAAGCTTAATGTAACTCGACTAAAAAAGGAAACTCGTATGAAATTGCTCGAAAAAATTGCAAATCCGCGTGATGTACGACGCAAACTCGGTTTAAATCAACAAGACTTTTGGACGAAGATTGGTGTTACCCAAAGCGGTGGTTCGCGCTACGAAAGTGGCCGCAAAATGCCGAAGCCGGTCAAAGAGCTGCTGCGCTTAGTGCATGTGGAGCAAATCGATCTGGCCCGCTTAAAACGCGAAGATCTTGAAATAATTGACTATTTGAAGGATTCGCACCCCGATCTTTACAAAAGCCTGAAAAAAGCAGCCAAGAGCGGCGGACGTAAAGCACTTGAAACAGAGTCTTGAAGCGAGATAACGTAGGTCTCCGTAGTTAGCTACGGCGTTATCGTAACGTTCAGACCGATTTGTTTGATCTTATGCGCAAATTCATCCATCCAAGCTTGCGACAGGGTGGAGAGTTGCGCAGCCTCAGGTTGTTGGCTTGGACGCGCAATTCCGTACAGCAGTACGCCTTTGAGCTGAATGCCGTGAGCAATTAAACCCGCTAGAAAATCCAGATACGCTTGTTGTTCAGACTCCGTGGGTGGTATGCCCTTTTGCGCAAATACACAGGTTTGTATGGAAGTTGGGCATAAGCGAGCCGCTAGGCTTAAATACCCTGCGGTTTTTTTCAGTGATTGCCGCGTGTTGTTGATACGCGCAGCACCTTCGCGTGTGACCGTATCAAGCTTAAACCAAACTTCACCCTGTAGCTTCGACATCCGTTTTAAACCCAATTGCACCGGCGCACGTGCCAACAAACTACCGTTAGTGATTAATACCAACTTGATTTTACGGATGAGCCCAAAGCGTTTCATGACGCGCCCGATGAGTTGAACGACTTCTGGAAAAGATTTGGCACTGGTTGGCTCGCCATTACCGGAAATGGCTATGTCGTTTAGGCGCCGCGCCTCTTCCGGCACGCGGGTTTGCATAAAATCACCTTGGAGAATGTCGCTCAGCAAGGTGGTTAACTCGGTTTCTAATTGATCGAGATCGATTTCGGGTGCTGCCCCGCGTTTGAGATTCGGAACTTGGCAATAAATGCAGCGCCAATTGCAGGCGTTGTTTGGATTCAGGTTAATGCCGACCGACACGCCGCCCGCCCGGCGTGATACCACCGGGTAGACATAGGTCATGTGCGCTGCATCGCGGTCGTGATTGCGAATGGATAAGGTCTTTTTTTCGTTACGGGTCATCAGCGTATTCTAAGGGTTAACACTTAAAATGTTATACTCACGCGAAATTCTCCACGGTTTTATTTAATGCTTATTACCCGCAGACTCGAATTCGATGCCGGCCATCGTATTCCGCAACACAAAAGCCAATGCCGACATTTGCATGGTCACCGCTACGCACTAGAGGTTACGCTTTCGGGTGAGGTGATTCAAACCGAGGGTGCCTCGGAACAAGGCATGGTGATGGATTTTTCCGATGTGAAAGACATCGCCCTGCAAAAGATTGCAAATGTGTGGGATCACGCATTTTTAGTCTATCGCAATGATACTCAAGTGCTTGAATTTCTCAATAGCATTCCAGGACATAAGACCGTGGTTATGGATCACGTTCCTACCGCCGAAAACTTGGCCTTAACAGCGTTCCAAGTGCTCGACGCAGCGTATATCGATGTCTATGGCAACCACTTACACCTGGAGCGCGTACGCCTGTACGAAACGCCCAATAACTGGGCCGATGCGGTCCGTCACCCACTCTCGAAAGTTAGACATGAATTTGGATAAAGTAACCTCCGGACGTGATGTGCCGAATGATTTTAACGTGGTCATCGAAATTCCCATGCACGGCGACCCGATCAAATACGAGGTAGATAAAGAAACCGGTGCCATGTTCGTTGATCGTTTCATGTCGACGGCGATGCATTACCCCTGCAACTACGGCTATGTGCCGCACACTTTATCCGAAGACGGCGACCCGGTGGATGTCTTGGTGGTAACTCCCGTCGCGTTGATTACCGGTGTCGTGGTGCGCTGCCGCCCGGTGGGTATGCTGAAGATGACCGACGAAGCCGGTATCGACGCTAAGATCATCGCCGTGCCGGTGGATAAGCTTTGTTCCCTGTATAAAGACGTACACAAGCCGGAGGATTTATCGCCGCTGCTGCTGCGGCAAGTGTCACATTTCTTCGAGCATTATAAAGATCTAGAGCCCAATAAATGGGTGAAGGTTGAGGGTTGGGTCGATGCCGATGCCGCCAAGGCGGAAATTTTAGTCGGTGTTGAGCGCTACCGGATGGCTTCGCCCAAACCCAATTTCTAAAGCGGTAATTATTTTACGGTACGAAAAAATCTTTCACCCGATCCATCCAACTTTTAGCGCGCGGGTTGTTGTCTTGATCCAGGCTGCTGGTTTCCAGTTCGCGTAACAGTTCTTTTTGACGCGCATTTAAGTTTACCGGCGTTTCCACAACAACATGGCAATACAGATCGCCATGCTGTTGGCTGCGCACCCCCTTGATTCCCTTACCACGCAGACGAAAGACTTTGCCGTTTTGCGTTTCGGCATCGACTTTTATTTTGGCATGACCGTCTAAGGTTGGAATATCAATATCGCCGCCTAAGGCAGCGGTGGTAAAACTCACTGGCATTTCACAGTGTAAGTCGTCGTTGTCGCGTTTAAACACGGCATGTTGTTTGAGGTGAATCATCACGTATAAATCACCGGCGGGGCCGCCGTTGATACCGTGCTCGCCTTCCGCGCCTAAGCGAATACGATCACCTTCATCTACACCCGACGGAATTTTAACGGACAAGGTTTTGTGCTGTTTTACCCGACCCGCGCCTTGGCAAGCTTTGCATGGATTGGTGATGGTTTTACCACTGCCATGACAAGTCGGGCAGGTTTGCTGGATGGAGAAAAATCCCTGCTGCATGCGCACTTGACCGTGGCCAGCGCAGGTGCTGCAAGTGCTGGCTTCGGTGCCGGGTTTAGCGCCGGTGCCGTGACAGGGTTCGCATTCTTCCATGGTGGGAATGCGGATTTTGGTTTCGGTGCCGCGCGCGGCTTCTTCGAGGCTGATTTCCAGGTTGTAGCGCAGATCGGCGCCGCGATAGACGTTGCTGCGGCGTGCGCCGCCAGCACCGCCGAAAATATCACCGAAGATGTCGGAGAAAGCGTCGGCAAATCCTTGCCCGCCACCACCACTACCTTCCATGCCGGCGTGACCAAACTGATCGTAGCGCGCACGCATATTGCCGTCCGACAAAGCCTCATAGGCTTCTTTCGCCTCTTTAAATTTGTCTTCCGCTTCCTTGCTGTCCGGATTGCGATCCGGGTGGTGTTTCATTGCCAGCTTGCGGTAGGCTTTTTTAATATCGTCGTCGGCAGCATCGCGGTTGACGCCCAGCACTTCGTAATAATCGCGTTTTGTCATTTGTTCGTGAGCGGTTAGTGGTTAGCGGTTAGCAAAAAACGCAAAAAAGCGGCGACGGGTAAGCCCGCTCACCGCTTCCTGCTTCCCGCTTACTTCGTGTCTTTGACTTCTTCGAACTCAGCGTCGACCACATCTTCATCGGATTTTTTAGCGCCTGCACCTGCCGCACCGGCACCAGCTTTCGCCGCTTCTGCTTGCATTTGCTCGGCCATTTTGTGCGAGGCTGTTCCCAGCGCTTGCATCTTGGCTTCGATGGTTTCCTTATCGTTCGACTTCAGCGCTTCCTCAGCGTCTTTGATCGCGGCTTCAATCGCCGCTTTATCTTCCGCGCCGACTTTGTCGCCCTGCTCGGTGAGGGTTTTCTTTACCGAGTGAATTAAAGCATCGCATTGGTTGCGTGCGTCGACCAGCTCGCGCTGCTTCTTGTCTTCTTCGGCGTGCGATTCGCCATCACGCACCATTTGCTGAACTTCTTCGTCCGACAAACCGGAGTTGGCCTTGATGGTGATCTTGGCTTCTTTACCGCTGGCCTTGTCTTTTGCGGACACATGCAAAATACCGTTGGCATCGATATCGAAGGTCACTTCGATCTGCGGCATGCCGCGCGCTGCGGGTGGAATGTCGCCGAGATTGAATTGGCCCAAGCTCTTATTGGTGGATGCCATTTCGCGTTCGCCTTGCAACACATGGATTGTCACCGCAGTTTGATTATCGTCTGCGGTGGAAAACACTTGCTGTGCCTTGGTGGGGATGGTGGTGTTCTTTTGGATCAGCTTAGTCATTACGCCGCCCAGGGTTTCGATACCCAAGGAGAGCGGGGTTACGTCTAGCAGCAGCACGTCTTTGACTTCGCCTTGCAACACACCGCCTTGGATCGAAGCGCCAATCGCAACCGCTTCGTCCGGATTCACATCACGGCGCGGTTCTTTGCCGAAAAAGGCTTTTACTTTCTCTTGCACTTTCGGCATACGCGTCATACCGCCAACCAGAATCACGTCTTCTATATCGGACACTTTCAGGCCGGAATCTTTAATCGCGGTTTGGCAGGGGCCCATGGTGCGATCGATCAATTCTTCCACCAGGCTTTCGAATTTGGCGCGGGTAATCTTTACGTTCAAGTGTTTCGGGCCGGAAGCATCCGCCGTGATGTAAGGCAAGTTCACTTCGGTCTGTTGCGCCGAAGACAATTCGATCTTGGCTTTTTCTGCGGCTTCTTTCAGGCGCTGCAATGCCAGCATGTCCTTGCGCAGATCCACGCCTTGTTCTTTCTTGAATTCGTCGGCCAGATAGTCGATCACGCGCTGGTCGAAGTCTTCGCCGCCGAGGAAGGTGTCGCCGTTGGTGGACAGCACTTCAAATTGATGCTCGCCGTCAATTTCCGCGATTTCAATAATCGAAATATCGAAGGTGCCGCCGCCGAGGTCATACACGGCAATCTTGCGGTCGCCTTCTTTTTTGTCCATACCGAAAGCCAGCGCGGCTGCGGTCGGCTCGTTGATGATGCGCTTCACATCCAGGCCGGCGATCTTACCCGCGTCCTTGGTGGCTTGGCGCTGCGAGTCGTTGAAGTAAGCGGGCACGGTAATCACGGCCTCAGTGACTTCTTCACCCAGATATTCTTCCGCGGTCTTCTTCATCTTACGCAGGACTTGCGCGGAGATTTCCGGCGGCGCCATTTTCTTGCCGCGCACTTCCACCCAAGCATCGCCGTTGTCGGCTTTGACAATAGTGTAGGGCACCATGGTCAGATCTTTTTGCACCATGGGTTCTTCGAACCGGCGGCCAATCAAACGCTTCACCGCAAACAGCGTGTTCTTCGGATTGGTGATGCCTTGGCGTTTGGCGGCTGCGCCGACCAAAATCTCATCGTTGTCGGCATAGGCCACAATCGACGGCGTAGTGCGCGCACCCTCCGAGTTTTCGATCACTTTTGGCTTACCGCCCTCCATGATCGAAACGCAGGAGTTCGTGGTGCCAAGGTCGATACCAATAATTTTTCCCATGATGACTTTCCTCTAAAAAGAATATGTTGTTTTGTTAAGTGGGGCGCTGAGCAGGGTTTTTCAAGCGCCTTTTTTAAACCTCAGGGGCTTTCGCAATCGAAACCAGGGCCGGACGCAAGATCCGGCCATTCAGGGAATAGCCTTTTTGCATCACCAATATCACCGTGTTCGGCTCGGCATCGGCCGCCACCATCGCCATCGCCTGATGTTGGTGCGGATCAAATTTTTCGCCCAGGGGATTTACTTCCTGAATTTGGAACTTGCTGAATATCGTTGCCAACTGCTTCAAAGTCAATTCGACACCGCTTTTGAGCGATTCCAAACTGGCGTTTTCAACCGCCAAGGTGGCTTCCAGTGCATCTTTCACCGCCAGCATTTCGTTGGAAAAACCTTCTACGGCATATTTGCGTGCGTTTTCAGCATCTTGATGCCCGCGACGGCGAATGTTTTCGGTTTCCGCCTTAGCATACATCCAGGCATCGTAGTGTTCCTGTGCCTTGAGTTCGACAGCCTTCAGTAGTTCTTCCGGGCTGGGCATGGCATCCTGTTCTACAGATGCGTGTTCCGGGTTTTGCTCGGGTGTTGCGTTATTTTCTTGATTCGACATGCATTCCTCCAAAGTCTCACGCACACATGAGGGTGCATTTTCACCATTTCAAGAGAGTGGGAGAAATTTTAAAGAAAATAGGCATTTTGATAGCGATTCATTATTTCTAGCGCGATACGGACAGCGATCCGGGCTGACCTGGGCGGTTCTGCGATAATGGCAGTTTTAAAAGCGTCCTACTACGCTTCGCCCACCAACGGATCGGCAGGATATTCCATGAACACAGAAACCTTTATTACTGGCAAAGATGCCTCGCTCGAATCTTCCATCGCCTCTATGACCGCCAAGCTGGCCGCCTTGGGTTTCCAAGTCGAAGAGCGTACCTGGCTTAACCCGGTAGAAGGTATCTGGTCGGTACATATCAGCGAGCGTGATTGTCCGTTGATGTTCACTAACGGTAAGGGCGCGACCAAGCTGGCCGCACTGGCGAGTGCCTTGGGCGAATTTTTCGAGCGCCTGTCCTGTAATTATTTTTGGACGCACTATTATTTGGGCGAGGCCATCGCCAAGCGCGACTTCACCCACTACCCACGCGAACAGTGGTTTCAGCATGACGCTGATGGCAATTGGCCGAAGGAATTGCTCACGCCGGAATTGCATGCGTTTTACAACCCGGAAGGTGCGGTCGATGCGAGCGCCTTGGTGGATCTCAACTCCGGTAACGCCGAGCGCGGCATTTGCGCGCTGCCCTACATCCGCGAACGCGACGGTGCCAGCGTGTGGTTCCCGGTTAATATCATCGGCAACCTGTATGTCAGCAATGGCATGTCGGCTGGCAACACGCGCAACGAAGCGCGCACTCAGGCATTGTCGGAAATATTCGAGCGTTACGTTAAATTTCGCATCATCGCCGAAGGCCTATGCCTGCCGGATGTACCGGAAGACGTGATTGCCCGCTACCCAAGCATCGCTGCCGGGGTTGCTGCATTGCGCGCCGCCGGTTTCGGTATCTTGATCAAAGATGCCTCGCTTGGCGGGGAATATCCGGTGATGAACGTCACCCTGTTGAATCCGCACGATCAAGGCTGTTTCTCCAGCTTCGGCGCGCACCCGCGTTTTGAAATTGCTTTGGAGCGGGCGTTGACGGAACTGTTGCAAGGCCGCGCACTGGACGCGCTGGCCGGTTTTCCCGAGCCGGGTTTCGACCTGGACGAAATCGCGCATGCGCAGAATTTGGAAATCCACTTCGTCGATTCCAGCGGCATCATTAGCTGGAACTTCCTGCGTGCCACGCCGGATTTTGAGTTCAGCGATTGGAATTTCAGCAACACCACCGAAGAAGACTATGCTTGGTCGGTGGCACGCATCCATGCCGCAGGCCGTGATATTTATGTCGCCGATTACACCCACCTGGGTGTGTACGCTTGCCGCATCTTCGTACCCGGCATGTCGGAAATTTATCCGATCGACGATTTGGAATACGAAAATAACAGCGTCGGCAACGATATTCGTCCGCCGATCTTGCACCTCGCGGACCTGGACGACGACGAATGCAAAGACCTGCTGGAAACCCTGAACGAACTTGGCCTAGCCGACCAGCGCCCCGTCGCGGGTTTGATTGGCCTCGCACCGGATGTTGATTCGCTGTGGAAAGATTTACGCGTAGGTGAGTTAAAGCTGTTGCTGGCCCTAGCCGTGGGCGACGCAGAAGCCACGCGCGAAGGCTGCGACTGGGTGCGCCATTTCGCGCAACTCAACGAACAACGCCGCCGCGTTTACCTGTGTATCGAAAGCCTGCTCAACCTGGACGATGCCGGTGCTTACACCACGGGACTGCAACAACTCTACGGTGCAGACACCCTGCAACAAGCGCAAGCCTTACTCAAGCGCGAGCAACGCTTCTTTGGTCTGCACTCGCCGGGCTTGGGCTTAGAAGGTTGTGATCTGCACCAGCGTTTATTGGCGGCTTATGGCAAATTGCATGCGCATTGATGGTTGAAAATCTGAACTAGCGTCGCCGCGCTTTTACGGTGATCTATTTACGTGCCAAGATCAGACCAAACCGCAAACTCATTCCCACTCGGCTCAACGAAATGAAAACGACGGCCACCGGGAAATGAAAATATGGCCTTGTGGATCACGCCTCCCGCCTGCTTTACTTTAGCCTCAGTCGATTCTAAATTTCGGCTGTAAAAAACCAGCAGGGCAGCACCCTGGTCAGCAGAGGATATCAGTTCAGATTTAAAAAACCCGCCGTCCAACCCTTGGTTGGAGAATGCGGCGTAGTCCGGACCGTAGTCGACAAAGGACCAGCCAAAAGCAGTTATAAAAAATTGCTTGGTTGCGGCTATATCTTTTGCAGGATATTCGACGTAGTTTATTTTTTCGTGTTCATGCATTATTAATGTCACCTTTAAAATTGTCCCGGATAACGCCATCGACCGTATCGGCTACGATGGGCGGCTGCGGCATGTCGATTGCGCGGTCGATGATGCGCCGAAAGCCGGGCTTATTTCAGAGATTCTTTTTCCATTAAAAGATAGGTATTGTAAGCATTGGGACGGTTGGCGTTTCCAAACGCCGGGAGTTTTTCAAATTGCGCCCATGAGGTTTTGGCATAGGCTTCGTCGAAAGGTATGAAATTGTCCACGGCAAGTCCCATGGTTTTGCGCAGGTAGTTTAGATAGTCGCTGGTTAAGGTTAAATCCTGTTTCGGGTTGTAAGACACGGCACCATGTCCCGGCACCAGGGCTTTGGCGTTGAAAGCAAGTAATTTGCCGAGTGCGGCGAGCCACAGTTTGGAATTAGCGCTGCCGACGAAGGGTACTCGACCTTTAAAGACGAGATCGCCGGCAAACAGCACTTGGTCTTCTTGGACGAACATAGCGATATCTTCGGGCGAATGCGCCGGGCCGACATAGCGCACCGCGAAGTGTATACCGCCCATTTCAAAATCGGTATCGCCGCTCAACCAAACATCCGGCTCCAGTATTTTGGTTTTTTCATCCACCCAGGGAAAGAGTTCTTCGCGTCGCTGTGCCAAGCGCAAGTCGCGTTCTTCGGAGTGGAAGTATTCTTTAGCGCCTTCGTGCGCCCAAATTTCCGCTCCCAAGGCTTTGAACGCTTGTAGTCCGTAGATATGGTCGGCATGGTAATGGCTAACGATCACGCGCTTGATCGGTGCTGGGGTAAGTTTGCGAATTTGGGCGATTAATGCTTCGGCCAACGGTGGGGTGCCAAGCGAATCGAATACTACAACGCCATTGGGTGTGATAACAAAGCCGGCATTCGACATAAAACCTTGGTTGGCGCTGGAAGCGGCCCCCGACATGCCTTGCACATAGTAGGAATGAGCGCCAACCTTGATCGGTTTAACCGGTACGGTTACCGCAGGACCCGCGGCGGCATACAGGGGTAGGGAGATTAGTAACGATAGGGCGGTACAGAGTTGTTTCAGCACGACGTTCCTTTCAGAGGGGGTGCGCCATGTTTAGGGCGCGAGATTTAAGTTATTATACATACGGTCATCAATTTACGGCGCTCAGTTCCGGCGGGATGCGCAGGGGCGTAATTTCGTAGAGTTAAAATCGGTGTTGTCCGTTGTTACGTGGTGCTTTTAGCTAAACTGTCCGAGAACCCGTCATGAGTTTTTTTTCCCTTATCGCAATGTTGCTGCTGGAGCATTTTCGCCCGCTCGATCAGCGCATTCAACTCTACGTGCAGTTTGCGCGCTATGGAAACTTTTTGGAGCGGCACTTTAACGCCGGGCGTTATCGCTACGGGATGCTTGCTTGGGGTTTAGGCATTTTGCCGGCGGTGCTGGTGTTGGGAATTTTTTATTTCTTCTTGTACCGCGCCAATTTTTTATTGGCGCTGTTATTAAACATCGGCGTGTTGTACTTGACGCTGGGTTGCAGCCTCTTCACGCAATCGGCCACAAAAGTGGCACAGGCTATCCGTATCGACGACTTAGAAGGCGCGCGCCGGATCGTGGGTGACTGGGAGGGTCACTCGATCGCCGATTTCAAAACCGAACTATTGGCGCGCGTCACCTTAGAGAAGTTGCTGCTGTGCGCGCACCGGCAATTTTTTGGTGTATTTTTTTGGTTCGTGCTGCTCGGCCCGGCGGGTGCATTGCTGTATCGTTTGGCACAAATTTTGAGCCAAAAATGGGGTGCGTTGGATCACCATGAGTACGGGCGCTTCGGCATGTTTCCCGACACCGCCTTTATGATTTTGGATTGGGTTCCACTACGCTTAACGGCAGCGAGTTTTGCTGTGGTCGGCAACTTCGAAGACGCGATTCGTTGCTGGCAAGAGCAAGCGTCGCATTGGACCAACAAAGCACACGGCGTTATTTTAGCCGCCGGTGCCGGTGCACTGGGTGTACGTCTGGGTCAGGCGATTGAGGTTGAGGGACAGGTTAAATACCGCCCCGACATCGGGCTGGGCGAACAAGTCGATGCCGATTATCTGGATAGCGCCGTGAGTTTAATCTGGCGCTCAATTGCCTTGTGGTTGGGTTTGCTGTTACTGCTCACCATCGTTAAATGGGCCGCTTAGGCGGTGTCCGAAATGACGACGATGGTGGATTTAATACGCCACGGAGAGCCGGTCGGCGGGCGTAAATATCGCGGTCAATTGGACGATCCTTTAAGCGAAAAAGGTTGGCAGCAAATGCGTGCCGCGGTCGGTGTGCATAGTCCGTGGCAACACATCGTAAGCTCCCCTTTGCAGCGCTGCCAGGCATTTGCTCTGGAATTGGCGCAGGCGAGAAATCTCCCTTTAAGTTTTGACGTACGCTTTATGGAAGTGAAATTTGGCGTGTGGGAAGGCAAGACCACCGAGCAACTGCACGCCGAAGATCCGCAAGTCATCGAGCGCTTCAAGCGCGACCCGATGAACCAGCGGCCGGAAGGCGCGGAACCGCTGCAAGATTTTTTTGCGCGAGTGCGCGCCGCTTGGTTGGATTTAATCGCAGCACATGCCGGCAAGCATGTGCTGTTGGTATGCCATGCCGGAGTGATTCGCATGGCGCTGGCCAACGCGCTGCATCTGCCGCTGGTGGACACCTATCGCATCGACGTGCCCAGCGCCGGGCTGACGCGGATTAGGGTGCAGGGAACCGGGGAGGATGCGTCGCATCAACTTCTGTTCCACCACGGCGCGCTTTGATCGGGTGTAAGCTCGCCTATCGAGGCCGCTCACTTTTGATCCGGAACGGTGATGTTTTGAGTCGTCATGCCCGCCTGCGTGGGGGCGACGGATTCGTTTGCCTAAGCAGTTCCCATCATGTTACTGACGCAACTCGCAAAACCGCAATGGCAGTCTTATGTCGATCACGTCTCAGTATCGAGGTCGTGGATGCCGAGGACGAGCACCACATCCTGCTACTCAAGAACCCGCTGCGCTTGCCCGAGCCATTACATTGAATAATCGTCAAGCGCCGCACACGCCCACCCCGCAGCCGTATTTCGTGCCCTTCAGGCCAAGCTCATCGCGTAGTACCCAGAGCAGCGGCTTCTCGGGGTCGGACTGTACGTGGTGGGTTTTATTGTTGACGGTGAGCGGGGTCATGGGGCTCGGGGGCTTATCGCGGGTTGCGGATAATCCTGAGTATAGGCGACGTTCGCTTCAGGGCGTGTGATGCGCGATGTACGAAAATAACGGAGGGTGAAAATGGTCGTGGTGGTCAGTAGCGGGAAGTCGTAAGGGTCTGTTACTCGGCGATTGCGACCGGTGGCACCATAAGCAAATCACGTCTGCTACGCATCCGCATTGCCGCCACTCGAAAGCTCGCAGCAAGAAGACTAAGAGGATCGAATTTGAATGGCAGCATTCTCACTCCGCCATCGGCCCGAATAGCGTTGGCCCTCAAGACTTCCGACGGCTCGCAGCAGAACGGCGCATGGGTGCAAGTAGCGAAGCCTAATGCAGCTCTATGCCGAGTGTTCCCAGGAGTCCAAGATGTCAAACGACTTGGCCACGAGAACGGCCGTCTGGTCGTCCAGCGGTACCTTGCCGGTCACCAGTTTTCGCGGCGCCTTTCCGCGCATGTGCGGCGGTGGGTGTAGTGGGCATAGAGGCCGCCCAGTGACCCGTTCCACCGTCGCCAGCCAGTGGAAGAAGACATAGATAGCAACGAAGTTCGCCCATCGATTTGCATCGGCGCTGGTGTGGCCGAAGATGCGCTCCAGCGCGTAGTTGTCTGCGGCGTACTCGGTCACCCAGTGTTTCTCCCTCGACACTGACGACGCAGCGGTGCCGGCAACATGGAACCTATACCAACCTTGTGCTTGCCTTCGGAATGGTGCTGCTGATCGCCGGCATATCCGGCTATTTTGGCGTTCGATGCGTGCTGCGCATCGAACCATTCGAGATTTTCCTGGGGTAGCGATGCCGTTGGGTGGTGAGGCAGTGAAGAATTCATCCCATTACTGATGGGCATCATCAACGTTCATCCTGCTGCAAATGCTGTTCAATAAAGAGAAGCCACTTATCGTTTGGCTCCACAATCTCTTCAAATTGTTTTGTATCGGGCTCTACGCCAAGAATCAGTAGATATTTGTGGCCCACAGTGAAAACTGGTGGGAGCAACCGGCAGGTAATGCCATAGGTAACTCGCCCCATGCGCCCCTGCCAGAAAACTGGGGCCGTATGCGATGAAAGATTTGAAGTTGATTCGCCAGCGAGGGAAGGCCAACAGGAAACGGAAATATCACTGGGAGCTTGACCCTTCAACGTACGCACCAAGCGGAATCGACACGAGCTTGAGGTGGCATCATGACCCACCACCGCTTCAGCAAGTACTATGACACTAGCTTCCGCAATGAGATCACCATGTTCGCGAAAAAAATTCATCGGCGCGAGTCGGCAAGCCATAGCCATATGGCTAAAGCACAGCATTGCGAAAGGAATGAGCGGCCATTTCATAATGTCGTCCATTGTAAAATTAAGGAGTGCGCTTTAGCGCACCACGCTTGAATGCGTGATTTTTTCTTTAATCGCCATTGCGTCAAAACTGCTCAGTAGATGCTGCGGAGTCAACCGGAGGATTCCATCGAAACCCCGGTCGCACCCACCTATGGCGCCGCTTGCAAAACCGTCGGAGGAGCGGGCGTAGGTTGAACCCAAGTTACATCATTATCAGCTGCGTATACTTGGCACTTATGAGCGTATTTTTTACAAAGACTCAAGGCGCGCCCTAGCGGATCGAAACCACCATTAAACGATGCTACCAATCCCTTTGCGGAAATCACGAACACTTTCGGCGGCGAGTTTGTGAGAAATTTTCGGTAGGTTGTTTTCCCCCGTATCGTTGAGATATGGAACGGCGTCGACATCGTCAATTGCCGCATAATTTGTTGCGGGCGGGAAGTCCACCGGTAAATATTCCGGGTGAGTGATCTGACTTGGCAACCCTACCATTTTCAGAAAATCATCCACCTTAAGTCAGGCGTTGCACTTCAAAATTGAATCCGCGTTAACTGTCAATTCTCATTGAATTTCACTATAGGAATTCAGATGCCGTCTTTCAATCAGCTATGCATACAACAAAGCATAATCAATAAGCATGAAAATTAAGTGACCCCAGGCAAAGCCGTGGGTTTATCAGGTGAGCGTCTCAAAGGCGCTGTTAACCCGTTAGCCACCTGAAGGCGGCCGCTTACATTTGAGCCGGGGGTTCACCTTGCTGAGTTATGTGGAAGAACGATGATCTACTAAAGTATCGAATTAAATAGCCGTTATACCAAGTTAATTACACCTAACATGCAGTGAGGGAATTTTTGAATGCTTAATAAATTAACACTTAAGGGGAAGATTCTTGTCTTGGAATCCTTCTCATTAATTATGTTTTTAACGATGGCAATATTTGCTTTAGGTCAATTAAACGCTGTGATAAATGACATGAAAGTTGACAGTGGTCGCCTTAATGAAGGCGTCAAGATAATGAATGAGATCGGCAGCATGGAAGTTCACTTCCTCAAAGAGGTTAAGTTGGCAAAAGATGTCTGGTTACGAGGAGCTGATCAAGAAAAGCTAAAAAAATATCGTGCTGAATTTATGACCCAACGGGAGTTATTTGGTAAAGATCAAGCTGATGCACTGGCAGGCTTGAAAAAACTTGCAGCGGGATCCAATGTATTGGATGAATTCATTAGCGGGATTGTCGGGTTGGATGCAGAACATCAAGCCGTGACTGCTAAATATTTAGCGCAGATTGACGTACACAAAAATTATTCAGAATCCGATGCCAAAGTGGATGGTATTGATCGAGTACTTTCAACAAAAATGACCAAGTTGCGAGAAAATATCATTAAGCTCGTGAATGAAGAAGGCGCGAAAAATATTGCACAGGCAGATAAAAATTATAAGAGTCGGCGTAACATCATGCTTGTCTGGATGATGGTATCCGTTGGGTTATCAATATTTTTGGCCATTATCATCATTCGTTCCGTGTTGCTTCAATTGGGAGGAGATCCAAAAGATGTCTCGACGATAGTGAACACCATGGCTGCAGGCAATTTTTCTCAGCAACCAAACCTACCACCGGCTGCAGGAAGCTTACTGGAGAATGCATATCAAATGCAAAAAAGCCTGCGCAATATGATCGCAAAAATTAAGGAACAATCAAGCCAGGTAGAAGAGATGGCACACAGCCTAGCTGTAGCAGCTAAAAAAATTAACGAAAACGTGAATTACGAGTCTGATGCAGTAAGCAGCATGGCTGCGTCCATTGAGGAAATGAGCGTGTCCACCACCCATATTAGTGATCAAGGCGGGAATGCAAAAAAAATCGCTAATTCCTCGCGCATAAATGCCGAAGAAGGGGCACAAATTGTACATAAAACCGTATCCGGATTGCTTTCCAGTGCGAAAGAAATAGATGCGGCATCCGGCGAAGTTACGCGTCTAGGCGAGGATGCGTCGCGCATCATTGATGTAGTAAAGGTAATCAAGGAGATTGCTGATCAGACAAATCTATTGGCACTTAATGCTGCCATAGAGGCTGCCCGGGCCGGTGAGCAGGGGCGTGGATTTGCGGTTGTGGCGGATGAGGTACGCAAATTAGCAGAGCGCACCAGTAATGCCACCAATGAGATAAATGAAATGTCCAACAAGATTAGTGAAATGGTAAATCACGCACTTGGCAGCATGGATAAGGTAGTAAATGCCACTCGCCAAGGAGTGACGGATGCCGAGATTGCGCAAAATTCAATTATAAACATCCAAGGGGGGTTCAGTGATGTGGCGAATCTCATCGATGATATTTCCTCAGCACTGAATGAACAAAATTCAGCGTCGACCGAATTGGCAAAAAATACCGAACGAGTGACTCAGATGTCAGAGGAGAATTCCAGTGCAGCCAATGGGTTATTGGATCTCGCCAATGAATTAGAAGGCAAGGCTGCGCAAATGAGAGGTACAGTGGGGGTTTTCACAGTTTAATAAAACTTGCGCCATGGATATTTATACTTTTGACTTTAATGAATGCGAGGTACCCTCGATTTTTATTCTCCCAAGAGTTGGCGGTCATGCTACCAACTTCTCTTTCTGTTGAGCAATAAGCCAGGCATCCAGAAATTGCATTGGTGACTTGTAACCCATGGGCCATAGCAATGGCATTGCCATTTTTATATTTGATGATCCATAATCCAGTTGAGTGACTGCTTTCGGGTAATCACAAGGTCGACTGTCTCAAATGAGCACTTTGGAGAAATTAGTCTCGCTAAATTGTTTGCCGGATAGCGGACCTTCGCCAAGGGCAGCAGTGAGTCGTTAGGGTGAGTAGCGTTATTCGGTAAGCAGCCGTTCCGATTTATCGCCGCTGCTTTTTCGTTGGCAATGGTCGAACGGCAGCAATGCAAAGTCGAGCGACCGCCCAAGTAGCAATCCCCCAATGACCGTTCAGGCCGACGAGCTGACTATCCCCATGAAATTTTGAGCGACAGCATTATGATCAGTAAGCTGCCATTGCTCATGGAATTGTCATCAGGCAGGTTTGGGTCGATAGTACGCGGGCGCATATTTGAGAAGCGGCCATTGGAATGATTTCCTCGTCAACGGTCGGTGAAGATTCCATACCGGCCGTTACAACTTCAGTGGACCACCGGCAGCAATGGCCGATAAGTAGTCCGTCACGGCGATTGCTCAGACAACCTGCCTAGGCCGTGAACAGGCATCCGATCAATCTAAGCCGTGAACAAACGTGGCACCGCATGGGCCGCTAGGCTTTACGCTGCGCCTTGTAGTAATTGATCAAGCCGTTGGTCGAGTTGTCATGGCTGGTCACTGCCGCATCACCCTTTAATTCCGGCTGGATTTTTTGCGCCAGTTGCTTGCCGAGTTCTACGCCCCATTGATCGAAGGAGTTGATATCCCAGATCACGCCTTGCACGAATACTTTGTGTTCGTAGAGCGCGATCAATGCACCCAAAGTGGCCGGGTCGAGTTTCTTGAACAATAGCGAATTGGTTGGGCGGTTGCCGGGGAAAACTTTGTGCGGCAGCAGTTGTTCCAGCTTGCGCCCACTTAGGCCTGCGGCTTCCAATTCGGTGCGCACTTCGGCTTCGGTTTTGCCTTTCATCAGCGCTTCGGTTTGGGCGAAGTAGTTGGACAGCAGAATCGGGTGATGGTCGCCGATGGGGTTTTGGCTTTGCGCCGGTGCTAGAAAATCCGCAGGAATGATTTTGGTGCCGTGATGGATCAGTTGGTAGAAGGAGTGCTGGCCGTTGGTGCCAGGTTCGCCCCACAGCACGGGGCCGGTGGAGTAGTCCACGGTTTTTTTGTCGCGCCGCACGCGCTTGCCGTTGCTCTCCATGTCGAGCTGTTGCAGGTAGGCGGGGAAGCGGTGCAGGTATTGATCGTAGGGCAGCACGGCATGCGATTGCGCGTCGAAGAAATCACCGTACCACACGCCCAGCAGGCCCATAATCACCGGCAGGTTTTTTTCCAGGGGTGTGCTGCGGAAATGTTCGTCCATAGCGTGGCCGCCGGCCAGTATGGCTTCGAAGTTGTCCATGCCGATGGCCAGCGCAATCGGCAAGCCAATCGCCGACCAAAGCGAATAGCGGCCGCCGACCCAATCCCAAAATCCGAACATGTTGGCGGTGTCGATGCCGAAGGTTTTCACTTCCTGGCTGCTGGTGGAGACGGCGACGAAGTGCTTGGCGACGGCAGCTTCAACTTTGGCATGTTCCAAGAACCAGGTGCGGACCGAGCGCGCATTGGTGAGGGTTTCTTGCGTGGTGAAGGTCTTGGAGGCGACGATGAAAAGGGCGGTTTCCGGGTCGAGTTTTTTCAGCGTCTCCACCAGTTGCGTGCCGTCGATGTTGGAGACGAAGTGCATCTTGAGATTTTCGGCGGCATACGGTTTCAAGGCCTCGGTCGCCATCACCGGCCCGAGGTCGGAACCGCCGATGCCGATGTTGATGATGTCGGTGATGGGTTTGCCGGTATAGCCTTTCCAGGCACCGCTGCGCACTTGGTCGCTGAACACGCGCATATGCGCCAAAACTTTGTTGATGCCGGGCATCACGTCCTTACGATCCGACAGAATCGGGCGATTGCTGCGATTGCGCAGCGCGACATGCAGCACGGAGCGATTTTCGGTGAAGTTAATTTTTTCGCCGTTGAACATGCTGGCCGCGTGTTCCAGCACACCGGTTTCACGCGCTAAGTCGAGCAGCAATTGTAGGGTGGTGTCGGTGATGATGTTTTTAGAATAGTCGAGCAACAGATCGTTAAAGCGCAACGTGTATCGGTCGAAGCGCCGTGTATCTTGGGCGAATAGGTCGCGCAGGTGTACGCCGACCATTGTTTTGTGGTGGGCTTTGAGTGCTTTCCATGCGGGGGAACGAGTCAGACCGGCCATTGTTAGCTCCAATTCTTTTGAAGGTAGGGAATCCGCTCAGCGCTTAAGCTTAAGGCGCGGAAATGCGTATTTCAAGTGCCGTTTTAGGACAAAACCAAGATGACTCCGGCCAAAGGAGGGAGTGTTAACTGAATCGATTGCGGATATCCCATCCAATTTTTTGTTTCAGCCGTCAATTCCACGCCGTTGCCCAAGTTACTGCCGCCGTAGAAGCTGGAGTCGCTATTGAATATTTCGCGGTACCGCCCCGGGCTGGGTACGCCCAGCCGGTAGTGGGTGCGCGGCACGGGCGTAAAATTGAGCACGACGATAATGAAGCTGCCGTCGCGTGCTTGACGGACATAGCTCAGGGTGGACTGTGTATGATCTTGGCAATCAATCCAGCGAAAACCTTCTCCGGAAAAATCCAACTCGTACAGCGCAGGTAGGGTGCGGTAGTAATGATTGAGATCGCGCACGCAACTTTGGACACCGCGATGCACTTCGCGCTGCAGTAAGTCCCAATCTAACTCTTGCCCAACATGCCACTCGCGCCCCTGCGCAAATTCGTTTCCCATGAAGTTAAGCTTCTTGCCGGGAGTGGTCATTTGGTAGGTGTACAGCAGGCGCACGTTGGCGAATTTTTGCCAGGCATCTCCGGGCATTTTGTCCAACAACGAACGCTTGCCATGAACCACTTCATCGTGCGATAAGGGCAGCACGAAATTTTCGGTATAGGCATACAATTGGCCGAAGGTGAGCTGCTGATGGTAATAACGCCGATGCACCGGGTCTTGCTCAATGTAGCGTAGCGTATCGTTCATCCAGCCCATGCTCCACTTCATGGAAAACCCCAGACCGCCGAGATAAGTCGGGCGCGACACCATAGGCCATGCCGTCGATTCCTCGGCCATAGTGAGCGCGCCGGGAAATTGTTCGTGCACCATCACATTCAGTTCGCGCAAAAAATCAACCGCTTCCAGATTCTCACGTCCGCCAAAACGGTTGGGCAGCCACTCACCGGCTTTGCGGGCGTAGTCGAGGTAGAGCATGGAGGCGACCGCATCGACGCGGATGCCGTCGAAGTGGAATTGATCAAACCAGCAATGCGCGGAGGCCAGTAGAAAGCCTTTTACTTCGTGTCGCCCGTAATTAAAAATCAGTGTGCCCCATTCTTTATGGGTGCCGAGGCGCGGGTCTTCATGTTCATATAAGGCGGTGCCGTCAAAGCGCGCTAGCGCCCAGTCGTCTCGAGGGAAATGCGCTGGGACCCAATCCAAGAACACGCCAATGTCGGCTTGGTGGCAAGCATCAATAAAAACACGTAAATCATCCGGGCTGCCGAAGCGACTGGTCGGTGCGAAATAACCGGTGGCTTGATAACCCCAGGATTCGTCCAGGGGATGTTCAGAGAGCGGCAACAACTCAATATGCGTGTAGCCCATGGTTTTTACGTACGGCACAAGATATTCGGCTAAGTCGCGGTAGGTATAGAAACGCCCATCGGGATGGCGGCGCCAGGAGCCGACGTGGACTTCGTAAATATTGTAGGGCGCATGCAACCAATCCGTTTGTTTACGTTTTTCCAGCCACGCGTTGTCGCCCCAAGCGTATTTTTGCGCTGGAACGACACGCGCAGCGGTGCCGGGGCGTTGCTCGTAAGCTTGTGCATAGGGGTCCGTTTTGACAAAAACATCGCCGCTATGGCGATTACGGATCTCGAATTTATACAAACTTCCGGGTGCCAGATCGGGAATAAATATCTGCCACACACCACCCATACCCAGCGCGCGCATGGAGTGGGTGCGACCGTCCCACTGATTGAAATCGCCGACCACGCTGACGCGTTCTGCATTCGGTGCCCAGACGGCAAAGTTAACCCCGGCGATACCCAGGAGTTCCATCGCTTGTGCGCCGAGCGTGCGGTGCGCTTCATACAAACGACCCTCGCCGAAGAGATAGAGGTCATGGTCGCTGATGGGGTTGGGAAAGCAGTAGGGATCGTGGATTTCATGCTGATGAGTACCATCCTCCAGTTCTAGGCGGTAGGGTATTTCAAGCGCTTGCGCGCCACGCCATTCGAACATTCCTTGCGGTAAAACGCGTGTTAAGGAGTGCCGCTGGGTACCGCTTTTTACGGCAACCTGGGTCGCTTGTGGAGCAAACACGCGCAGCACCCAGCTCGCCGGCGTTGTTTGCGGGTCAGGGTGTAGCCCGAGGTAGGCAAACGGGTTGTGGGAGCGTGCCTGGAGTAAGGCTTCGGCGGCATCATTGACTTTGCGGATTTTGTCGTGTTTCATGGGCTTGGGCTTTAGCAGTGTGTGCTCGTGTTTAGATAGTAACGCACAAAACGTGCAGGTCAATCGTTTGCCGGTGATTTGGTCGGGTGCTTTGCACGATTTTATAAAGGGCGACGGTATTCTTTTGACATGTGTAGACTTTGCATAGAATCGGCTACAATTGAGCCATGAGCGCCAGCGAAGAGTTAAATAAGCAAAAAGAGTATCCACGTTTCGTCAGCTTGCTGACCAAAAATACGGTTGCGCTTATTTTGGCGGGTGGGCGCGGTAGTCGCTTGAATCACATGACGGATTGGCGCGCGAAACCGGCGGTACCCTTTGGCGGTAAATTTCGCATTATCGATTTCCCGCTTTCCAATTGCTTGAACTCGGGCATCCGCCGCATCGGTGTGGTGACGCAGTATAAAGCGCATAGCCTAATTCAACATTTACAGCGTGGTTGGGGATTTTTGCGCGGCGAGTTCAATGAATTCATTGATCTCATGCCGGCACAGCAACGTATCGAAGCCGAGTGGTATAAAGGAACAGCCGATGCCGTGTTTCAAAACATGGATATCCTGCGCCAATATGCGCCGGAATTTCTCCTGATTCTGGCCGGCGACCATGTTTATAAAATGGACTATGGCGAGATGCTTGCTGCGCATGCGGCTTCAGCCGCCGATTTAAGTATTGCCTGCATTGAAGTGCCCATTGAAGAAGCTAAATCCTACGGCGTGATGAGCGTGGATGACTATGGGCGCGTGGTGGGTTTTGACGAGAAACCGGATCATGCTACATCAATACCGGGCGATCCACGCCATGTCTTGGCAAGCATGGGTATCTATGTTTTCAATGCAAAGTTTCTCTACGAGCAGTTGATTCGCGATGCCGATGATCCAAATTCATCCCACGATTTCGGCCACGATTTGATTCCACATATGTTATCGCGCTATCGAGTGTACGCGCATCGCTTTTCCGAAAGTTGTGTGGGCGTGCAAAACGGCACCCCTTACTGGCGCGATGTGGGGACCGTCGATGCCTATTGGGAGGCCAATATGGAATTGGCTAAAATCTCTCCGGATCTCAATTTGTACGATGAAAAATGGCCTATTTGGACTTACCAAGAACAGCTTCCTCCCGCCAAGTTTGTGTTTGACACGCACGATCGGTGTGGTACCGCAGTCGATTCTATGGTTTCCGGCGGTTGTATTATTAGCGGTGCTTCGGTGAAACGTTCAGTGCTGTTTTCGGGTGTACGGGTCAATGACTACAGTGTCGTAACGGATTCCGTGATTTTGCCGAAAGTGGTCATTGGCCCGCGCGTAAAGTTACATCGGGTGGTTGTGGATAAAGGTTGCCACATCCCGGAGGGTATGGAAATCGGTTTTGACCGAAATAAAGACGCGCAGCATTTTCATGTAACGGATCGCGGTATCACGCTAATTACCCCGGAAATGCTGGGGCAATACATTCATCATGTAAGATAAGTATGTGCTGAGCGTTAGGTCGTCTCGTTTTTACGCAGATGAGCGCATGTTAAGCGTGTGCATTTCCGGTCTCAAGCACTAACAACGTCCGCCGTTAAATCCAATGGGCAGCAAGGCGAAACCGGTAACCCCACCCATGAGCGATGTACACCGTCAATTAAATTTAGTCCTTTGCTGGCACATGCATCAGCCGGATTACCGTGATTATTCCAACGGCGAATTTGCGCTGCCTTGGACTTATCTGCACGCGGTTAAAGATTATTCGGATATGGTATTTCACTTGGAGCAACAACCGCACGCACGAGTCGTGGTTAATTTTGTACCGGTCTTGCTCGATCAACTCGAAGATTACGCCCAGCAGTTCGAGTGCGGTGAGATACGTGATCCCCTGCTGCGTTTACTGGTGCATAAAGATTTCAATACCCTCGGTACGGAAGAACGCGATTTACTGCTGAACAGTTGTTTCCGCTGCAATCATGCGACTTTGATTGCGCCGTATCCGGCTTACCAGCAGTTGTTTAAAATGTTTCAAGAAATTGACGCACATAAAAGTCGGCATTTTGAATATTTTTCCGGGCAATATTTGGCGGACTTATTGGTTTGGTATCACTTGGTCTGGACCGGTGAATCGCTCCGGCGCAACACCGAATTGTTGCCGCGCTTAATGAGCCAAGGCGGCCTTTTTAGTTTCACGGATCGGCAACAATTGTTTGAATTGTACGGTGAAACTATTACCGGTTTAATCCCGCGCTATCAAAAACTGATGCAGGAAGGGCGCATCGAACTGTCTACCACACCGCACTATCACCCGATTGCACCATTGTTAATCGACTTAAAAAGTACACTCGATGCGATGCCTGATGCAACTCTGCCGGAAGCCCCGGTGTACTCGGGAGGTGCTCAGCGTATGAACTTTCATATCGATTCCGCACTGCGCTCGCATGCAGAGCGATTTGGCCAACCGCCTAAAGGGATGTGGCCGGCGGAAGGTGCGGTATCGCATGCTTCGCTGCTACAAATGGCTAAACATGGCGTGCAATGGGCGGCGACCGGTACCGGCGTGTTAGAAAATAGTTTGCGCCACGTCCATAATGGCGATTTACCCGATAAATCTCAATATCTGTATCGCCCTTATCGCTTGCAGGAAGAAGGAAAACAGATCCATTGTTTTTTCCGTGATGACCATATGGCGGACCTCATTGGTTTTGAATATGCCCAGTGGTATGCGCGCGATGCCGTAGCTAATTTTATACACGAGTTGGAGGCGATTCTTGAGCGTGCTTCGCCGGATGAAAGCCCCGTGGTGTCGGTCATTCTGGATGGTGAGAATGCCTGGGAATATTATTCTTATAACGGCTATTACTTTCTTTCCGAGTTGTATGAAGCCTTGGCGACGCATCCAAAGATACACATGACAACCTTCAGCGATTATTTACAGCAGTGCGGTGCAGGCGGCCCAACTTGCGCCGTGACGGGCCAGCTACCGCAGGTGGTGGCGGGAAGTTGGGTGTACGGCACATTCAGTACTTGGATCGGGGGCCGCGCAAAAAATCACGCTTGGGATTTGCTTTGTGCGGCTAAACAAAGTTTTGATCAAGTCATGGCCAGCGGGCGCTTAAGCGAAGAGGAACGTCAGGCGGCGCTACGACAATTGGCAGATTGCGAAAGCTCCGATTGGTTTTGGTGGTTCGGTGATTACAATCCAGCGCAAAGCGTTGCTCTGTTCGACCGCTTGTACCGCGCTAACCTCCGTCGTTTATACCAACATTTGCGTTTACCGGTGCCGTCCGTATTGGAGCAAGCAATTTGTCATGGCAGTAAGCAAGGCGTTGAAACCGGCGGTACTATGCGTCGCAGCAGCTAACGCCATTAAGGATGACGACGATTGCGTTACTTTTGGGTGTGCATGCCCATCAACCCGTGGGCAATTTCGATGCGGTGTTGGAAGACGCACACCAGCGTTGCTATCGGCCATTTCTAGAAACTTTGCACGCTTATCCGGATTTCAAGTTTTCAGTGCATTTCTCTGGTTGGCTGCTCGATTATTTGATCGCACGTTTTCCACAAGACATGCGCTTGTTGCAAAACATGGTCGCGCGCGGGCAAGTGGAAATGTTCGGTGCCGGAGATACTGAACCGGTGTTGGCGGTGATTCCGAATCGGGATCGTATCGGTCAACTGAATACCTTATCCGCTAAATTGGAACAAAAATTCGGTGCGCGTCCTACCGGCGCATGGCTTACCGAGCGTGTCTGGGAAGCCACCGTCGTACCCGCCTTGGTCGATGCCGGCATTCATTACGTGACGGTGGATGACTATCACTTTCTGTGCAGTGGAAAACAGAACGCGGAATTAAATGGGTTTTATACCACTGAAGAAGACGGCCGCCGCCTCGATTTGTTTCCCATCAGCGAGGCTTTGCGCTATCGCTTACCATTTTCACCGGCACATGAAGTAGTGCATTTTATCGAAAGTCTGGCGCAGTCCGGTCAACAAGCGGCGGCGGTGTATTTTGACGATATCGAGAAATTTGGTATCTGGCCGGAAACCTACGAATGGGTCTACGAGAAAGCTTGGCTCAAACTATTTATCGAAGGGGTACTGGCTTCGCCCATCATTCGTACTCAGCGTTATGACACTTATCATGCACAGGCCAAGACACGCGGGATAGTGTATCTACCCACGACATCCTACATTGAAATGAATGAATGGACGCTACCTGCCGCGGCGGCAAACACGTATGCCGAATTGGTGGAGGCGAGTCGGCAGCAGGGCCGCTTCGACCAACAAAAAGCCTTTTTGCGCGGCGGTATTTGGAAAAATTTCTTCAGCCGTTATCCGGAATCGAATTGGATGCATAAACGCATGCTGGGCTTGTCGGAGCGTGTGCAGGGGCTACAAGGCCACAAACAGCATCCGGCCTTGCTAAACTTACTTTATCAATCGCAGGCCAATGATGCCTATTGGCATGGCTTGTTCGGCGGCCTGTATTTGCCGCATCTGCGTCGTGCGATTTACAACGCGATGCTGAAATTAGAACATCAACTGGATCAACTCGCCGCACGTCCCGCGCGTGAGCAGCGAGATTTTGATTGCGATGGTCATGAGGAATTATTTTTACACAATGCCGACCTGCAGGCGATTGTACGCCTGGATAGCCATGCGAGCGTGACGGAACTGGATGCTTATGCGTTGTCGCATAATTTTGGCGATACCTTAGCGCGACAGTCGGAACACTACTACCGCAAGATACAGTGGAACGAAAATAGCCATACGCCGAATAACACCGGGATGGCCTCGGCGCACGATCGCATGGCCTTCAAGCAGGCAATCGGAAGCAAAGATATTGACGTTGATCTCTACCCGCGCGCTTTATTTTTGGACCGCTGGTTGGATGCCGATTCAGCGCAGGCTGACATCGCCCCTTATCACCCCGACTATCGTGTATTAGACGGCGCGGGTCTTTGCATTAATTTCGAGGCGGGGGTCGACGTACTGAAGGTACACAAAACTTTACGCCTTGACGCAAATCGTCTTGAAGCGCAATACAGTTTTAGCGGTGTCCAGCGCGGTTGGTTTAGCACGGAGCTCAACATCGCCATGCCCAGTTGTGATGGTCCGGCAGGGCGCTATGAATTTCAAGGCGGTGTCCCCGGCGGATTTGGACAGGTGTTTGAATTCGATCAAATGCAAAGCATTACCCTAAAGGATGATGTGTTGGGTGGCAGTCTGACGCTGCACACCAGTCACCCGGTGCGGTTACACGCGACACCGCATTTCAGCGTTTCGCAATCCGAAGCCGGGTTTGAAAAAATTATGCAGGCGGTTACCTTAACCCTGACTTGGCCTTTAAGCGCTACGCCGGGCGCGATGCTCGTCAGTTTAGAAATTGAACGGCACGAAGCCGTTGCTGGGTAAGCTGAACATATTTCGGGTAAAATTTAGTATTTTTCTGTGAGACCAAGTCATGTCCGAATCGATAGTCAGCAAAAATAAAGCGGTCTACATTACTTATTCCATCCTGGATCAAGCGCAGGTGGTGGAGCAGTCTGATGTGCCTATCGGCTATGTGCACGGTGCCGGTAGCGGCCTGTTCGAGCGAGTCGAAGCCGCTTTAGAAGGCGCGGCAATCGGCGATAAACTAGAGGTCATTTTATCGCCGGAGCAAGGTTTTGGTGCACACGATCCGGCGCTGACGTTTACCGACGATATTGAAAACGTCCCGCCCGAATATCGTTATCTCGGTGCCGAAGTTGAATTTGAAAACGAATCCGGCGAAGCCATGAAATTTCTGGTATCGCGCATCGAGAACGGCAAACTCACGGTGGACGGTAATCATCCTTTTGCGGGCAAGACGGTTAAATTCGTGGTTACCGTCTTGGCGATTCGCGATGCCAATCCGGATGAAATCGCCAATGGCCGTCCGGATGAAGGCGGCCCACCGGTGATCCACTAGTTGAGAATCTGGTGTATTTTCTTTTCATCTCAAAGTGTCACGTATTTTTTCTGCGTGAGAAATACGCGGTATACGAGTGAACTTTTATCGCTATATTTATTGGCTTGAATTGATTGGGGTAGTGTGATCGCTATGTTGACTGAAACTCAATTGAAGGCACTGTTGTTCACCTTGGAAGCAGATCATATTGAGCGCACGGCATCCGTCGATGACACGGATAAATTCTGTCAGGCAATATGTGCTTTTGCTAACGACTTACCTAATCATCGGCAACCGGGCTATTTGCTCATAGGAGTCAAGGATAACGGAACGCTCTCCCACTTAGCCGTAACCGATAAGCTTCTGAAGGATCTTGGCGGAATCCGATCTAATGGAAATGTTTTGCCGCAGCCGCTCATGAATGTGGCCAAATTTTCTCTTGACGGTGGCGATGTGGCTGTTGTGGAAGTGCATCCCTCTGATCTTCCCCCTGTACGTTACAAAGGTCGTGTTTACATTCGGGTAGGACCCCGCAAGGCGATTGCGAGCGAACAAGAGGAGCGAGTCCTTACCGAGCGACGAGTTGCAATGGCGCACTCATTTGATGCGCGTTCTTGTCCCGAGTCGTCGCTTGAGGATCTGGCGTTGGGTCAATTCGATGCTTATCGTCGTCAGGCCATTGATCCGGAAACTATTGCCGATAACCACCGGTCAATTGAACAACAGCTAGCGTCCCTACGATTGTATGATCCAGGGCGTGCCCGACTAACGCACGCTGGTATTTTGCTATTTGGAAAAAACCCCCGCTTCTTTCTGCCAGGTGCCTATGTCCAGTACCTCAAGTTGCCGGGCATCGAACTTACAGATTTGCCCGATGATCAGGCCGAAATATCTGGTGATCTTCACTCGGTGTTGCGCGAGTTGGAAGGGAGAATAAAGTTACTCATTCAGACAACCATTCGTGCCGTCAGTGTATTGGAGGAGAAGCTGTTACCAAATTATCCGGAGTGGGCGTTGCGCGAACTATTGATGAATGCCGTCATGCACCGAAACTACGACAGCAACACGCCCATTCATTTTTATGCCTTTAGTGACCACATCGAAATCCAGAGTCCGGGCGGCTTGTATGGGGAGGCTACGCCAGAAAACTTTCCTACACGTAACAGCTACCGCAACCCCGTGATTGCCGAAGCGATGAAATCCCTCGGCTTCGTGAACCGGTTTGGCTATGGTGTTCAGCGCGCTCAGGCACTATTGGCACAAAACGGCAATCCTCCTGCCGAATTCGAGTTCGATGAGCATTCGGTATTGGTCAAAATTTACCGGAGGATTGCATGAAAACTGTCGCATTCTTTAACAATAAGGGTGGCGTGGGTAAGACTTCGCTTGTGTATCACCTCTCGTGGATGTTTGCGGACCATGGAATAAAGACGCTGGCTGTCGATCTTGACCCACAGGCCAATCTCACCGCCATGTTTCTGGATGAGGAGCGCCTGGAAAGCTTGTGGCCTGATGATGAAAAACATTCCGATACTGTCTATGGTGCGATCCATCCGATTTTGCGCGGTATCGGCGATATTGCTGAACCCCACGTCGAGAGAATTACACCAACGCTTGGCCTCATTGCAGGTGACCTTGGCCTATCCCGATTTGAGGACAAGCTCTCGGCTGCTTGGCCTAGTTGCCAACTAAGTGATGAATCCGCCTTCCGCACCATGACTGCGTTTCACCGCCTTGTTCAACGTGGTGCGGATTCGGGTGCAGAACTCGTGTTGATTGATGTGGGCCCCAACCTGGGAGCCATCAATCGCTCGGCGCTGATCGCCTCCGATCAGGTTTGCCTGCCGCTAGCGCCGGACCTATTTTCTCTGCAAGGTCTTAAGAATTTAGGGCCTACCCTGCGCGAGTGGCGTGCCGTCTGGTACGACCTTCTCACCAAGGCGCCGGAGGATTTGCCAATGCCTAAAGGCGCGATGCAACCCATTGGCTACATCGTTATGCAGCATGGCATTCTCGATAGCCGTCCTGTTAAGGCCTATAAACGGTGGATGGACTGCATCCCAAGTGTTTATCGCGAGGCCGTACTGGACGAGGAATTTCAATCTACGCCGACCGTGGCGGAAGATCCGTACTGCCTATCTTTGCTGAAGCATTATCGAAGTTTGATGCCAATGGCGATGGAAGCACGCAAGCCCATTTTTTTTCTTAAATCTGCGGATGGCGCAATTGGCGCGCACATTGAGGCAGTTAGGCGTTGCTACATGGATTTTGAAAAACTGGCATCAAAAATCGCAGCGAAGACAGGTATTAGTTTTAACTGATACCCGATTTTTTATTGGTTTTGAAAGTGTTATTTTTACCCTTTAGAGCGTTGCGTGGTATCAATGTTTGAATGACTTGAACTGGTGCAATAAATTGAGGTAACTCCCAGTTAATTATTTTTCTGAATTTATTCCATGTGCGAACGTGATTGTAACGTTATCTTGTATCTCCGCGCTGCATGCGCTTGCTGTGCTTACTTAAAGTGGCATTCAACAGATTAATGATTTCACTTGCCGCATGAATAATTTGCGTGGCACTGAAACCGGCCTTGCGCATTTCCTTGAAAAAAGATTTGGCCAAAATCTTGGCTAATTGATTTGGGTTGTCGCTGACATAGGGCATGGCATCGCCGATGGTGCTGTTGGCTTCTTGCGCCAGAGCTATTTGCGCAAAACGCGAATTAAGGATGCTCTGCAGTTGCGCCACTTGTACCGATTTACTGACAAATAATGACACCACATCCAGTAAGTGCAAGTCGTCGAGATTAAAGGGGCGATTGGTTTTAGGTTCGCTGATATTGATCACACCGACAATACGGCGGTGCAGTATGATCGGAGTGGAAATAAGGCTTGTACTGCCGTGCGATAAACGCCGTGCGACATTGGAAAATTCTGAATTTTCGATATCTTTAACCAGCAGCGGCTGGCCTGTCGCGAGCACATGACCGGATATACCTTCACCCTTTTTGGTGATTTGCTTGTAAGCGGCATCGGGCAAGGTGCCGTAGGCGGCAAACACGCGCAGCTTGAGCTCGTCTTTCTCTTCCTCATCCAGCAGCATGATGGAGCACTGTTCGGCATTTAGAATTTTCGCCGCCATTTCGGCGAGTTGGCTCAGGCTTTGCTCCAGATTGCCCTGAGAATCCAGAAAGCCGACGAAGTCATGCAACTGCAACAGTGAGTGGCTTAAGTTTCCCATGTCGGTTCCTTAAGGTCAGTATAGATATTAGCGGACCAAAATCACGGGAAGTTAAGCACGCTTATTAAATCAGATACGTTTTGCCAAAGCGCCTGCCAGGCCGGTATAAGTGCCGGGGGTTAGCAGGAGCAACTGTTTTTTTGCAGCTTCCGGGATTGCCAAGCTCATGATGAAGACGTGCAAATGCTCTTTGGTCATCCCTTGTTTGCCGCGCGTCAGCTCTTTTAACTGCTCGTAAGGATTGGGTACGCCATAACGGCGCATCACCGTTTGGATCGGCTCCGCCAAAACTTCCCAGTTAGCCTCCAGGTCTTGCTCCAGGCGCAAGGCATTGGCTTCCAGTTTATTCAAACCACGCAGACAGGAATCGTAACCCAGTTGCGTATAGCCGAGCGCTACGCCCATATTACGCAGTACAGTGGAATCGGTAAGATCCCGTTGCCAACGCGAAATAGGGAGTTTTTCCGAGAGATGGCGCAGCAGCGCATTGGCGATGCCGAGATTGCCTTCCGAATTTTCAAAATCGATGGGGTTAACTTTATGCGGCATGGTGGATGAACCGATTTCACCGGCCTTTGTTTTTTGCTTGAAGTAGCCGATGGAAATATAACCCCACAGATCGCGGTCTAAATCGATGAGCTGCGTATTGGTTCGGGCAATGGCATCGAACAGTTCCGCCATGTAATCGTGCGGTTCGATTTGGATGGTATAGACGTTAAATTCCAGTCCTAAGCTTTCTACGAATTTTCTGGCGAAGCCTTCCCAGTCGATATCGGGATAAGCGCAGAGGTGGGCGTTGTAGTTACCCACCGCACCGTTCATTTTGCCTAATAGGCTCACCCCGGTGATGCGCTCGCGGCTGCGGCGTAGACGATGCACGGTATTAGCCAGTTCTTTACCGACGGTAGTAGGCGTAGCCGGTTGACCGTGGGTGTGCGCAAGCATGGCTTGGTGCGCTAGGGTATGCGCCAGGTCGACGAGGCGGGTGAGAACGTTGTCCAGCGAGGGTAGTAATACGCTATCGCGTCCGGCCTTGAGCATGAGCGCATGGGCTAGATTGTTAATATCTTCCGAGGTGCAGGCAAAGTGGATGAACTCGGACACTTGCATCACTTGAGCGTTATTCGCCAGACGTTTTTTCAGAAAATACTCGACGGCCTTTACATCGTGATTGGTGATGGTTTCGATGTCTTTTACGGCTTGCGCATCGGCTTCATTGAAGTGGGCGGCTACGGCATCGAGTTCGGTGATGGTAGCGGCGGAAAAGGCTGGAACTTCGGCAATGGCCGGTTCAGCGGCCAGGGCTTTCAGCCATTCGATTTCGACCCGCACCCGCTGCTTTATCAAACCAAATTCGGAAAATAGCGGGCGTAAAGCAGCCATCTTGGCACTATAGCGGCCATCAAGTGGGGAAAGCGCAGTTAGTTCCATAGCAAACCTTGAGGAGCAAAAATACTATTTTACCTGATCGCCGTACTGGTTTTGCGTTTCCGGCAACGCTGGATTTTGATCTGTGCAGAACCCGGCACTATGGCGATACCGGGTGGCACTTTTCTAAAAGCCCACGTAACTCGTGATGGTTAAAACAAAATTTGTGGGTTGAGGAAGCGATGATGGTTTTCATTACGCCAGCGTTAGTCGCATACGGCATGACTCCGGTGCATAAATATTTTTTTGGTAACGCATAATTTCTTTACACATTTCAGGGGTAATCGCACTGTCGTCAGATGGTATAATCCCCTTTCTATAGTTGTTGTATGAAATTACTCCCCATGCTTGAAACCTATCGCTCCCATGTCGCTGAGCGCGCGTCCCAAGGACTGCCGCCGCTTCCCCTGAATGCTGAACAAGTCGCCGCCCTCGTGGAGCTTATCAAGTCGCCGCCCCAAGGTGAAAACGATTTTCTGCTGGATCTATTGGAAAATCGCGTTCCACCGGGCGTGGATCAAGCCGCTTACGTGAAAGCGGCTTTTCTTGCCGATGTCGCTATCGGTAAAGTTCAAACACCGCTGGTGTGCCGCCAGCACGCGGTGCAAGTGCTCGGTACTATGCTTGGCGGGTATAACGTGCATACATTAATGGATTTACTGGATGATGCCACTCTAGCGCCGGATGCAATACAAGCCTTGTCGCATACCATTTTGATTTTCGATGCCTTCCACGATGTCATCGAGAAATTTAAAGCCGGTAACGCGCACGCAAAATTGTTATTGCAAGCTTGGGCTGAGGCCACGTGGTTTACCGATAAACCAGCATTACCGGAATCGATTCAATGTACCGTGTTCAAAGTGCCGGGTGAAACCAATACCGATGATCTATCGCCGGCGCAAGAAGCTTGGTCGCGCCCGGATATTCCTTTGCACGCCAAGGCCATGCTGGTGAACAAGATGCCGGACGGTTTGGCGACCATCGAGAAATTAAAACAAAAAGGCCTGCCGCTGGCTTATGTCGGCGATATTGTGGGCACGGGTTCATCGCGTAAATCCGCTATTAACTCCATCCAGTGGTTGATGGGCAAGGATATTCCGCATCTACCTAACAAGCGCACCGGCGGCATCGTTCTCGGTGGTAAGATCGCGCCAATTTTCTTTAATACCGCCGAAGATTCGGGTGCATTGCCGATCCAGTGCGATGTCAGCAAGATGGCGATGGGTGATGTAATCACGCTTTACCCCTATCAGGGAAATATAAAAAATACTGCTGGCGATGTCATTGCGAATTTCAAACTCGATCCGTCCACCATGCCGGATGAGATGCGTGCCGGTGGACGTATTCCGCTAATTATCGGTCGCGGTTTAACCGGCAAAGCGCGGGAAGCGCTGGGTTTACCGCCCTCGGATTTATTCATGAAACCCATTATTCCCAAAGACACCGGCAAGGGTTTCACGCAAGCACAAAAAATAGTGGGTCGTGCCTGCGGCGTTGCAGGCGTACGCCCCGGTACCTACTGCGAGCCGAAGATGGCCACGGTCGGTTCACAGGACACCACCGGCGCTATGACGCGTGACGAATTGAAAGAATTAGCCTGCCTTGGTTTTTCGGCGGACTTGGTAATGCAAAGTTTTTGTCATACCGCCGCTTATCCTAAGCCGGTAGATATTAAATTACAGCACGAACTTCCCGACTTTATGTCGGCGCGCGGGGGCGTGTCGCTGAAACCGGGCGACGGCGTGATTCACTCGTGGATGAACCGCATGTTATTGCCCGACACCGTGGGTACCGGCGGCGATTCGCACACACGGTTTCCGATTGGCATTTCTTTCCCGGCCGGTTCTGGTTTAGTCGCTTTTGCGGCGGCGATGGGTGTGATGCCGTTGGATATGCCGGAATCGGTGTTGGTGCGCTTTAAAGGCGAAATGCAGCCGGGCATTACGTTGCGTGATTTAGTGAACGCGATTCCTTACGCCGCGATCCGGAAGGGTGACCTAACCGTCGGTAAGCAGGGTAAAAAGAATGTATTTAACGGACGCATTTTGGAAATTGAGGGCTTGCCTAACTTGAAAGTGGAACAAGCTTTCGAGTTTGCCGATGCCTCTGCCGAACGCTCCGCCAACGGCTGCGCGGTGCGCCTCAACCAAGCCCCGGTTATCGAATATTTGAACTCAAATATCGTGTTGATGGAACACTTGATCGATAAAGGTTACCAAGATGCGCGCACGCTGCAGCGTCGCATCGACGCTATGCGTGCGTGGTTGGATCAACCCAACTTGTTGGAACCGGATGCCGATGCGGAATACGCTTACGTGTTGGAAATCGATTTGAATGAGATCAAAGAACCCTTAGTGGCTTGTCCCAACGATCCGGATGATATCAAGCCGCTGTCGGCGGTGATCGGCGATAAGATTGATGAAGTCTTTATCGGCAGTTGCATGACCAATATCGGTCACTATCGCGCGGCTGGTAAGGTGCTGGAAGATGCCGGTTTGATTCCTACCCGTTTGTGGGTTGCACCGCCGACGCGTATGGACGAACATGAGTTGCGCGAAGAAGGGATTTACGCCATCTTTGGTCGTATCGGTGCACGGATTGAATTGCCGGGTTGCAGCTTGTGCATGGGCAATCAAGCGCGCGTGGCGGATGGTGCTGCTGTGTTTTCCACCAGTACCCGCAATTTCGATAATCGCATGGGAAAAAACGCGCGTGTCTACCTCGGGTCGGCAGAATTAGCGGCGGTGTGCGCGAAATTGGGTAGAATACCCGCGCTCGAAGAATACTTGGCTATAGTGAAGGGCAAGATTGCACCGCTCTCAGAGAATATTTATCGGTATCTGAACTTCAATCAAATGTCAGACTATATTCGGCCCGGTAAAGTGATACCGGTCAAACAGATTTAATTTAGCTATTCCGTGGAAAAATGATGAAATTAATTGGAACCTTGACCAGCCCCTTCGTGCGCAAAGTGCGCATTGTCGCAATTGAAAAACACATCGACTTGGAGTTCGTCGTGGATATCCCGTGGAATCCCGAGACCCGTGTCGCGGAGTTTAATCCTTTGGGGAAAGTACCCGTATTGGTATTAGACGATGGAGCGACGTTGTTTGATTCGCGCGTGATTGCCGAGTATTTGGATACGGTTACACCCGTCTCGCGCTTGATTCCGGAAGGTAATCGTCAGCGCATCGCTGTTAGGCGCTGGGAAGCCTTGGCGGATGGTGTTACGGATTCGGCTGCACTCATCTACATCGAACGTGCGCAGCGTGCAGCGGAGCATCAGAGCCAAGCTTGGATCGCACGCCAAGAACAGTCGGTATTGCGTGGTTTGGAAGCGATGTCGGAAGAACTCGGCGAAAAGAAATGGTGTACTGGCGATTTAATGAATTTGGCTGATATTACCGTGGGCTGCGCTCTGGGTTATCTGGATTTCCGTTTCCCTGAAATTCATTGGCGTGAAACACATGCCAATTTGGCGAAATTGGCAGACCGCTTGAATCTGCTTCAACCATTTAAAGATACGTTGCCGAAGGTTTAAGGCCATGAGTCTCCCGTAGAATGTGATTGCTCTGCACCCAATTAAGAAAACTTATTAAATTCCAGTAGTTATGTGATTGTTGGAAAAGTCGGGCGGCAAGAGCAAGCCAGCGGGCATGGTATGAAGTATAATGGTCGGCTTTTTTAGTCGTTACCCTAATTGGTGCACCTCGTGATTCAAAATCTCCGCAATATCGCCATTATCGCCCACGTCGACCACGGTAAGACCACTCTCGTCGACAAACTCCTGCAACAGTCCGGAACCTTCGCCGCCCACCAGCAAATGGGTACGCGGGTGATGGATTCCAACGATCTGGAGCGTGAGCGCGGCATTACCATTCTCGCCAAGAACACGGCCTTGCGCTGGACACAGGGTGATACCGAATACCGCATTAATATCATCGATACCCCGGGCCACGCTGACTTCGGCGGCGAAGTAGAACGTGTGTTGTCGATGGTGGATTCCGTGCTGCTGCTGGTGGATGCTATGGATGGCCCGATGCCGCAAACCCGCTTCGTGACGCGCAAAGCGTTTGCACAGGGCTTGAACCCGATTGTGGTCATCAATAAAGTCGACCGCCCCGGCGCGCGTCCAAGTTGGGTGCTGGATCAAACTTTTGATTTGTTCGATAAGCTGGGCGCGACCGAAGAGCAGTTGGACTTTCCTGTGGTATACGCATCGGCATTGAACGGCTATGCCAGCCTCGATTCCGAAGTGCGCGAAGGCGACATGACACCGCTGTTCGACACTATTCTTAAGTATGTACCGGTGCCGGATGTCGATCCTACGGGGCCGTTTCAAATGCAGGTTTCGAGCTTGGCCTATTCCAGCTACGTCGGCACGATTGCTGTCGGTCGGATTAAACGCGGACGTGTCAAACCTGGGCAGCAAGTGGTTGTAGTGGAGGGCGAAGGTAAGCAGCGCAATGGAAAAATTTTACAAGTATTGGGTTTCCACGGTTTAGATCGCATCGAAGTGGCGGAAGCCAGCGCCGGCGACATCGTGGCCATTACCGGAGTTGAAGCACCGCATATTTCGGATACTTTCTGTGATCCAGCGACACCGGAGGCCTTGCCGCCCTTATCGGTGGACGAACCGACGGTCACCATGTCGTTTGAAGTCAACAATTCACCCTTTGCCGGTCGCGACGGTAAATTTGTCACCAGCCGCCAGATCCGCGAGCGCTTGGATCGCGAGTTGTTGAGTAACGTCGCCTTGCGCGTAGAAGATACCGACAGCCCGGATAAATTCCGCGTTTCCGGTCGCGGCGAATTGCATTTGTCGATTTTGATCGAAAACATGCGGCGCGAAGGTTTTGAGATGGGCGTATCGCGCCCACAAGTGATCATCAAGGAAGTGAACGGCGAGAAGCAAGAGCCGTATGAAATGCTCACCGTGGATGTGGAGAGCGTGAATCAAGGTACGGTGATGGAAAAGTTGGGTATGCGCCGCGGCGATCTATTGAATATGGAACCGGACGGCAAAGGTCGGGTGCGCTTGGAGTACATGATCCCGGCGCGCGGCTTGATCGGCTTTCAAACCGAGTTCCTCACCGCCACCTCGGGTAGCGGCTTGCTGTACCACGTCTTCGATCACTATGGTCCGATCAAGCCTGGCGAACTCAAGGGCCGTGCAAACGGTGTCTTGATTTCCAACGGCATGGGCAAGACTGTCGCCTACGCCTTATTCAACTTGCAAGATCGCGGACGCATGATTGTGAAGCCGGGCGATGAATTATACGAGGGTATGATTATCGGCATTCACACGCGCGATAACGATCTGGTGGTCAATCCGCTTAAAGGCAAGCAACTCACTAACGTACGCGCTTCCGGTACGGATGAAGCGGTTTCACTGACTCCACCCATTGAAATGAATCTGGAGCGCGCTTTAGAGTTTATTGAGGATGACGAGTTAGTGGAAGTAACCCCACATTTCGTTCGTGTGCGCAAACGCTTCCTGAAGGAAATTGATCGCAAACGCGGGACACGTGCTAGCTAGAAACCGCTAAACACGCGCAATGCCATAGGTTGGACATGCTTTGCGTCGTGTTGTAATGCGGTCTAGGTATTGAACTGCCGATAGGCGACATCGGCGATTTCGAGCAGCATCGCACGTTCAAATCGCCCGGAGAGCGCGTAGCCCCAATCCCGATCAATCCAATAGAAGACCCCAATTCCTTTATTGACGCCGTAGCGGAATGAAGTGTCGGGGTCCTTTTTTTCCATCGCACGCACATACAGCGTCAGACGCTGCCCCGTCTTATTTTCATACATGAATTGTGCGGCGGCATTTCCAGGTTCCGCGGGTAATAAGCGTCCGCCAACCAGCGCGAAGCCCTGCGCGGTAAAGGATGGTATGTGTAGTTGTTTATTGAGACGCTTCGACAGCCATTTGACTAAATGGGCTTCATCTTTAGCGGTTACTTCAACCGGGTGCATGATTTCCGGTGCGTAGACGGCATGCGCAATGCTTGCTTGGCGTAAGAGAATAGGCGATTGCGGCGCCAGCGCGACTTGCATAACCGGCGCTGTCTGTTGCCCTTTTATCATCCAACCCAGCGTGAGACCGAGCGTGACCCAAGCCATCGCGGCGGCAATTTGCCAAGACCAGGAATGCGAAAATTTAGACGAAATGTTTTTGAGTATAGTCAAAGATGCCCGTTCGGGCGGCAGTAAGTGCCGTGGTATAGGAGCGGATAGCATCGGATCGAACTGCTGATGCAATTCAATGCTCTGCTGACGGTAAACGTTAACTTGTTGGATAATTTCCGGATGCTCACGTAGATAGCACTCCACCTGATGCTCGCGTGCGGATTCTAGTTGACCATCCGCGTAGGCAATCAAGTCATCAATATCAACGGGATTATCTTTTATATTCATTTTTTGGCCTTAAATACAGAAATATTGCTTTCACTGGGAAGACCGTCCATTAATCGGCGTAGCTTTTCCCGTCCGCGTGCGAGACGTGAACGCACGGTTCCGATAGGTATTTGCAAAATATATGCCACTTGTTCGTACCGCATATCCTCTAAGCACACGAGTAAAACCACTTCGCGTTGATCGTTCGGTAACTGCGCCAGCGCGGCGATCAAGTCACGAGTGGTCATTTGCGCTTCATTGTTGGCCGCCGTGGATTCTCCCAGCGCCTCGTCCAATGACACGGAGACAGGGCTTCGGGCCTCGCGCGCGAGCTGATTCATGTAAACGTTGTGCATAATGCTAAATAGCCAAGCACGCAAGTTACTCCCCGGTTGCCACAAGTGCCATTTACGGTAAGCGCGTTCCAATGTGTCTTGCAGAAGATCATCGGCGCGCTCCGCGTCCCGCGTCAGCGCCGAGGCATAGCGGCGTAAGCGTGGTAGATGCGCTATAACAGGATTCATGCTTGAGCTTAATCCAGGTAAAATGTTACAAAGTGCAGCATGATATTGCTGTGAAATAGACGTATCTTAATTGTAAACAAAGCAAACAGCCACTTCGTTCCCTGCAATAAGATTTAAAACGCGTACTCAGAAACAGAACCATCAGTTTTAAAATCGCTACATGTACGGTATTCGGCTTTATTCCTGGCATAATTTCACTTTTCTTCATTTTGATGAATATTTTGGCTTCCTGGGTCACATGGCTACGCCGTCTCTTGTTCTATGCTGTTATGGCCTGGGTGCTCTTTTTTGCCTTGGTGGTGGTTGCGCTACGTTGGTGGATTTTGCCCAATATCGACCAATATCGCCCGAATATTGAGACCAAAATATCTCAAGTCTTAGGGCAAAAGGTATCTATCGCCAAAATTGACTCGGGGTGGCTTGGACTGCGTCCGAACTTGAGATTGGAACAGGTGGTAGTGCATGACCAAGCCGGTTTGCCGGCGCTGACTTTTGACCATATCGATACAACACTTTCTTGGTACTCACTGTTGGTGGCGGAATTGCGCTTGCATCGTTTGGAAATTACGCGGCCTCGTTTTGAGTTGAGGCGTGAGACAAATGGTTTAATCTATGTGACGGGTTTTTCCGACGCGATTAACAATCCGAGTACGCCGCATGGCTTCGGCAATTGGATATTGAACCAAGAATCAATTCAGTTAAACCACGCCCAATTAGAATGGCGCGATCAGTTGCGCGGCGCGGCGCCCTTAGTGCTCTCAGATGTCGGTCTACGGTTAGTCAACAGCGGCAAGCGACACCGTTTTGGTTTAGTCGCGAGCGCGCCCAAGGAGCTGGCCTCGACCTTCGATGTGCGTGGCGATTTTCAGGGCACAACATTTGAGCGCTGGAATGAATGGTCGGGAACACTCTATAACAACCTCGGGGCAACGAATATTGCGGCATGGCATGCCTGGATCGATTTACCCTATTTGGTTCGACAGGGTACCGGTGCTATGCGCGCATGGGCCGAGTTCAAGCAGGGGCGTGTCGTTGGATTATCCACGCAGGTACAGTTACAGAAGGTGCGCGCACGACTGGAGATGAAATTACCCGAAATCGATTTAGCGCGACTCTCGGGACATCTTGCTTGGCATGAATTGCCGCAGGGTTTTGTTGTTGAATCCCGATATTTAGAGATCGATGCCGGGCCGGGGCGGCGTTTTACCACCCAAAATTTATTCGCGCGCCATGTTGCGGCCGTCGACAAACAGGTGGAGCAAGGCGAATTTCGCGCGGAAAGCCTTAGTATTGCTCCGCTGCTGTCTTTGTCGGAATATTTACCGCTAAGTGATGCGCAACGTATGCGTTTAAAGGAAGCGTCACCCCAGGGAACCTTTAAAAAATTGGCCTTGAATTGGACCGGTTCGGCAGCCGCGCCGCAGACGTACGAGATCAAAGGCGAATTCAGCAATTTAGGTATTCAAGCGCTGGGCCAGTTTCCTGGTTTTTCGAATGTGAGCGGTATCGTTGAAGCAGATACCCGCGCCGGCACACTTAAACTGACGGGGAAGCAAACTTTGTTGGATATGCCGCGCGTGTTTCGGCAAGCCTTGCCATTGGACGCAATGAATCTTGCGGCGCATTGGCGCATCAAAAATCGCTTGATCTTGTTGACGATGGATAAAGTGGATTTTACGAATGCGCATTTACAAGGAAGTCTCTATGGAACGTATGAGGCGACGGCGACGGGCTTGGGTCGCGCGGATATCGACGGCCATTTAACACGTGCCGATGCAACGATGACCTACCTTTATCTACCGCGAGTCGTTGGCGACCAGACCCACCACTGGCTGCAATCCGCTATAGTAAAAGGCGGTTCGGATGATGTGCGTGTAAAACTCAAAGGTCGTTTAGAATATTTTCCTTTTGTGGATGACCGCAATGGTATTTTCCAAGTAACGGCCAAGATTAGAGAAGGTATTTTGCAATATGCGCCGGAATGGCCGCGTATCGAGCAGGTTCAAGCAAACTTGGATTTTCACGGTGGGCGCATGGATATTGGGGATGCACAAGGGACAATTTTCAAAACGCATATTACGCGCGCAAAAATTGCTGTTCCAGATTTAACGCACCATGACCCAATCTTAGAGATTGATGGCGAAACGCAAGGACCAACCCAGGATCAACTGCGTTTTATCGAGGCAAGTCCGGTCGCCAAAAATATTGGTGGTTTTACGGCGCAAATGCACGTCGAAGGCAATGGCAAGCTAAGCCTTGCGGTGCGCCTACCCTTGGAGCGCCTGCAGGACACACGCATCGCTGGCAATTATCAGTTTCAAGCGAATAAGGTTTTACTGGCGATCAATGCGCCGGTGCTCGATCAAACCAGCGGCATTCTTAACTTTACGGGGAGCGGTATCGTCATTCCCAAAATTACGGCACAGGTTTTGGGCGGGCCCGTGACGATCAGCTCACGCACCATGCCCGATGGTGTGGTGCGCGTTGGTATTGCCGGACGTTTTAGCGCGGAAGGTTTACAGCAGGCTTTCCCCGGGCCGTGGACGCAGCGTTTGCGAGGTAGTTCAACATGGTCAGCCTCGGTGGCTTTGCGCAAAAATGCCGCTAATTGGGTACTGGTATCCAATCTAACGGGTTTAGCCTCTGATCTGCCTTATCCGCTCACCAAAGCCGCGCCGGATAGCATGCCGCTTAAACTCGAACGGCGTTTTATCGATGCAAAACACGATGCATTAACCTTGAACCTAGGCCGGCAATTATCGGCGCAAATGCAACGGGATACGGAAGGCCAAGAAGCAAAAATTGTTAGAGGTAAGATCCATTTTGGTGGAATGGATGCTGTCCCGGAGCAGCCCGGTGTGTGGATTGATGGCAATTTGGAGAAGTTTGACGCGGATTTATGGCGTAGCCTATTTTACTCGAGCGAAGATGAGCCGCCGCTGCTGCCCTTGGGGGGCCTCAAAATACAAGTGAAGGCGCTGGATTTTCTGGGGCGCCGATTGAATAATTTTAAAGTGGATGCTCAGTATAAACAGGATACTTGGCAATCCTTCGTAGCAAGTGACGAGATGTTGGGCGAAGTAAGTTGGCGCGCGCGCGCGGGTGGTCGCTTAGTGGCGCGTTTCAAACGGCTGACGTACCCCGAAGCCGCGCCTGCGCGCGGAGTCCAACCGGCTGGAGGGTATGATTTGGAATTACCGGCTTTGGATATCGTGATTGACGATATGCAATTGAAAAAGGCTAATCTTGGGAAAGTCGAGTTACTTGCGAATAAACAGAGAAATGATTGGCGCATCGATCAACTGCGCATCAGCAATCCGGAAGCCACGTTGAACGCCGAGGGTGTCTGGCAAAGTTGGTTGGTACAGCCGCAGACTAAGATGAATATCGATTTGGATGTAAAAGAAGTGGGGAAATTTTTAGCGCGCATGGGATACCCCGAACGTATCCGCGGCGGTACCGCTAAGTTCAACGGCGCGCTTAGCTGGCGCGGCAGCCCCCAAGATTTTAATTTAGCCACGTTGAACGGCGATATGAAGCTGGATGCGCGTCGCGGCCAATTTATGAAAATTGATCCGGGGGTGGGCAAACTCTTGGGATTACTGAGTTTGCAAGCATTGCCGCGACGTTTAACCTTGGATTTTCGCGACGTGTTCAGCGAGGGTTTCGCTTTTGATAGCATTCTTGGTGTAATGAGCGTGAATCAGGGTGTGGTCAGCACCAACGATTTTGTGATGCAAGGACCGGCCGCCGTGGTGACGATGACGGGTGCGACGGATTTGGATAAGGAAACCCAAGTATTGCGGGTTAAAGTTGTGCCGGTGGTGGGCGATAGCGTTTCTTTGCTGGCTTTTTTAGGTGGTCCGGTGGCCGGTATCGGCACTTTCGTCCTGCAAAAATTACTGAAGGATCCTTTGGGGAAGTTTGCGGCTTATGATTATGCGGTGTCCGGGACTTGGGAAAATCCGGTGGTGGCCAAGGCTGAAAAATCGAAGGAGAATGTGCCGTGAAGCGCCTGCAACGAGGACTCTTAACGCTGATGGTTTTAGTCTGGGCTGTACCGAGTTCAGCGCAAACTTTTTCTGTGCCGAATGAATTTTGGCTGACCCCTCGTAGCGGGCAGATCGTGCGCACAGAACCATCATTGCAACAGGCGTTTGCGGCGTATATTCAATCGGATCGTACACATTTACGCCTACACCATCAGAAACGCGATGAATCGATCGCACAAGCGGAGGAATTGCGTAGTTGGCTATTGGTTTTGGGGATCGAGGCCGGGCGCATTGAAATGGTCGATGACAATCCGCTCAATACGCTTAAACTTGAAATTGTGGATATTCAATGAACACTAAAACAGCGAGCTTTGCAAAAAAGAAAACACGTACTAGCTTTACCAAAATAAAGCATTCGCCTGGTGTGTTTAAGGTAGCGGCTATTCAAATGGCATCCGGGCCAAACGTGGCGGCAAATTTGGACGAAGCCGAACGCTTAATCGGTATGGCGGTGGCGCAGGGCGCCAAGCTGGTGGCGCTGCCCGAATATTTTCCCGTAATGGGCATAAAAGAAACCGATAAGGTTGCTGTGTGTGAGGCGGAAGGCAAAGGCCCGATTCAACGCTTTTTGGCTAACCAAGCTAAAAAGCACAAGGTTTGGCTGGTTGGCGGCTCCATCCCCCTGGAGGCCAGTACGCCGAGCAAAGTTCGTAATAGCTGCTTGGTTTTCGATGACAAGGGTAAGGTTGTCGTGCGTTATGACAAGATTCACTTGTTTAACCTCGATCTCGGCAATGAGCATTATCACGAACAAGCGACGATCGAACCCGGAAAAGAAATCGTTACGGTGGATACGCCTTTCGGTAAACTGGGTTTATCGATTTGCTACGATTTGCGCTTCCCCGAACTATTTCGGGCGATGGGCGATGTCGACATTATTGTTTTGCCTTCCGCCTTTACCGATACCACCGGCAAAGCGCATTGGGAGACCTTAGTGCGTGCACGCGCTATTGAAAATCTGGCTTATGTTATTGCTCCCGCTCAAGGCGGCTATCATTTATCCGGACGTGAAACGCACGGTAACAGCATGATTGTCGATCCCTGGGGTGTTATTCTTGATCGATTGCCGCGGGGTTCGGGTGTTGTCATTGCTGGCGTGAACCCGGCATATCAAGCCAGTTTGCGCAAGAGTCTGCCGGCCCTGCAGCACCGAACTTTGCACAAGTGCTAGAGTACTAAGCATAGGCACACTTTAAATGGATGGTAAACATGGTTGAAACTGTAATCCAAGGCGAAACGCTATTGGCCGCTGCGCACGATAATTTACTGAACCCATACGGGCTCGATCAATCGAGTTTGCAGCAAGTATTGGGGCAAATCATGACGCACGATGTTGATTTTGCCGACCTGTATTTTCAGTACAGTCGAGCCGAAAGTTGGCAATTGGAGGAGGGGCAAGTTAAGTCCGGCAGCTTTAGCATTGAGCAAGGTGTCGGCGTGCGTGCGGTTGCGGGCGACAAAACGGCTTTTGCCTACACCGATGACATTACCCTGCCCGCTTTACAGCACGCCGCTGCCGCCACGCGCGCCATTGCCAACGCGGGTGCAGTAGCGCGCGTGGAAGTGCCGGGTTTAACGCGTGATCAGCGGGGACAATTGCAGTTGAATCGCCCGACGCTCTATTTACCCCACGACCCGTTGGCGAGCTTGCCGGATGCGCACAAAGTCGCGTTACTGGAAAAATTAGAACGCATCGCGCTCAGCTTAGATCCACGCATCACACAAGTAATGGCCGGTCTTGCGGGCGAATATGAAGTGGTTTTGGTCGCGCGCGCCGACGGTCACGTTGCCGCTGATGTGCGCCCGTTGGTTCGGGTGTCGGTGCAAGTAATCGCCGAGTCCAATGGTCGCCGCGAGCAAGGTTCGTCCGGCGGCGGTGGACGCTTCGATTATGCTTATTTTACCGATGAAATGCTTGCGCAATACGCACAGCAAGCCGTGCATCAAGCGCTGACAAATCTGGATGCGCGTCCCGCGCCGGCGGGCACGATGACTGTGGTGCTGGGCGCGGGTTGGCCCGGCATTTTATTGCACGAGGCGATTGGGCATGGTCTTGAAGGAGATTTCAATCGCAAAGGCAGTTCCGCTTTTTCCGGGCGAGTCGGAGAGCGTGTTGCCGCGAAGGGTGTCACCGTTGTGGACGATGGCACCTTGGCGCGCCGTCGTGGCTCTTTGAATATAGATGACGAGGGTAATCCCACGCAATGTACGGTGTTGATCGAAGACGGTATTCTGAAGGGTTATATGCAAGACACGCTGAATGCACGTCTGATGGGCGTGCCCGTTACGGGTAATGCACGCCGCGAATCGTTTGCGCATATTCCAATGCCGCGCATGACGAATACCTACATGATGAACGGCGACCAGTCGCCGGAAGAAATTATTCGATCAGTTAAACACGGATTGTATGCTGTAAATTTTGGTGGCGGACAAGTGGATATTACCAGCGGGAAATTCGTGTTTTCGGCGGCGGAAGCCTACATGATCGAAAATGGAAAAATCACTTATCCCGTCAAAGGTGCAACCCTAATCGGCAACGGTCCGGATGTGCTGACACGCGTTTCCATGATCGGCAACGATATGGCGCTCGATCCCGGCGTGGGGACTTGCGGCAAAGAAGGGCAAAGCGTGCCGGTTGGTGTAGGACAACCCACCCTGAAGATTGATAGCCTGACAGTTGGGGGTACGGTATAACGCGGTTTTGAGCGTCAACGCACTTATCGCACCATTATGGTGCGATAAGGCGGTCACCTGGTTCTTAAATTCAAAATTTCAATTATTTCCTGGTATAGCCATTGCCGCGTACTACAATTCAATGGCCGAGTTTGGAACGACAAAATAAACTCTAACGTCATAATTATTGTGCTATAGTAATTCTTATCTTTGGTTGATTACTAGGAGATATCGCAATGGTTCAAATTACCGGTAAGACTGCATCGACGAAAAAATCTGTATTGCCGCCGAAGAAAAAGGAGGCCAAACCATCCGCCGTTGGCAAAACGACCGCGACCAAAAGCACGACCCAATCAGCCGTCAAAAAAGTGAAAAAAACCGCAAGAGCGGTGGGTAATGGTGAATTGCCGACGCTAAAAAAGGCGACCAAAAGGGAAAGTGTCGTGAGTGCTGTAACACCCGAGCAACGCTACCGGATGATTTGCGATGCGGCGTATTACCGTGCGGAGCAACGCGGTTTTATTGGCGGCAGCGCAGAGCAAGACTGGCGCGATGCGGAGACCGAGGTGGATCAAAAATTGTGCGCGGTACAGGTGTCGCAAAAAAACCATTAAATTGCCGGTGCTGGTGTCCGATATTTTAAGTTTAGAACTTAAGGGTTTGTCCCACGGACATCACGCGTAGTTTGCTGCGGACACGTTGCTTGCGCAGCGCAGTGTTGAAGGCTTCCGGTGTGCCGTCGAGTACCGGAAAGGTGCCGTAATGGATCGGGATGACCGTGCTGGGCCGCACCAGACTAACCGCATAGGCGGCGCGTTCCGGCCCCATTGTAAAGTGGTCGCCGATGCAAGCGAGCATCAAATCCACTTTACTGTACTTCGCGATCAAAGCCATATCAGCGAAAACATCTGTATCACCGGTATGGTAAATGGTAGGTCCATTTTTCACGTGAATTAAAAAGCCGCTCGGATTTCCGCCATCGTGCTGATCTTTGCCATCCTCGGAGATCACCGACGAGCTGTGCACAGCCGGTATGAAGGTGATTTTGACTTCATTGTTGAGTAAGTTGAGTTCTCCACCGAAATTGCCTTGGGTATCAAAACCAATTTGTTCTTTTGGGTAACCCGCATAGGTCACCAAACTTTTGCCGAGATCGAAGGTAGAGACCAGACGCGCACCGGTTTTTTTGGCGATCTCGATGCTGTTGCCGACATGGTCGGCATGGCCGTGAGTGACTAGAATTAAATCAACCTTGTCGAGCTTGGCAAGATCGTCTTTACCATTTTTATTGGAAGGATTGGTGATCCACGGATCAATGAGGAGAATTTTTCCGCTCGGTGTTTTTAGTTTGAACGCCGCATGCCCGTACCAGGTAAGCTCTGTTTTATCCGCCGCAAAGGCACTGGGTACGAGGAGGAGTAGGGACAGAAAAAAAACAGAACGGCGCATCGTGTTCTCCTGGAGTATTACGCGTAGTAACGTTGCGAAAGTCTTACGCACTACGGTCATAAGTTACAAAATAATATTCAAAGTGGTCCGCGCCAGTGCTGTGATGCTTTTCGCGCGCGGTTTCAATCCATGATCCCTTATCGAATTCGGGAAAAAAGGCATCACCATCAAACGCGCGTTGAATTTCCGTGAGGTAGATACGGTGCGCAATCGGCAACACCTGGCGGTACAGATCAGCACCGCCTACAAAAAATACTTCATCGTCGCCGTAGCTGACGGTGAGCGCGGCATCCAGTGAATTGACGGCGAGACACCCAGGCACGGCATAATCTACATTGCGCGTCACGATAATTGTGTCACGGCCCGGTAGGGGCTTGCCGATAGAGTCATAGGTTTTGCGCCCCATCACAATATGGTGATGCATGGTGATGGCTTTGAAACGTTTTAAATCGTCCGGTAAATTCCAAGGTAAGCGATTTTCAAAACCAATGGTGCGATTGGCGGCCATTGCCGCGATGATGGAAATACGCATTAAAAAACTCCGTTAGGTTGCTATTCTAACCCCATACGGTATCTGGCGATCAAATGGGATTGATTGTCCCCAGCAGTTCTGGGCTTTGGATGAGGATACGGCGATTTTCCAGACGCATCAGGCCGCGTCGTTGTAGTTGACCGAGCACACTGGTGACGGTTTGACGGGTGGTACCCACCATGTCGGCGATTTCTTGGTGAGTAAGATCAAGGGAAAGATAAATATCTTTTTCCACGCGCACACCGTGGCGCGCGCTAAGACGTAGGATTAATTTCATAATGCGGGTTTGTGCATCGTCATTGACAAGATTGACGATGACATCGCTTAAAGTGCGTAGACGGCAGGAGAGCACCTGCATCACTAATAGACTGGCATCCGGGTGGGTGCGCAAAAAGTCTTCAAATTGAGCTTGAGTAACGCACATGACTTCGGACGATTCGCAGGCCACCGCATTGACCACACGTCCCCCGCCTTGAGCGACTTCGGCCATACCGAACATATCGCCGGGGAAGCAAAACCAAAGGATCACCTCTTTGCCGCCATTGGCAGGCTGGTAAATTTTGATGCGTCCGCTACGCAAAAAATACACCTGCTTGCCCAAAGCACCAGCATGAAAGATGAGATCGTTTTTAGCAAAGCGCTGGATCTGCGCAATACTCCGCAGATAGTCTGCATCCTGCGCGGACATACGTGCCAGAACATCGGTTTGTGTTTGGGCTGCGTGGTTGGAAGCTGACTTGGCCTTGCCTGGGTGCGCTTTTTCCATCGGGCTTGCTCCTTCCGCGAGTAGAACAATAATATTCGGAATTTCTTATGCTGTCCGCTGGGCGACATACAGAACCTGCGCGTTGACGAATACTAATCCTGTGGATAATGGGGTGTAAAGCTTCGGCGTATCCTGCAGTCTTAAATGATATCGGCCATCGCAGAAATTCAAAAATACGAGGTTCGATTTTGATCCGAATTTTAATGAGGAGGTGGGTTTGATGAAGCGCAACACAGCATACAAAGTAATGGTTGTTTTTTTATGGGTATTGAGCTTTTCGGCAAGCGTGTGGGCGGGTGATGTAACACCTAAAATGCAGCCCAAGATAGATGCCTACAAAAAACAGGTGGCTACTTGGGCTACGGATCCGTTAATCATTAAAGCGGTCAAAGAAGCGAATGCCAAGGGTGCTATCCCGCAAATGGGAAATGCTAAGTGGCGTGAACTTAAAGAAAATGATCCCATTGTTATGGCCTTTGTCAACAATGCGGCAGGCCACCTCATGACCAAGTGGTTGAACGCCGACGCTAAAGGTATCAACAAAATCGTTCTATCGGGAGATAAAAGCCATCGAGTGGCATTTACTTCCATGCCTGCGGTGTACATCGCGAAGGGTAAACCTAACTTTGATGCTTCTTTTAGCGAGGGTAAAATTTGGCAGCAAGGGGAATCTAAACCCGACCCAAGCACTAACATTGATTCGGTTCAAATTTCAGCACCGGTCAAAGATGGTTCTAAAATTATTGGTGTGTTGCTGGTGGCGTTGACTGTTTCCAACCTCTAAAGAAAGAAGGACTTTTCATGAGCGAACCAACTCCGGTATCTAGCGGGTTTACGGCTAATTGGGTAGCCAATATTCGCGCATCTGGGCGTATGCCCGGCAAGGCGTTATGGGGCTTCGTGATAGCGTGGGCCGCATTCTTTTTAATCCTTTGGGTGATGCCGGCGCCGGCAGGTCTAAGTGTGGCTGGCAAGGCCACGCTAGCCGTCATGGTATGGGCATGCGTCATGTGGATTACCGAGGCAATTCCAGTCGGTATCTCCGGTATCTTGATTCCCATGTTGTTGGTGTTGAGCGGGGCGATCGACAAATTCCCCAAGGCGGCCAGCGGCTTCACCACGCCGGTGGTATTCCTGTGCTTAGCGGCGTTCATTTTCGCGGCGGTAATGCAGGCGGCCGGACTGGATCGGCGCATCGCGTTAGGACTTTTAAACAAGCTGAAAGTGAAGACGGTCAATGGCGTAATCTGGGCCATGTTTGCTGCAAACCTATTGCTCTCACTGATTATCCCAGCCGCTAATGCGCGTGCGGCAACGCTGCTGCCGGTAGTTAACGGCATCACCAATATGTTCGGTGATACGCCGGAAGAACGCGCCGGCAAAAAGGCCATCGTGATCCAAACCTTGGTTTACGGTTCCATGATCAGCGGTATGGCGATCATGACTGCGCATTTGCCCAACTTGGTGCTGGTGGGATTGTTCGAGACCGAATTGGCGTTGAATCTATCCTACTTCGACTGGTTTAAATTGCAGTGGCCCTATCTGGGTATGTTCGTTATTACCCAATGGTGGGTTCAGCACTACTTCAAGACGCGTGGAGTTGCGGTGCAAGGCGGTTACGAAGCGGTGCAAAAACAGCACGCGGAGCAGCCCAAGACCAGTCAGGTGGAGTGGTTGATTCTAGCGGTGTTCGGCGCGATTGCGCTGATGTGGGTGACCGAGTCCTGGCACGGTATTAAGTCGCACAATTCGGCGTTGATGGGACTGGCGGTGCTGTTCGTGCCGGGTATGTTCGGTTTTAAATGGAAGGAACTGCAAGACCGCACTATTTGGGGTACTTTTTTATTGTTGGCGGGCGCGCTTTCCATGTCGGCAGCAATGGGCAGCACGGGATTAGCGCAGTGGTTATCGGACATCATCCATCCGCTGGCCGCGGGTCATGCTTGGTGGATGATTTTGCTGATCCTGATGGTGGGTACACACGTGATTCGACTCGGCATGCTGTCGAATGTCGCGGCGATTACCATGCTCGCACCGATTCTGCTTGCGCTCGCGCCTAAGCTGGGTTTACACCCGGTGGCTTTTACGATGCTGGTATCGGACACGGATAGCTTCGCCTATTTGCTGCCGACGCAAATCACGGCAGCGGTAATCGCTTACAGCAGCGGCACCTTCAGTATGGCGGACTATGCCAAAGTGGGCTGGGTGTCCGTGTTGATTGCGATTGCTTACGGCATTGTGGTGATGGCGCCGTGGTATGCCTTTATGGGTATCCCGGTGTGGGATCCCAGTGCACCGTGGCCGTTTTAAATTGATCCGTTGAACCTAGCCGGGGAACCGGCTGGGTTTTTTTTCGCCAATGATGAATGTTTTGAACAAGTAGAAAGCGATCATGAAAAAAATGACCAACGAAGAGTTGAAAAAAAGGCTTGGTGATTTCACGGCTCCTCCGGGTTTATATGCCATGACCAAGGACATGCCCTTTCTGGGATCGGTCCGTTGCAATGTTGAAACCATCGTAGCGGGTTCTTGGCAGGAAATTGTTATCGACTACACGCTCGGCGCTTCCGGCATGGCTGATGGCTCCTGGTTTAAAGCGACTTTTCGTTTTTATTCTGACTGGGCTTTATTTCAAAACACCGAACCTTCGGGAGCTAACTTTATTTCCGCCGAATACCATGCGAGTCCGACGTTGCCGGGCCAGAGTCCGGCAACCGTGCAGAAGCTCAGCGTACGTTTCGACCAAAAGGGCCATGAGCGTCCGTTCCAGAAGGCCGTAATCGTCGATACATTTGATGGCTACTTGAAAGCCGGCGATCACATTGTTATCCGTTTAGGTGATCGCCGTTTTGGCGGTGCGGGAACACGGGTGCAGACTTTCGTCGAAGAAAATTTCAAAATTCGCTGCTATGTCGACCCACTCGGTACCTCACGCTTTGCCGCCGTGGGCGATGATCTTGTGGTGCAAATTGTGCCCGGCGTGCCAGCGCAGTTGCAGTGGGCGGGTTCACGCATTGTGCGTAACGGTGAAAAATTCCCCTTACGGTTGCGCGCCGAAGACGAATGGGGGAATACCTGCCGCGACCGGCCTGAAACAGTGCAGATTAGCGCAACCTTGGACGGCAAGCCCGTGTATGAAAAAACCGCGAACCTAGCGGATAAAAACTGGGCGGTGCTGCTGCTGGAAGACTTGCCGACGCAACAAGCGGGCGAACTCGCCATCACGGCACGCTTGCCGGAACATTCCATAGTGAAGCCGCAGACATTTTATGTGACCGTCGACAAAAATCTAAAGACACCGCGTATCTACTACTGCGATCTGCATGTGCACTCCGAGGACACCATCGGCACCAATTCCACGCGCTATAACCTGACCTATGGCCGCGATGTAACCGGTCTTGACGTGCTGGCTTTTGCGCACAACGATTTCAACATCACGACCGAGCGCTGGAATAAGACCGTCGAATTGATCCGCCAGATTACGCAAGACGGCAGCTTTGTGGCCTACCCCGGCACCGAGTGGTGCGGCAGTTCCTGCGCAGGCGGCGATCACAACGTGATCTTTTTGCATGACCAAGATCCGGAGTTCCCTTATCTTAAAACCGGCGAGCATGTGCGCTCCGTAGACTGGAACGAAGACACCAAGGGGGGCGGTGTCGAGCCCGGTGCTTGGCCGCTGGAAGAGCTGTGGGCGGCGTATGCGAAAGACCCCGAGGGACATTTACTGATTCCGCATGTCGGTGGTCGGCGTTGTATTCTGGACTGGCACTATCCGCAGTTGGAGCGTTTGATCGAAATCGGTTCAAGCTGGGGCCATTTTGGTTGGTTGTATCAGGAGGCGATGGAGCGCGGTTACAAAATCGGTGCCACGATGGCGGGCGATGAGCATCGCGGTCGCTGCGGCGGCGGTGTCCCGGGCACGGCGGTGTTCGGTACCAAGGGCGGCATGGCCGGTGTGATTTCCCCGTCGCTTACACGCAAAGATATCGCCACCAACTTGCGTGCGCGCCACACCTTTGCGTCCACCGGCGAGCGTACTTACGGTTTAATTCATTGCGGCGATCACATCATGGGCGATGCATTCAAACACAAAGGCGCGGCGACCATTCATTATCGCTTTCTGGGTGATAGCGGTTGGGACGAGATCGTTGCCTTGGATCACACCGGCGAAATTTGGCGCCGCGATCTGCAGCAGGAATTGGGTTATTCCGAGCGTAAGGTGCGTTTTCGCTGGGGTGGCGCGCGTGTCAAAGACCGTTACCGTTGGGCGATTTGGAAAGGGACGGTTACCATTACCAACGCGGTAATCAACGATTTTGAAGGTTTGGGTTTTGAGCATCGTGAAGAAACCTGCTGGCGTGAGAGCGCTACTACGATCGGTTTCAAAAGCGATACCTATGGTGACGTGGATGCCATCGAGATCGATGTCTCGCATCTCAAAACGGCAAAAATAAAAATTGAGGGGACGATTGATGGTTATGTAAAAGTGGGCGACCCGCTTAAGGGTAATCCATTCGTTCACTGCCCGACCTTCTCTTGGGAATTTACCGGAGCCGAATTAATTGAGGCCGCACGCTTGAAAAAAGATTTACCGGGCGTGGAAATGTTTCTGGGCTTTGAACGTATGAGTGATTTGCCTGCGCCACGGGAAGTGAGTGGGACGCTCAAAATCGATCCCCAAAATGGACCGCACGGGCATCGTCCCGTTTACTTTTTCGGGCGGCAGGTCGATGATGCTAAGGTGTGGACTTCAGCGCTGTTCATTGAGTTTGATTAAAGGAGGGTTGGTTTGCGCATGGCGCGATTAAATTGGCCCGATGAGTCGGCGCGTCCTGCGGTGCGGGACGCGCCGCATTTCCACCAAGCCGATTCAAATATTTGCCTTGATTTTCATGGCGATCCCCTACGAGCAAAGTTGGTGGTGTTTTCTGACGGGAACCATCACATGGCTTTGGAAGAGACGCTACGCGCCTTTTTAGCGCAACACTCTGCCGTGGAAGAAATTTTTTACACCACGACCCCACCTCGAATAGCGATGCAAATGCTGCGCGCCGGTTGTTTGGATATCGGAAACTTGCGGTTGTCGGTTATGCCCCACGTTTTCATCAGCCCACCAACGGTGTTAGAGGAGCTCGTGCGTGAAGGGCATCTGAGTGAGCATCACAAATTCATGCGTAGCCGCGGTGTGGTGCTGTTACTGAAGAAAGATAATCCGAAGCAGATAGCCGGTTTACGGGATTTGTTGCGTGACGATGTCAGGTTATTTTTATCCAATCCCGACACAGAAAAAGTCAGCTACCAGATATACGCGGATTGCCTGCGCCGTCTGGGACGGCACGAGGGCTTAAGCTTGGATTTTTTGGCGCACCCGCCGGGACAACCGAATCCCCATAAATTAATCTACGGCGAGTCGATCCACCATCGTGAGGCGCCGCAGGCGGTAGCCGATGGCTGCGCCGATGTAGCGTTAGTGTTTTATCACTTAGCACTACGCTATCAGCGTATTTTTCCTGAATTGTTTGATTTTGTTTGGCCGACTGGTTCGCTGGGAGAGCAAGCGTGCGATATCAGTTACATTCATTATGGGTTAATTGGAGATGGTGGCGAGTGGGGCAAACAGCTCTACCAATTTCTTTTGAGTGATACCGTAACCGAGATTTATCGCTTTCATGGCCTGGAGCGCGCCTGCTAAAATATTTTAAAGCAAAGTAAGACCTCTTCAAAGCGCGTTGGATTCCACCTTCGCCTCCACTTAATTGGTTCATTTGCTGATAAAATCACACCGCTCACTCGACGAAAAGTTTGGGTAAGGCCCTGGTGCGGCGGAAATTTTACGTATGATTTTTAGAACATATAGTTAAAATCAGGGGTTATCTTTAAAACAGAAAAGGTATATTCATGAAAATTACATGGCTATTATGTTGCGTGGTGTTAGTGTTTGCAGCACCGGCCCGAGCCAATTTGGTATTCGGTATTGCCGAAGGGGTATCGGAACAGTCGCGGTATGGCGATCTTGAAAATAAATATCAGCCGTTGGCGGATTATCTGGGCCGGGTACTCAAAAACAAGATAACGCTCGAAGCCTCTCAAAGTTTCAACAGCGCAACCACCAATTTACAGAAGAAACGCTACGATTTATTTTTTTGTCACCCATCAAACGTTCCTGGAATAGCCATACGCGACAACCAGTACCAATTGGTCGTGATGGCTAAAGGTGATTCCAACGCGAACTTCATTGTTCGCAAGGATCATACTTTTAAAAAACCGGAGGAAATACTAACCCATACAATCGCCATGCCACGTTCACACACCGCATTGATGACGGTGGCTGGCCAAGCGACGATTCGCGACATGGGGGGTATGAAAGAGGCGAGCTTATTTCGTTTTGCCAATTTCCAAGAAGCGGTCAGCTATATGGTCGAGATGAAATTTGCCGATGTGGGTATCGTCAATCCGCGCCAAGCTAAGGCTTGGGAAAAAAAAGGCGGAGTGGTGTTGTTCAAGAGCAAGAAGTTGCTCTTCTGGTCGATTACCGCGTCACCTAAACTTGGCAAAGCGGATCTTGCGAAGCTGCAGGCAGCGCTTGTGAATATGGAAAACACCGAGGAGGGTAAAAAAATTCTGGCCCTCATTAACGTTAAAGGTTGGGTGCTAGGTAACTCGCAGGACTTTATAGATCAACTGACTTGGCTGGGCGTATAAATTAACCGCTTGGAAAATCGTTGCGCCGAAATCTTAAAAATGCAAATGCCTTGGCTGGAGTTTGCGGCTAGTTTTTTGCACCCAATCCCAAAGCAAGGGTCTGCGACAGCGCCGCATTTTGCTTGAGTTGCGCAGGGTCGTTGACCAGCCAACCTTGGATGTTATTAAGCGCGATATCGGTGAGCGCGCGGATCCAATCCGGGCGTTCGTTGAGGCAGGGGATATAGTGGAATTCCTGACCACCGCTGGTAAGAAAGGCACCACGACATTCCACGGCAATTTCTTCCAACGTTTCTAGGCAGTCTGCCGCAAACCCGGGACAGATCACATCAACGCGCTGCGTACCGCTTTTACCAAGGGCTTCCAATGTGGCTTGAGTGTAGGGCTTGAGCCATTCGGCGCGACCGAAACGCGATTGGAAGCTAAGGGTGTATTGCTCCGGTTTCAGGCCCAATTGTGCGGCGAGCAAACGCCCGGTCTTTTGACATTCACAATGGTAGGGATCACCTTTGTCCAGGGAAAATTTCGGGACACCATGAAAGCTCATCACCAATTGATCGGGTCGCCCATTTTGCATCCAGTAGTCGTTGACGCTTTGCGCCAGTGCGGCGATGTAGCCGGGGTCGTCATGGTAGTGCTTGACCACGCGCAGGGCGGGTAGGTCGCGCATTTTCCCCAGTGCAGCGAAGACGGCATCCAGCGCGCTGCCGGTGGAACTGGCGGCGTACTGTGGATAGAGTGGTATGACCAAGAGGCGGTCGCAGTCCTGGTCTTTGAGTTTTTTAAGCACGCTCTCCACGCTGGGGGAGCCGTAGCGCATGGCGTAATCCACAACTACGGGAGTGCGGGTGCGCTCGCCCAGGTAGCCTTGCAGCAGCTTGGTTTGTTTTTGCGTGTGGAGTAAGAGCGGCGAACCTTCTAAAGTCCAAATCTGTGCGTATTTTTCAGCGGATTTTTTTGGGCGGGTGTTGAGGATAATAAAATTGAGAATCGGCCACCATACCAAGCGCGGTATTTCGATCACGCGCGGGTCTGATAAAAAAACTTTAAGATAAGGCCGTAGCGCCGCCGCTGTGGGTGCTTCCGGAGTACCTAAATTGATGAGCAATATACCCAGCTTGGGAATGGAACCGTGGCGATAGGGATGCGTACTCATTCGTGATTCAGTATTTTTAAATTAGTGATACGACAGTGCGCTCGACAGTAGTTTAGCGGTGATATCGACAATCGGAATGACGCGGTCGTAAGCCATGCGGGTCGGCCCGATCACGCCGACGGTGCCGATAACGTGGCCGTTGACTTCGTAGCGTGCGGTGACCACGCTGCATTCGTCCAGCGGCATGGCACCGGATTCGCCGCCGATAAATATTTGCACACCTTCGCCGCGTTGGCCAACGGCGAGTAGTTGCATGAGTGCAGTTTTTTGTTCGAACAAGGCAAATAATTTGCGCAGCTGATCCATATTGCTGGAAAGATCGTGCACGTTGAGCAGCTTACCTTCACCGGTGATGATGTATTGATCTTGCGTTTCGATGTCGGTGTCGGCACTGGCTTCGAGCGCGGCCGTCATGAGGGTGGTCATGGCTTGGTGTAGTTGCTTCAATTCATCTTGGATAGAGTTTTTTACTTGTTCTACGGTGCGCCCGGCGTAATGTTGATTAAAGAAGTTGGCGGCTTCGATGAGTTCGGAAGCACTATACGTCCGGCCCGGCATTAAGATGCGATTTTGTACGGTGCCGTCGGTGGAAACCAGGATCATTAAAATGCGTTGCTCGGATAAATTCAGAAATTCAATATGACGGATAGCGCTGGCGCGTTTGGAGGCCAACACCACGCCAGCAAATTGCGTAAGATCGGAGACCAAACGCGCGGCCGAGGTAATTAAACGGTGCGGCTCGGCCCGATTGAGCTGGGATTCCAATTGATCCATTTCACCCATCCCCAGTGTTTTTACAGTGAGCAACGTATCCACAAAAAGGCGATAGCCGCGTGGAGTAGGTATACGCCCGGCGGAAGTATGTGGACTAACGATGAACCCTAGCTCCTCTAAATCGGCCATCACATTGCGAATCGTGGCGGGACTTAAATCCAGACCGGAATACTTAGAAAGCGTACGCGAGCCCACGGGTTGGCCTTCGGCGATGTAGCGTTCAACCAGTGTTTTCAACAACAATTGCGAGCGTTTATCCAGCATGGCTTCATTGTACTGAATTCGGCGCTTTAAGGTAGTGCCGAGTTTGAAGCTCGTCAACGAACACGAATAAGCTCCAGTTTTAAAATAACGGTGTGACATCTTGTTAAGGGTGAGGAATTCGGGAGCCCCGTGTATACCGTGGTGCAGGCATCGAATTTCATTCGCGTCTATGCGTGTTCATTCACAGTTCCCAAAAAGCCTTATAATCGCCTTATCATGCGCTTTCCTTTCCAAACCGTTGCCCTGATCGGCAAGTACAATGCCCACGAAATCAGCGGTTCTATCGTTCGCCTAGCCGAGTTTCTCGAGAAAAAGGGTTGTAAGGTTTTGTTCACCGTGCAAACCGCCGACCGCATGGGGATTCCTGGCTTTGAAAGCGCGCGCCTTGTGGATATTGGTAAGATTGCGGATTTAGCAATTGTACTGGGCGGCGACGGCACGATGCTGAATGTGGCGCGAATTCTGGCCGACTATGACATAGCCGTAGTCGGTGTGAATCAAGGTCGGCTGGGGTTTTTGACCGATGTGTCCGTGGACACCATGCTGGAGACGCTGAAGGAAATACTCGCCGGTGAATTCACCACCGAGAATCGTTTTTTACTGGATGTTACCGTCGAGCGCGATGGTGAAGGCGAGGTGCTGTTCCAAGGGCGCGCTTTCAATGATGTGGTGGTGAGTAAAGGCGCAACCGGACGATTGATCGAGACCGAAGTGTTTATCGATGGTCAATTTGTGTATAGCCAGCGCTCGGATGGATTGGTGATTGCCTCGCCGACCGGCTCTACCGCCTACGCGCTGTCCGCCGGTGGGCCGATATTGCACCCCACCTTGGAGGCCATTGTGTTGGTACCTATTTGTCCGCACACCTTAAGCAATCGTCCGATTGCAATTAATAGCCATTCCGAAGTGGAAGTGCTGGTCAGCAACGCGGACGATTGCAATGCCAATTTCGACGGTCAGCGTCGTTTGGAACTCAAGCCCGGTGATCGCGTGCGGGTGCGTCGTTCAGAAAATTCGCTCCTGCTATTGCGCCCGCGCGGGCATAGTTATTACGACATGCTGCGGCAAAAATTGCATTGGGGCGAAAAACTGTGATTCGAACGCAGAGTGCGCGGGTATTAGTGTTCGAGCAAAGCAAAGGCCGGGACGAGTCATGCGGTCGAATCGGAGTTTATTGGTCGTGCTGCTGAATCTCTCCGTCAAAGATTTTGTGATTGTGGATCGCGTCGAACTGGAATTCGCGTCCGGCTTTACCGTGCTCACCGGCGAGACGGGTGCCGGCAAGTCGATTTTGATCGACGCGCTGGCCTTGGTGCTGGGTGACCGGGGCGAAGCCAGTATGGTGCGCGCCGGTTGCGAGCGCGCTGAACTGGCTGCACAGTTTGATCTGGCGCAACTTCCGCAACTGCAAACTTGGCTGAGCGAAAACGATTTAGCCAATGCGGACGGCGAGTGTTTGCTGCGTCGCGTAGTGGATAACAGCGGGCGCTCACGTGCCTTCATCAACGGCCGTGCGGCCACCTTGCAGCAATTACGCGAAGCCGGCGAATGGCTGGTCGATATCCACGGGCAGCACGCGCATCAATCTTTACTGCGCGCGGCAGCGCAACGTGCCTTGCTCGACGGCTACGGCGGGTTGACCGAGACGCAACGCCAAGTAGCCGAAGCATATCGCGTTTGGCAAGAACTCAAACAACAGCGCGAAGCCGGTGCCGACAATGCCCTGATTCTCGCGCAAGAGCGTGAGGACTTGGAAGCACGCGTGAAAGAGTTGACCGGATTGAACTTCAGCACCGATGAGTGGCAGACGCTGCTGGCCGAACATGCGCGGCTGTCGAATGCGGTGAGTCTGATCGATGGTGCGCGTTACGGCGTGGACATCTTATCCGAGGCGGATATATCGCTTATTACCCAACTGGCGGGTTTACTTTCCAAGCTGCATCAATTGCGCGAACACGATAGTGCTTTGAAAGAAACCATCGAACTGTTGGAGCCCGCGCTAATTCAATTGCAAGAAGCTGCGCGCAGCTTGAATCATTATTTACAAAAACTCGATCTTGACCCACAACGCTTGAGTGACTGCGAGCTACGCTTGAATACGATTCACAGCGCGGCACGTAAATACCGCGTGACACCGGAACAATTGCCAATGCTATTGGACGCAGCGAATACGCGTCTCGCCTCGCTCATTGAGACTGTAGACCCCGAGGCACTCGTACGCAAAGAGCAGGCCGCTAAATCGCAATTTGATGTTCGAGCTAAAAAACTTTCTACCGGTCGCAAGCAAGCCGCTCAACAACTCAGCCTGAAAGTCAGTGCTATCTTGCAGCAGCTCGCGATGGCGGGTGGTGTTTTCGAAGTCGCACTGAATGCGGTACCCGAAGGAGCTGGTTTTGGTTATGAGAATGTCGATTTCTTAGTGGCTGCTCATACCGGCATAGCACCTAAACCGCTAGCAAAGGTAGCTTCCGGTGGTGAATTATCGCGCATCAGCTTAGCGATTCAAGTGGCAACGATCAATGTGGCTGCCGTACCCACGTTGATTTTTGATGAGGTGGATGTCGGTATCGGCGGCGGCGTGGCCGAGATCGTCGGCGGATTGTTGAAAGATTTAGGCGCACAACACCAGGTGCTTTGCATCACCCACTTACCGCAAGTCGCCGCCCAAGGTCACCACCATCTACAAGTGGCGAAAGAAACCGCAAACGGTGCCACACTTTCGCGCATTGAAACCTTGAGCCAAAAAGCCCGTGTCGAAGAAATCGCACGCATGTTGGGTGGGGTAGAGATCACGGAGAAAACGCGAGCACATGCGGCAGAGATGTTGGGCAAGCGTTAAAGCAGCGGTAACGGTAATTTCCGCAATCAACCCCGATGCGGGCAACTCGGTTTTGCGCAATCCACATATAAATGCAGCGAGTGTTCGCGAATCGTGAACCCTCGCTCCAGCGCAATTTTTTCCTGGCGCTTTTCGATGTCAGGATCGCAAAATTCCTCCACCCGACCGCATTGCATACACACCAAATGATCGTGATGCCCGCCGCGGTTGAGTTCAAACACCGCTTTACCGCTCTCAAAGTGGTGGCGAATCAAAAGCCCGGCTTGCTCGAATTGGGTTAACACCCGATACACCGTTGCTAGGCCGATATCTTCGTGCTCATTCAGCAGGACGCGATAAATGTCCTCGGCGGTGAGGTGGCGTTCACTGCTGGTCTCGAACAGGGTCAGAATTTTGAGACGAGGTAGTGTGGCTTTGAGTCCGACATTTTTTAATTCGTTGGGGTCGCTCATGATGGGGGGTGTTCTTAGAGTGGAAGAAGGGTCGCTTAGCCAGTGTGGATCACGGGTGCCAAAGCGGCATGGCTCGCGTTATAATGCGCCATCAAAATTCATATTACAATTCTCTTATATCCCCTATGATACGCCGCCTTGCCCCCTTAATGGTGATGTTCCTCACTGCCTGTTCCGGCAATTCCTTTCTTAGTTATTTGCCTGAGCCCTATAAGCTTACGATTCAGCAGGGTAATGTGCTGACGCAGGAGATGGTGGAAAAGCTCAAGCCGGGTATGACCAAAGCGCAAGTGCGATTTGTGCTGGGCACACCGCCGATCACGGACATGTTTCATGCCGACCGTTGGGACTATGTGTATATAGTAAAGAACGGACATAAAGTGAAAGACGAGCGAAAATTGGCGCTGTTTTTCGAAAAGGATTTACTGGCACGGGTTTCCGGCGATGTCGCGGCCATGACCCAGAAAGATCAAACGGAAATAGCGGCTAAGCCGGTCAAACCACCAACTGAGATCGTCTTACAGAAATACGATCCGAATGCACCACCGCCACCACCGGAAAATGAAAAAGGATTTTTGGGGCGCCTGTTGGAAAAAGTCGGACTCTAGTTTTTCTGGTTTGGAATAAAAAATGCTGAACATTGCAATTGCAGGCAGCTCGGGCCGCATGGGTCGGGCTTTGATTGAAGCCGTTAACCAAGCGCCGGATATGCGCTTGGTCGCCGCCCTAGAGCGTTCCGGTAGCGCCCTGCTGGGGAAGGATGCCGGTGAATTGGTCGGCGCGTCCTGTGGAACACCGATCACCGATAATCCGGATGCGGCACTGAAGAGCGCTGATACGTTGATCGATTTTACCCGTCCGGAAGGTACGCTGGCCCACCTGGAATTGTGCCGCAAACACAAGACCAATATGATTATCGGCACTACCGGCTTTACGCCGGAGCAAAAGCTACTCATACAAGCGGCTAGCCGCGATATCGGCATCGTGTTCGCACCGAATATGAGTGTGGGTGTAAATATTGTATTTAAGTTGCTGGAGCAAGCCGCCAAAGTATTGGCCGAGGATTACGATGTCGAAATTATCGAAGCGCATCACCGGCATAAAGTCGATGCACCTTCGGGTACCGCCTTACGCATGGGCGAAGTAGTTGCGGCAGCGACGGGGCGCAATCTGGCGGATTGCGCCGTGTATGGTCGCGAAGGCGTGACCGGTGAACGCAAAGCGTCCACCATTGGTTTTGCCACGGTGCGCGGTGGGGATATCGTCGGCGATCACACAGTTTTGTTTGCCGGGATCGGGGAATGCGTAGAAATTACGCATAAAGCATCGAGCCGCGCGACCTTTACAATGGGCGCTTTACGGGCGGCGCGTTTCCTGGCCGGTAAGGGTTCCGGTTTGTATGACATGCAGGATGTTCTCGGTCTACGTTGAAGCCGCAGCGATAATCCGCTATAATTCGGTAACTTAAAGAAGCGGGAGGGCTGTTGGCCTTCCCGCTTCTTTGTGTATCTAGTGTTCGGAGTCTTAATCGTGTCTTTATCTCGCATCCCTGCCATTCTTGTCCTTGCCGATGGCAGTATTTTTCGAGGTATTTCTATCGGCGCAGAGACTTCTCGCAGTGGTGAGGTGGTGTTTAATACGGCCCTCACCGGTTATCAGGAAATTCTGTCCGACCCTTCTTATTGCAAGCAAATCGTTACTCTGACCTACCCGCATATCGGTAATACCGGGACTACGCCGGAAGACGATGAAGCCGCCCATGTTTTCGCCAATGGCTTAGTAATTCGCGATTTACCCTTACTGGCAAGCTCTTGGCGTAACCAAGAAAATTTAAGTGATTACTTGAAACGTCACGATATTCCGGCGATTGCCGGTATCGACACACGTAAATTAACACGGATTTTGCGCGAAAAAGGTGCGCAAAATGGCTGCCTAATGGCGGGCGATATCGACGAAGTGGCTGCGCTGGCCAGTGCGCGCGCTTTCCCGGGTTTGGCAGGCATGGATTTAGCGAAAGAAGTGACCTGCGTCAAAGCTTACGAATGGACGGATTCCACTTGGGTGCGTGGTCGAGGTTTTCCGACGTTGGAAGCACCCAAGTACCATGTAGTGGCCTACGATTACGGTATCAAGCGTAATATTTTGCGCGTGCTGGTGGAGCGTGGCTGCAAAGTCACCGTGCTGCCAGCGCAAACGCCGGCCAAAGAAGCGCTGGCACTAAAACCAGATGGTTTTTTTCTATCGAATGGTCCCGGCGACCCGGAGCCTTGCGATTACGCGATTGCGGCGATTCGCGAGTTATTAACGAGCGGCATTCCGATCTACGGTGTTTGCTTAGGCCACCAATTACTGGCTTTGGCCTCCGGGGCTAAAACTGTCAAAATGAAATTCGGTCATCACGGAGCCAATCACCCGGTACAAGACCTGGATAGTAAGCGCGTGATGATCACCAGCCAAAATCACGGTTTCGCAGTAGATTTTGCCACGCTGCCGGCGACCATGCGGCCCACGCATGTATCGCTATTCGATGGCAGTCTGCAAGGCATGGCGCGCACCGATGTGCCGGCGTTTAGTTTTCAAGGCCATCCCGAGGCAAGTCCGGGGCCGCATGATGTGGCGTATTTATTCGATCGCTTTATCGCGCTAATGGATCAGCACAAGTAAACAATGCCAAAACGTACTGACATCAAATCTATTCTCATCATCGGCGCTGGCCCGATCATCATCGGCCAAGCGTGCGAGTTCGATTACTCCGGCGCGCAAGCCTGTAAGGCGCTGAAGGAAGAGGGCTATCGTGTCATCCTGGTGAACTCCAACCCAGCCACCATCATGACCGATCCCGGCATGGCGGATGTGACGTATATCGAGCCCGTGACCTGGCGCTTTGTCGAAAAGATTATCGAGAAAGAACGCCCCGATGCGCTGTTGCCGACCATGGGCGGACAAACCGCGCTGAACTGTGCGCTGGATTTGGCGCGTCATGGCGTGCTAGAAAAATACAATGTACAAATGATTGGCGCTTCGCGCGAAGCCATCGATAAAGCCGAAGATCGCGAAAAATTCAAAAAGGCGATGGAAAAAATCGGCCTGGAATGCGCGCGCGCCGCCATCGCACACAGCTTGGAAGAAGCGCTGCAAGTGCAGGCCATGGTGGGTTATCCGACCATTATTCGCCCGTCCTTCACCATGGGCGGTATGGGGGGCGGCATTGCCTACAACCCGGAAGAGTTCGTGGCGATTTGCGAACGCGGTCTGGCTGCATCGCCCACCAAGGAATTGCTGATCGAAGAATCGGTCATTGGCTGGAAAGAGTTCGAGATGGAAGTGGTGCGAGATACGGCGGACAACTGCATTATTATTTGCTCGATTGAAAACCTAGATCCGATGGGCGTGCATACCGGCGACTCGATCACCGTCGCCCCAGCGCAGACCCTGACTGACACAGAATATCAAATTATGCGTAACGCCTCGATCGCGGTGTTGCGCGAGATCGGCGTCGAGACGGGTGGTTCAAATGTGCAGTTCGCGGTGAATCCTGCGGACGGACGGCTGGTGGTCATTGAAATGAATCCGCGGGTGTCGCGCTCTTCCGCGCTGGCGTCGAAAGCCACCGGATTTCCAATCGCCAAGGTCGCTGCCAAGCTCGCGGTCGGCTACACGCTGGACGAAATCGCAAACGACATCACCGGTGGCGCCACGCCCGCTTCGTTCGAGCCGACGATCGATTACGTCGTGACAAAGATACCGCGCTTTGCGTTCGAGAAGTTTCCGGGCGCGGAGCCTTACCTCAC
>JAYVZN010000092.1:0-61485 GCA_043783305.1 Betaproteobacteria bacterium
GGAGCATCACTTTGAGCCGAAACCGAACGATGAATTCAAAATGGAACCCGATTAGGACGCGTCGTTCAGGCGACGCGTATCCGGACTTTCAGTCCGTAATCCAAACCCACCAGCTTTAGCTGGTGGTTGTTTAGTCTTGTCTCAAGGTTGCTAAAAACTATGGGTTACCACCTCATTATTAGAAATACGGACAACTCAATTACAGCAAAGTACGCTGAGTCTTTCGAAGCGCTAGCGGAGTTTAATGAAATATCAACAGACTCTATTATTTACCAAGGCGAGCAGCACTGGCTTCCTGTCGTTGTGGGCGAAGACGAGCAGTATAAAAACCTTGCCCATACTTGGTTTAGGGCTGGTATTAAAGCGCAGAAGTTACTCAAGGCACAGGCAATCGAGCATGGCCTTATGATTGAAGAGCTATCGCAAGATGTTGAAAGCTTCAAGGCATATAAAACGAACGCCGAAGTCGGCATTAAACGTGGCGATTTCCTACTTCGAAATGTTAAAAACATTGAGGTTGAAGCAAAGTGCCTTACGCTTTATCCAGAGGGGTATTACATTGAGTATTCTGATGTTAAGCGCCATATGAATATGGAGGAGTATTCAGGATCGGCTGTCGTGTTAGCAATTTACGAACGACATGAAGACAGCCCGAAGCAAGACAGCTTGTGCATGGTTTATGTTCGAACGATCATGGCGGAAAACAATAAGTTGGTTCGCTACGACAAGGGAAAGAAGTGTTTCGTTGTCCCACATAGCCTTGCTCAGCCAGGTTTTGCCCTCATAGATCAGGTTCGGGCGGAAATAGAAGCGAAAGCAAACGTCAAAGACGTGTGAACGATACGATGCAGATGTGCCCTGTGTGAGTGCGGCAGCGGTTAAAAGATTCGCTGCCCAAATTTATTAGGGACAAGTTTGTTCTTGGTACGAAAGAAGCAACGTAGTCAGAATCAAATTACATTCGATCATTACCGATAGAGTGTTTTACGAGATCGGTTAGCGGTAAGCGCAGTCGGTATGCAATTTCATAGGCGTGGTGGCGGCAATAGCCGTGTGCTGTGCGTTCTTTGGTTGAGTGAGTGGATGCTTGAAAATCAAACCCCCAGTTCTTCCACCCACACCAAAGCTTTCAAGTGGGCTTCGTTGACGGTGTTGGGGTCAATCGCGAGTGAGGCGGCGAGGTCGTTGATGCGCTGAATGTCAGCACTTTCACAGGCTTCGGCTAAAGCGAGAAAAGGGCCGTAAATACCTTCACGGTGCAAGATGGCATCGGCGATATTTTCCGGCAGGGTGAGTTTTTCCAATACTTTATCCATCGGCATTTCCAGCATGGCATCGAGCATGGAGAAAATGCCGACAATAAACAGATTATCGCGCTCGTTATGGTCGACGAGTTCGTGGCCCAGTAGCTCGGTGAGTCGGCCACGGGTAATGGCGGTTTTCATTAAGGCGGAAGGCGTGCCGTTTTCGTTGGTGGTTACGACCAGTAAGGTGAGCCAGCGGTATAGTTGTTGATAACCGAGAATGGAAAGAGCATGGCGGATCGATTGAATTTCACACGACAGGCCAAAGCCGACGGAGTTGATATAGCGTAGTAGTTTGAAGGAGAGTGCGACATCGCGCTTGAAACCGAGTTCAATCTCCGCAATATCGGCATTGCTGCGTACTTTATTCAGAATGTCTAAAACCAGGGCATGCGATGGATTGATGACTTTTGCCGCCAAAATCTCAGGATGCGCGAAATAGTAGCCTTGGAAATAATCAAATTTGCACGCTTTGCAACGTTTAAATGCCGCGAGTGTTTCAACTTTTTCGGCTACGATTTTGAGCGGGTACTGTTTTAAGTTGAGCGCTAATTCTCCAAGCTGTTCGTCGGGGACGCGCAACAGATCTACTTTGACATAGGCCACAAGTTTAACGAGGTCTGCATTATCGATGTGTACCGCCGTGCTCGGTAAGGCAAAGCTGAAACCCAAAACTTTGAGCGCCTGTACGCGTTTCAGTAAGTCTGGTGTCGACGTGATATCGTCTTGCATTTCCAGGACGATACGTTGCGCCGGGAGCAATTCTATAAATTCGCTGTTTAACATCTCGGTATTGACGTTCAAAAAAGCGTTTTTATCGCCCAGCAGCCAACCGGCTCCCATGTTGCTTAAAATGTTGATTAGCACCTGCGCACCAGCACTGAAGTCGTCGGAAAAATGAGCGCTGTTTTGTTCGGCATTGGAACGAAACAACAGTTCATAGCCGATGATTTTTTGCTGTGAATCGACCACCGGTTGGCGACCGATAAATACTTGTTCACTCGTGTCACCACTAAAATCCAGACTGAACGAGTGATTTAAATTGGCAATGCTTCCCACAGCGGTGCTCCTGCAAAAAAATACTTTAACGGTGCCATGCGTTACCGTGCACTAGCGAATAAGGTAGCGCGTGTTTCTTTCGTGTCGGTGGAGAGCAGCTCTTCCATATCCAGTACCAGCACGACCGAACCTTCGCCCGAGAGCGTGGCACCGGCGATGCCGCGTGGTTTAACGTCCGTCAAGGGTTTGATCACAACATCGTCACGCCCGATGAAACCATCAATGGCCAATACGAATGAAGTTTCGGCCGCCTGCATCAGCACGCCGAATGCCGGTGTATCGCTATCGGGCCATTCCAACAGACCCGCCAAGGTGCGCACCGGCAATACTTCTTCGCGCACGACTAAAGTCGCTCGTCCGGAAACTTGCTGGATATCCTGCGGTTTAATCGGCATGATTTCGCGCACCATCGACAAAGGAATGGCGAAGGGCTGTGTGCCGAGTCGTATGATGAGCACCGGCAAAATGGCTAATGTCAGCGGCAAGGTAATGGTAAACACCGACCCCTGGCCCAGTACGGTTTTAACATCGATGCGGCCATTTAATTTGGAGATGTTGGTTTTCACCACATCCATGCCGACTCCCCGCCCGGAGACATCTGAAATCATATCTTTGGTGGAAAAACCCGGCAAAAACACTAAATTTAGGCTTTGACGCTCATCTAAGCTGTTCGCCGTTTCGGCATCGATCAAACCTTTGGCCAGCGCTTTTTGCCGTAGGACATCGGCGCGCATACCACGCCCATCGTCGGTGATTTCAATCACAATGTGATCGCCGATTTGCTGTGCCGTGAGTTTGACGACACTCTTGGGCGGCTTACCGGCCGTCGCGCGCTCTTCTGGGCTGTCGACACCGTGGTCGACCGCATTGCGCACCAAGTGCACCAGAGGGTCATTGAGATCTTCGATCATAGTCTTATCGATCTCGGTATCTTCACCTTCGAGCACCAGTTCTACGTCTTTACCTAAACTGCGTGCCAAGTCACGGGCTAGGCGCGGGTATTTTTGGAACAAACGGCCAATCGGCTGCATGCGCGTTTTCATCACGGCATTTTGTAAATCGCCCACTAATAGGTCGAGCTGGCTGACCGCTTCATCCAAGGCTTTTAAAGTATCCGGTGTGCTTCGGCCCGCCACCATGTCGGAACGTAAGCAGGTGAGTCGATTTTTGGTTAAGCCGATTTCGCCGGACAGATTCAATACTTGATCCAGGCGCGTCGTATCGATGCGAATCGTATTTTCTTTAGCGCTCGGTGTGGCCGTGGTGGGAGCATTTGCGCGGGGTTTTTCCACCGCCTTCGGCGGTGCAGGAGGGGCGGCCACCGGCGATACCGGCGTAACGGATTTTTCAGTTGCCACACCGGTCAGAGCTTGGTGCAGCGCTCCCCAGTCCGGGCTATTTTGACCGTTAGCCGGTGTTTCAACCGGCACCGCCGAGGTTGATTTTGCACTCTCCGTAATTTTGACGGGCGTTTCGCCGGAGAGTACAGCATCCAAGGCTTGTAGGATAACCGGCTCGGCGGGATCGGGCATGCGCGCTTGCGCAAGCGATCCGAACATATCCCGCACAATACCGGTGGCGGCCATAATCACATCCATGATTTCGGGTGTCAGTACCAGTTGCGCGGTGCGCAGCTTATCGAACAAGTTTTCAGTTCGATGACAGAGTTCAACCAAAGGCGTGGCGTTCAAGAATCCGGCACCGCCTTTGATGGTATGAAAGCCTCGAAAGATGACGTTCAATAATTCACGATCATTAGGGGTTTTTTCCAGAATCACCAGTTTGTTGTCCACATCGGACAGCATATCGCCGGCTTCTGTGAGGAAGTCCTGCAACATTTCTTCCATACCTTCAAATGCGCTCATTGGGATTATCCTTCGGCTATTAAAAGCCAAGACTTTCTAGTAAATCGTCGACTTGCTCTTGGTTAGCCACGATGTCGCTGCGGCCTTCCGGGTTAATTACGGGCCCATTTAATAAACCGGGATTCATTTCGGCGCGTTTTTCCGGCGAGGTGGTTTGCAGCAGCAAGCCGAGCAACTGCCCCTCCATTTCCTGCGCCATCACAATCACTTTTTTGATGACTTGCCCGGTCAGATCTTGAAAATCCTGCGCCATCATAATTTCCATCAATTGAGCATTCGTGGTTTTTGCGTGCTGGGTCGTGTGCCCCAGAAAATCGCGGGTTTCGGTAACCAGTTGCTTGAAATCGTCGATGGAAAGTTCGTTTTTAAGTAATCGATCCCATTCTCCCGAGAGCTTGGCGGATCCGCTTTCGATGATGTCCTGCAGCGGCTTAGCGACTTCGGTGGCATTCAACACGCGATCAGCGGCTTTTTCCGTCAACGTGGCGATGTAGGCTAAACGGTCGCGTGCGTCAGGGATCGTTTGGTCTACGGTCTGTTCGATGGTTTTGTCGTAACCCAGTTCGTGCATCGTGTCATGCAGTTTGCGTGTGAGATGGCCGATCTGCGAGTAAAAAGGCTCGGTAATCGCCGGGCAAGCGGCGTTATTTTCACCCGCATCGGGCGGTATCACCGCCGCCGCTGGAATAATGACTTCAGGCTTTGGAATAGCGGGCGCTACCGATTTTGCTACCGGTGCGTCCGCGGGAGGGTTGGAAGAAACGATGCTGTCAAACAAGGCTTCGAGATCGTCGGTATCGCCGGCTACTGAATTACTCACGTGTATCTCCTTATTTACCGTTAGCTTGGAAAATTTTATTGAGTTTCTCTTCCAAGGTGGCTGCCGTGAAAGGTTTAACAACGTAGCCACTGGCACCGGCCTGCGCTGCGGACACGATGTTTTCTTTTTTGGCCTCAGCGGTCACCATCAGTACCGGCAGATGTTTTAAATTGGCATCAGCACGAATTTCTTTGAGTAGATCAAGACCGGTCATATTCGGCATATTCCAATCACTGACTACAAAATCAAAACTGCTGCTACGCAATTTGGCCAGCGCGGCGATGCCGTCTTCCGCTTCATCGACGTTGGTAAATCCCAATTCCTTAAGTAGATTGCGCACAATTCGGCGCATCGTGGAAAAGTCGTCCACGACCAGGAATTTTAGATTGGTATCAGCCATTATTTCTTTCTCCTCATTTCACGCATGATTCGTCACGCCGCACTTTAGACCAGGTAAGGGCGGAGTGTGTCCACCAAAATATGCGGGTCGAATTTTGCAACATAGGTATCGACTCCGACGCTTTGCCCCATGGCCCGATTGGCTTCCGAGGACAGCGATGAATGCATCACCACCGGAATACCGTCAAAACGGCGATCGGATTTAATATTTTTGGCCAGTACATAACCATCCATCTCCGGCATTTCGGCATCGGTGAGAATGACGCTGATTTGATCCTTGAGCGTGGAGCCATCGTTGGGAACACGCTGCGCAAGGTTTTGTAATTTTTCCCAAGCTTCCAGGCCGTTGGTGGCCTGCTGGTATTTCACCCCCATGCCTTCTAAAACTTTGGTGATTTCCTTGCGCGCGATGGTCGAGTCATCCGCAAAAAACACCATGTGCTCACGTTCCGATTGTATTTTCTCCAGGGGCGGGATTTCCTCGACACCGATGGCGCGCGCCAGGATTTGTTCAACATCCAGGATCGAGACCAATTTGCCATCGGGTAATTCGGTAATCGCGGTGATTAATGCGTCATTTCCCATCAGCATGGCTTGCGGCGGTTTCACTTTATCCCAGTCGACGCGAATGATGCGATCCACGTCGTGTACTAAAAATCCCTGTGTGTGGCGTGAAAATTCGGTCACGATCATGGTGCTGCCGGTGTTGCTGGGCGCACCGTCCAAGTTGGTAAATTTCGCCAGTGAAATGACCGGAATGATATTGCCGCGCAGAGAAATAACACCTTCGACACCGGCAGGGGTGTTGGGTGTTTTGGTGATGGCGGGGGTTTGCGATACCTCGCGCACTTTGAAAACATTGATGCCGAAAACTTCTCCGGTGCCTAAGGAAAACAGGAGGATTTCCATTTTATTCGAGCCGGCGAGCTTGGTGCGCGCGTCAACCGAATCCAGTAAAGCTTGTTGTGAGTCCATGATTTATACCGTCCTATTTCCAGATTAAGCCGCTGCGGCGGCTACTTTACCTTCAAGAATGCGTGTGATCGTTTCGGACAAGCGCTGTGGTTCGAACTTGGAAACGTATTCATCAACGCCGACGGAACGTCCCAGTTGCTGGTTCGACATGCCCGACAACGAGGAATGCATGATGACCGGAATTTGTTTAAAACGCGGATCGTTTTTCACATTTTTGGTTAGGATATAACCGTCCATTTCGGGCATTTCGACATCGGTTAAAATCATTTGGATCAAATCGGTGAGCGGGACTTTGGAAGTCTCAGCCTGCACTGCAAATTTTTGTAAATCGTCCCACGCATTCTTGCCGTTGGTCGCAAAATGGTAATTGACGCCCATGGTTTGCAAGGTGCGCTCAATTTGTTTACGCGCAATCGGTGAGTCGTCGCAGAAGAAGATGGTGCGATTCGGTAAAGTGACGGGTTTGACCTGGCTGAAAACCTGCTCATCGTCCATCCCCCCGGTTGTTTCAGCCAGGACTTTTTCGACATCCATGAGCATCACCAAGCGGCCATCCGGTAATTCGGTAACAGCCGTGACAAGCCCTCCTACGTGCGAGGAAAACATATCCGGTGGTACGCGGATCGAGGACCAATCCAAGCGCAATATGGTATCGACGGCTTCAACCAAAAATCCTTGTGTATGGCCATTGTATTCTGTGACGATCATCACTTCCGGTTTAACTTCCGTTTGCACACCCGCGTATTTCACCAAGTCGACGATCGGCACCAATTGCCCGCGTAGGCTTACCATGCCTTCCACGGAAGGCGGTAACTCCGGAGGGCGAGTAATTTCCGGTACGCGCATCACTTCGCGTACTTTAAAAACGTTGATGCCGTATGTTTCGCGCCGGCCGGAACGCGAATCAGTGCCTAGCGTAAAGAGCAAAATTTCGAGTTTATTGGTGCCCGCCAACTTGGTGCGGCCATCGATATTTTTCATGAGGTCGGACATGCGATTACTCCTTTTACCGGTTGTTTCGGTTTGCGCGGTTTAATGCCGGCGGTTGTTACTGTTGTAGAGTGCTGGCGTATTTTTTCTCATCATTCCGTCCGGTATCCTAGGGAGCCTGCAAACGAAATTGGCTAACGATGTGTTGTAGGCTTTGCGAACAACTCACTAATTCTTGTGAGGCGGAAGCGGCGTGCTCAATGGCACGACTATTTTCGTCGGCGACCTGCGCTATCTCCTCAACACTTTGGGTGAGTGCTTCGCTGGCACCGGATTGCTCCTGTGTGGCGGCGGCAATCCGCCCGATCATGGCCGCGACCTGTTCTACACTAGCGGCAATGTCCTGCAATGCGCGCCCGGCCTGATTGGCCAGGGATACGCCTTCCTGCACGTCGGCATTGCTTTGGCGCATGGTTGTGACCGCGCGTCCGGTATCATCCTGAATAATGCCCACCATGCTGGAAATTTCGCTGGTGGCCGCCGTGGTACGTTCCGCTAATTTGCGCACTTCGTCCGCAACCACCGCAAAACCACGCCCTTGTTCACCCGCCCGGGCGGCCTCGATAGCCGCATTTAAGGCGAGTAAATTGGTTTGGTCGGCAATGTCCTTAATCACGGATAGGATTTTCCCGATTTGATTCGAACGTTGGCCCAGATCGGCAATCGCTTCGGCGGATTCATTGACGGTTTTTGACACTTTTTCAATTCCTTTAACGACATTGGCGACAACGGTGTCGCCGTGCTTCGATAGTTCGCGTGCGGTTCTAACGGCACTGACTATATTTTCGGACGTTGCGGCGATTTCTTTAAAGGCATTATTAAATTGTTCAACGGATTCGGCGGCCTCGGTAGCGCGCAGACTTTGCTGGCGTGAGCTTTGCGCCACCTGGGACGACGATTGCGAAAGTCCGTTGGCATGCTGGTTCACCAAAATGCTCGCGGTGTTGACTTGACCAATGAGCTCGGCAATATGCTGGGCCATTTGGTTGAAGCTGGCACCAACGCGCGATAGCTCATCTTTTCCATTGGTTTGTACGCTGACCGTCAGATCACCTGCGGCAAGTTGGGCGGCGCTTTTTTCTAATGCAGCCACGCCGCGATTAATGGAACGACCGATGACCGTGCCGATGAATACGGCCAACAGCACACCCAATCCCACCGTTACAAGCGCTACGATGCGTAACACCGACGCTTGTTTCACGGATTGCTCAAACTGTTGCCGGGCGATGCTTGTTTGGTAAGTAATAGCGATATCGATGGCATCCGACACTTTATGGAATGCGGGGTCCAGGGTCTCACGGCGTAATTTATCGACTTCGGTAAATTTTTCCGCCTGCAGTAAATCAATCATCGGCAATACACCGGTTTTTCCGAAACTCACGCGCGCAGTTACAAAATCGTCGAGCAATTTCTTTTCTTCGCCGACGGGTTTGTATTCGTTGTAGGCCGTGAGAAGTTGTTCAATCTTAAAAATATCGGTGTTGACCTTGTCGGTGAGCGCCACGATTTCAAAGGCATCCGTTTCTAAGCGAGCCCGCAGTAATAACAAGCGAATTTGATTTTGATAATTGCGCATATCGTTCAGCATTTGGATGGCAACTAAGCGATTTTTGTAAATGGATTCTGCGGCTTGTTGTGCGCTGTGTGTTCCCCAAAGACCCGCCGTGCTGATGATCAACATGATGAGGGAGGCAAAAGCGATCAATACAATCAACTTGGTGCGTATGGTTAAATGGGTCAGCCATTGCATGGTTCAGGAATCCTTTACGGTATTTTTAATGGTTTGCCAAGTTATCGGCACAGCGTGCGCGAAACTTTAATCGTGTAGGTAAAATGCTAAGGCAAGTAAGCTCATGTTTTATTTGGGCTTGCCGCCGTAGTGTGGCTATAATCAACAACCCCATACTCCATAGGCCAATGACGTGGCGGAACCGCATTTACCCATCGATCCACGCGAGTTAGAGCAGGCTTTTTCTCTGTTCAATTTGGCATCGGAGCAATTGGCGGCGACTTATGCCGGGTTGCAAAATCAAGTCGTGAGTTTGACGCGCGAACTGGCTATCGCCAACGGCGAATTAAATCGCCAATTTTTAGAAAAAGAAGCGTTGTCGCAACGGTTAGCCGCCTTATTGGCCGCCCTACCAGCGGGCGTGGTGGTGGTGGATGAATTTGAGCGTGTCATCGAGGCCAATTTGGCGGCGCAAGCGATGTTGGGTTCACGCTTGAAAGGATTGGCGTGGGTGGTGGCGCAGGCTTGCGCACTACGTCCGACCGCGACGGCGGACGAGTGGGAAACACGGGGTACGGCACCGCGGCGCTTGGCGCTGTCGATCAGTCCGCTACTGGGTGCTACGGCGCGTATTTTATTATTTCATGACATTACCGATGCGCATGCGTTGCAAGTGGAATTGGCGCGGCATCAACGGCTGTCCGCAATGGGTGAAGTCGCGGCGCGTTTAGCGCATCAATTGCGCACACCGTTGGCCACCGCACTGTTATATGCCTCACAGCTTTCCCGACCGCAACTAGCCGAGAGCGAGCGTGTGCGGTTTGGCGATAAAGTTGTGGCGCGACTAAAACACTTAGAACATTTAATTCAGGACATGCTGCTTTTTGTGCGCGGCGAGGCCGTGGGGCGCGACCCGATTGCAATCACCGATTTGCTGGCTGATTTACAGCAAGTACTGGAGCCGCAAATGCTGGAACGCGGATTGGTGTTCAACGTTGTTCCCGGCACTGCGGCGGTCAGCGTGTTGGCGAGTCGCGATGCACTGACCGGCGCTTTGGTAAATCTATTGGAAAATGCCATGCAAAATTGCCCGCCGGGAGCATCCGTCACACTGTCCAGTGCGTTGGAAAATGAACAGGTGTGGCTGCGTGTTACCGATACCGGATCGGGAATCGATGCCGTTACGCTGGAACGTTTATTCGAACCCTTCTTTACCACCCGTCCGGACGGTACCGGACTGGGTTTAGCCATTGTGCGCTCGGTGGCGCAAGCGCACGGCGGCGAAGTTGAGGTGCAATCCACGCCGGGCCAAGGTTCCGTGTTTGCGTTACGCCTTCCTGACGTTAAATTGGAGTAAGCTTTCGCCTTATGCAGCCTTTACCTATTCTCGTTGTTGAAGACGATCTCGATTTACGCGAAGCCCTGAGCGACACGCTGAAGTTGGCCGGCTACAGCGTTCTAACCGCGCACGACGGCGAAGCCGCGCTGCAAGTCATGGCCCACAAAACAGTTGGACTGGTGATTTCGGATGTCATGATGCAGCCGATGGACGGCCACACCTTGCTCAAGCGGATTAAGGCCGCGACACCGCACATCCCGGTGTTATTGATGACGGCCTACGGCATGATCGAAAAGGCGGTGGAAGCCATGCGCGACGGTGCTGCCGATTATCTGACCAAACCTTTCGATGCCAACAAGTTATTAGCGCAAGTGGCGCGCTATATGCTCACGCAACACGATAGTCAGGCGGGCCCGGTGATTGCGCAGGATGCCGTATCGCGCGAGCTATTGGCGTTGGCCGAACGTGTGGCGGTATCGCACACCACGGTTTTGATCAGCGGCGAATCCGGCTGCGGCAAGGAAGTGATGGCGCGTTTTATCCATCGCCATTCGCCGCGCAACCAACAGCCTTTCATCGCCATCAACTGTGCGGCTATCCCGGATAATTTACTCGAGTCCACTTTATTCGGTTATGAAAAAGGTGCCTTTACCGGAGCGCAAACGGCACAGAGTGGAAAATTTGAACAAGCGAACGGCGGCACTTTATTGTTGGACGAGATTTCAGAAATGCCGCTTCTGTTACAAGCCAAGTTGTTGCGGGTGCTGCAGGAGCGTGAAGTAGAGCGCATCGGCGGTAAAAAACCGATTGCGCTGGATGTGCGCGTGTTGGCCACTTCCAATCGCAATATGGAGGCCGAAGTCGCCGCTCATCGTTTTCGGGAAGATTTGTATTACCGGCTCAATGTTTTTCCTTTGCGCATCGCTCCCTTACGTGAGCGCATCCAAGATATCGTCCCTTTAGCGCGACACTTGCTGGGGGAATTGGCACCGATCACCGGTCGGCACGGGCTTTCCCTTTCAAAACAAGCGGAAGAGCGATTGACGGTCTATACTTGGCCGGGTAACATCCGCGAGCTAGAGAATGTGATTCAGCGTGCGATGATTATTACGCCCGGGCTTGTGATTGAAGCGGCACACTTGTACTTGCCGGAATTACCGGAAGCGGCAAAAATTGCCGCTCCTCAAGGGCGAACGGATGGCCTGAATAGCCGTCCGCAGGATATTAAAACACTGGAGCGAACGCATATTTTAGAAACCTTGGCGGCCGTCAAGGGTTCGCGCAAACAGGCTGCAGAGCGGCTGGGTATGAGTGAACGTACTTTGCGTTACAAGCTACAGCGACTGCGCGAGGAGGGTGTTGATCCGGATGCGCAGCACGGTTAAGCTTAATCAGGTATGGTTTTTGCTGTTAAGTTGGGTGTAGTTTGTCCGATAGAGTGTGTTACCAGTAGAGTGAGTCCATGGATACGAATGGTATAGATCAGCTTCTCAGCCAGTTGCAAGCGGCATCGCAGCGCGCAGCGGGGGATACCAGCACCCAGCCTTCGGGCGGGCCTGGCGATTTCGCCGCTTTGCTGCAAACGTCGTTGGAACAGGTGAGTAACGTCCAGGCAGACGCGAAGCAACTGGCCAAATCACTCGAACTCGGTGCCCCCAACGTGAATATCGAAGACGTAATCATTTCGCTGCAAAAAGCGGATGTGTCGTTCCAGGCGATGGTGCAGGTTCGTAATAAGCTGGTTGAGGCTTACCAGCAAGTCATGAGCATGCCGATTTAAGCCGTATGAATGGGGCGGGGCAACATGCCCGCTGCTAATATTTGCAGATATTCACTCGTAAAGGGTTGGTATGGCGGTTGCAACGCAGCCTTCGCTGGTTGCGCAATTACAGAACTTCGGACAGCTTTCCAACGGCCAAAAGATCGGCTTAATCATAGCCGGTGCTGCTGTTATCGCCCTAATTTCCGGCGCTTTTCTCTGGTACCAAACACCTTCCTACCAAGTTCTTTATACCAATCTGTCTGAAAAAGACGGCGGGGCCGTGATTAATGCTTTGCAGCAAATGAACGTACCCTTCAAAGCCGAGGGCACCAGTGCGATCAAGGTTCCAATCGATAAAGTTTATGAAGTGCGCCTCAAACTCGCGGCCCAAGGTATTCCCAAAGGCGGTGCCGGTTTTGATTTACTCGATAACCAAAAACTCGGTGTCAGCCAATTCGTCGAGCAAGTGAATTTCCAGCGCGCCTTGGAAGGCGAGTTGGTGCGCACCATCGAAGCCATTTCCGCTGTGCAGGGCGCGCGCGTGCATTTGGCGATTCCGCGGCCTTCCGTGTTTTTGCGCGATCAGCAGAAACCCTCCGCTTCGGTGTTCCTCAATTTAGGGGGTGGTAAGCGCCTCGATCCCGCGCAAGTCAGCGGGATCGTGCATCTGGTTTCTTCCAGTGTGGCCGACTTACCGGCGCAAAACATTACCGTGGTGGATCAGAATGGCAATCTGCTGATTGCGCCGGATGTGCGCGGGAACAAAGCCGGTTTGGATCCAGGACAACTGGAGTACTTACAGCAAATCGAAGGGAGTTATATTGCACGCATCGAATCCATTATTGCGCCGCTGGTTGGCGCAGGAAACGTACACGCGCAAGTGACGGCGGATTTAGATTTTGCACAGACCGAACAGACGGCTGAAACCTATAAACCGAATCCGGCCCCGCTGGAAGCCGCGATTCGTAGTCAACAAATCAGCGATAGTGCGGGTGGTGCCGGCACCACCGCGAGTGGCGTGCCCGGCGCGCTCTCTAATCAACCTCCCGGCGTGGCTTCTGCGCCGATTACAGCTCCGCCGGGTGGGGCACCCGCAGCGGCCACAACCACCGGCACGCCTCCAGCGGTTACGGGCAATCGTGAATCCACTGTGAATTATGAGTTGGATAAGACGATTCGACGCACTAAATTGCCGGTGGGTAGCGTTAAACGCCTATCGGCTGCCGTCGCGGTGAACTATAAGAAAAAAACCGCTGAAGACGGCAAGATTAGTCTGACTCCGTTGACGGCCGCTGAACTGTTACAGATCAATAATTTGGTTAAGGAGGCCATGGGCTTTAGCCCAACGCGCGGGGACAGCTTGAATGTAGTGAATGCCGCTTTTAATTTACCGCCACTAGAAAAAATAGAAGAGACCGCTTTCTGGGAGAAGCCGCGTTTTGAAGCAAGTGCTATGGCGGTATTGAAATTTTTAGGTATTGCGTTGGTCATCTGGTTTTTAGTCTCGCGGTTATTAATGCCGATTTTGCGTCAATTGGCAATTCCGCCCCTGGCACCGGAGTTGCCGATGGACGTAGAAGGTGAATCGATATCGAATCAGACTCCCGGAGCTATGCTCTATCAAGATAACTTACAGGCGGCACGGCAGATAGCGCGTCAAGATCCAAAAGTAGTGGCAACGGTCGTTAAAGAATGGGTCGGCAGTGAGTGATCAAGGCATACAGCGCAGCGCCATTTTGCTGATGAGCCTCGGTGAGGAGGAGGCATCCGAGGTGTTTAAACATCTTGGCCCGAAGGAAGTGCAAAAAATTGGGGCCGCTATGGCGGCACTGCAAAATGTCCCGCGTGCACAAGTGGAAACGGTGTTGGGTGATTTTCGCAAAGACGCGGAAGGACAGTCTGGGTTAGGTGGCGATTCCTCGGAGTACATCAAATCTGTTTTAAATAAAGCCTTGGGTTCGGATCGTGCCGCCAACTTGATTGAACGCATTTTGCACGGTGGCGACACCGCCGGTATTGAAAGCTTGAAATGGATGGACTCGGCGGCCGTCTCCGAACTGATTAAAAACGAACATCCGCAGATTATCGCCACCATATTAGTCCACCTGGATCGTGACCAAGCGAGTGAGATTCTTGGGTTTTTTGTGGAGCGTTTGCGTAATGACGTTATTTTGCGTATCGCCACCCTGGACGGTATTCAGCCCACCGCGCTCAAAGATTTAAACGATGTGCTGACGCGCTTACTCACGGGCAGTACTAACTCGATCAAAAAAACCGCTATGGGCGGTACGCGCGTCGCCGCTGAAATTTTAAATTTTATGCCGACCGCGCTGGAAACCACGGTGATTGCCACGGTACGCGATTTCGATCCGGAAATCGCGCAAAAAATTCAAGATGAAATGTTTACCTTCGATAATCTCAATGATCTGGATGATCGGGCGGTTCAATTGTTGCTGCGTGAAGTGCAATCGGAGAGCCTGATTGTGGCGCTCAAAGGGGCTAATTTGGAATTGCGCGAGCGTATTTTTAAAAATATGTCGAGCCGTGCTTCGGAAATGCTGCGTGAGGATTTGGAGGCGAAAGGTCCCGTTCGTATCTCCGAAGTCGAAGCCGAACAAAAAGAAATTCTCAAAATTGTGCGACGACTTGCCGACGAAGGACAGATTGCATTGGGCGGCAAGGGCGAAGAAGCGTTTGTCTAAGCGCTAAATCTCATCCCTCATCATGGCAGACCCCACGCAAAAAGAAAAACTCACCGCTTACCAGCGCTGGGAATTAAATGACTTCGACCAAGGCGCATCGCATCAAGGTGTACCTTTGCCGACGGCGGATCAGATTCAGCATATTCAACAGCAGGCCTACCAAGAGGGATTTGCGGCGGGCATGAAAGACGGGCGTGCGGAGAGCCATGCCGAAGCGCAACGCATGCACACGATGATGTTGGCGCTACACCACGCCATGAGCCGTTTTGAAGAATCGATGGCGCAGGAGATTATGGATTTAGCACTCGATATCGCTCGCCAAATGGTGCGCACCGCGCTGGAAGCAGATCCGGTTTTGATTTTGGCGGTGGTGCGTGAAGCGATCGAAAGTTTACCCCAAACCTACCAACATCCCAGTATGGTGTTGAACCCAAAGGATGCACAATTGGTGCGCGAAATGTTGGCGCAAGATTATCCGGGAGAAATATGGCGCATTGTGGAAGACCCGCAGATGGAACATGGCGGCTGCCGGATCGATACCGGCACCACGGAGATCGATGCGCATATGGAGAGCCGCTGGCAGCGGATTGTCAGCGCGCTGGGTTCCGATGTCGCTTGGCGCAAATAAACCCGATGAGCATCTTGAACACTGGCGCAATTTTGTCAGTGACTGTCGTGACGTTGTGCAGGAGGTCAAACCCTGGGCGGCCACCGGGCGTCTGACGCGCGTCGCCGGTTTGGTGATGGAAGCTGTCGGGATCAAACTCGCGGTCGGATCGAGTTGTTTGGTGCAATTACCCACCGGTTTATCGGTGGACGGTGAGGTGGTGGGGTTTTCCGGCGAACGATTATTTCTGATGCCGTCGACCGATGTCTATGGCTTAACGCCCGGCGCGCGCGTCATCCCCATTGAAAGTAAAGTGCTGACGATACCGAAGCCGCGGGCCACGATGGTGCGCAAACGACGTGCCGAAGATCGTGCGCGACAAGTCATCGTTGGGCCGGAGTTGCTCGGGCGCGTTGTGGATGGCGCGGGTCGCCCGCTCGATAGCCTAGGGCCGATTCTCTGCGACAGTCGCGCGCCTTTGCAGAGTCGGCCTTTCAATCCCCTGGCGCGCGCTCCGATACGCCAAGTGTTGGACGTGGGCGTGCGCGTCATTAATACCTTGTTTACCGTTGGCCGGGGTCAGCGCATGGGCTTGTTTGCCGGTAGCGGTGTGGGTAAGAGCATTTTACTCGGCATGATGGCGCGCTATACCAGCGCCGATGTGATCGTAGTAGGCTTGATCGGCGAGCGCGGGCGCGAGGTGAAAGAGTTCATCGAAAATATTTTGGGTGCCGAAGGACTCGCGCGTTCCGTCGTGGTCGCGGCACCGGCGGATACGCCGCCCTTGTTACGTTTACACGGGGCATCGTACGCAACGGCCATTGCGGAGTATTTCCGCGACCAGGGTAAAGACGTGCTGTTAATCATGGATTCTTTAACACGCTACGCTATGGCGCAGCGCGAAATCGCCTTGGCGATCGGGGAGCCGCCCGCGACCAAAGGTTATCCGCCTTCGGTATTTGCGAAGTTGCCGCAACTGGTCGAGCGTGCCGGTAATGGGCGTGAAGCCGGAGGGTCTATTACGGCTTTTTATACAGTGCTGACGGAAGGCGACGATCAACAAGATCCTATCGCCGATGCGGCGCGCGCTATTCTCGATGGCCATATCGTGCTCTCGCGCAGCTTGGCGGATCAGGGGCACTATCCGGCGATTGATGTGGAAATGTCGATTAGCCGCGCCATGACGGAAATTGTCTCGCCATCGCAGTTGGAGTGGGTACGCCGCTTTAAATATCTGTATTCGCGCTATCACCGCAGTCGCGATTTGATCAATGTGGGCGCTTATGTACGCGGTTCCGATCCCGCTTTGGATGAGGCGATTGAACTTTACCCGCAATTGGAAAAATTCTTGCAACAAGACATGCGCGAGCGCGCGGGCTTTGGCGAAAGTTGTTTCCAGCTAGAGCAACTGCTCAAGCATTAAGTGAACGATAATGCCGCGCCGCTTCCCCTTGCAGCAACTTCTGGATCTGGCGAATGAACGGGTAAATGCCGCCGCGCAGCACCTGGCGCGGCTCAAACTACGCGGCCAGTCGCAGGAAGAAAAACTCCAGCAACTGTTGGCCTATCAAGACGAATACCGGCAACGGTTAGCGGACACATTGGCGCAGGGAGTGGATATATCGCGTATGCAGGATTTCCATGTTTTTTTAAAGAAACTCGAAATGGCTATTCGACAGCAAAAGATTGAAGTGCAGCAAGGGCAATTGATTTGGGAAGAAGGTCAACGCGCTTGGTTGGAGGAACGGCGCAAATTAAAAACCTTCGACATCCTGCGGCAGCGTTATCGCCAAGGGGAGGCCCATCGTGAATACCGCTTGGAACAGCGTGATCAAGACGAATTTGCACGGAACAGTTTTCATCAAAGCCAAAATCAAAAGGATGAATAAGCGCGACCTGGGTTTAGATGCCGCCTGTAAATTTTTTAGGTATTTTTGATATTGGCATAGCTATTGCTTTTCTTGAAGTGGCGACAATGCGTGTAGCCTCTTTAATAAGGGAATAGCATGGAAAATCAATCGATTTCGACGCACATAGTTGTGGTGAATCAAAGTAACGTAAAACCAGCTGAATCCAAGGGAAATAACACTCCCGAAAGTGGCACCGGAGCAGATTTTGCCAATTTGTTAGCGGCACAAATTCAAGGCGAGCGGCCATTAAACGATGCGCCTGCGCAAGCCAATTTAGACGCTGCCGTGCTGGATGAAAAGGACCCAGCCGGAAAAAATACGCCGGGAGTTGGTTTTTCGGAGCGTGCGGCGCAAGACGCTAACCCGTTAATTTCAAATTTAAATCTATTGTCGCCGGCGCAAATACAAGGGGTGCCGTTAGAGGCAAGTAAACAAGCGGGCAGCGACAAAAATGAAAGTCTTTCGCTGAAGACCATTTTAGATGGGGCGGTTAAAGTCAGCCGCGACGGGATCGGCTCGGAAAAAGCGGCAAACGCGATCGCCGGTGCGGCAAAATTTGCCGCGAGCGACAAAACCTTGCCGTTAGACGCATTTCGCGATGTTAAAGTTGAATCGAATGTAACGGCGTTAACAGCAGGGAGCTTGTCGCCGTCGAGTCGAATACCAACACCCGCGTCGATCAGCAGTAGTCCCCTTCCGACTGCGCTTACACCGGTTGCCGTGCCGGTGGGTAATGCGGGTTGGGATACCGCGTTCAGCCAGCGTGTCGTTTGGGTGGCCAGCAATACTCAACAAGTTGCGCAGTTACAGTTGAATCCACCCAATCTTGGGCCGCTTGAAATCCGTATTAGCCTCTCCAGCGATCAAGCCAATGCGGTGTTTACTTCGCCGCATGCCGTTGTTCGTGACGCTATTGAGGCCGCGTTGCCGCGACTGCGGGAGATGCTGGCAGACAATGGCTTAAGCTTGGGGAACGTCAATGTTTCTTCCGAATCTTTTCAGCAGCAAGCGCAATCGGGTCAAAGTAATGAGCCGCGCCATGATCCATTTCGAGAATTACAGCGGATCGCCGCGTCGGCGGATAATGCCGCAATAAGCTCCCAAGGTGTCGTGCATATCACCACGGGAAATAAAGGCTTGGTCGACATCTTCGCTTAGCCGTTTTATTGTTGGAGGCGCTATTGGTCCACGGGTGCAGGCTAGATCGCCCCGTGGATTTTTTGTTTTTAAAAGTGTGTACGATTAGAAATAAACCACAAATTGATAAGTTGCATAAATTAAGTTATCAAACTACTTGATTTTAAATAGTTATAGCGTTATAAATCAAATGATAATGAGTTGTGGCTAGTCGGCATGCTTTCCAATGTTCGGAGGACAGTCAGTGGCGGAAAAAAAGGCGAGTGCGGCGGCAGATAGTGCTGAAGTTGTCCCCAAGAAAAAAGGCAAGCTACCGCTTATCATTATTATCGTGGTGGTGCTTGCAGGCGGCGGCGGTGCTGCGTGGTGGTTTTTAAAAGGAAAACAACCGGCGGGTGCCGCCGCGCATAAAGCCGCAGAAGAAGCCAAGCCGCCCTTGTATACGCAACTGGAAAAAGATCTGACCACGGCCTTATCGCGCAGCAATACCGAAGACCATTATCTGCAGTTGGAACTTAAAATGAAAATCGCCAATGAAAAGGTCAGCGAGAAAATTGCGCAACGCGCCCCCGAAATTCGCAGCTCCTTACTCTTGTTGATGACGAGTAAATCGAGCGAAGATTTAAGCACGGTGGAAGATAAGCAGCGGCTGGCCAATGAAATGGCGGCTCAAATTAACAAAATTATCAAAAGCACTAAACCAGAGACGGACGGCGTTTTGGGCGTGTATTTCACCACGTTCATGCTGCAATGATTCATCATGGCTGAAGAAATTCTTTCGCAAGATGAGGTTGATGCGCTGCTAAAAGGCGTGTTGGGCGAATCGGAGGAAGAAGGCGCGAAGGATGACGATGGGAGTCTGCGAACCTACGACATTGGTAAGCAAGAACGTATTGTGCGTGGGCGCATGCCGACGCTTGAAATTATTAACGAACGTTTTGCGCGCATGTTTCGCATTGGTTTGTTCAATTTTATGCGGCGTAGCACCGAGATTTCCGTCAGCCCCGTTAAAATTCTCAAGTACAGCGAGTTTGTGCGGAACCTTGTCGTACCGACCAACTTAAATCTTGTCCGTTTCAAACCTTTGCGCGGCACAGCGTTATTTATTTTTGATCCCAATCTGGTTTTTTTAATCGTCGATAATTTGTTTGGCGGCGATGGCCGTTTTCACATGCGGGTGGAAGGACGTGATTTCACTCCGACGGAGCAACGGGTGATTCAGCGTTTGCTCGATGTCACCCTGACTGAATATAAAAGATCCTGGGACCCGGTACATCCGTTGGAATTTGAATATGTACGTTCCGAAATGAACCCGCAGTTCGCCAATATCGCAACCCCCAGCGAAGTCGTGGTGGTGACCACGTTTAATATCGAATTGGGCGATGGCGGCGGCGATTTCCACGTGTGTACCCCCTATGCTATGATCGAGCCGATCCGCGACTTGCTTTCCAGTAGCATGCAGGGTGAGCAGCTAGAAGCGGACGACCGTTGGCTACGCTTAATGGCACAGCAGGTGCAAGCGGCAGAAGTCGATTTAGTTGCGGATATAGGGAGTGCGTCCATTACCTTGCGGCAAGTGATGGACATGAAAGTGGGAGACATCATCCCCTTGAATATCCCAAAAACAATTACCGCCGAAGTCGGCGGTGTACCGGTACTTGAATGTCACTATGGCGAGCATAAAGGCCAGTATGCAGTCAAAGTGCATCGGGTTATTAACACGGCCGAAGGTTAAGGCCGACAGGGGCGGGGGTCACAATGGCGGAAGATAAAGATCAGATATCCGCGGACGATTGGGCTTCCGCTATGGCCGAGCAGGTGCCTGCTGCCGATGCTAGCGCTGATACCGATTGGGGTGCTGCGCTCGCCGAACAGGCGGCTCCGGCGGCACCGGCACAGATGCCGGTTTTTGATACAACCGGCGATGCATCGGTTCAGCCCGCCGCCAATAATCTTGATATGATTCTCGATATCCCGGTGAATCTCACCGTGGAATTAGGCCGTACCAAAATCGCCATTCGCAACTTACTCCAATTAGCACAAGGCTCGGTGGTGGAGCTGGAAGGTCTCGCCGGGGAGCCGATGAGCGTGTTGGTAAACGGCACTTTGGTGGCGCAGGGTGAAGTGGTCGTGGTGAACGACAAATTCGGTATTCGACTGACCGACATCATTACCCCGTCGGAGCGTATCCGTAAACTTCAGCGGTGATTTTTGTGCAGCGTTTTTTTTCGCTTCTCTTCTCGTTTCCTGCGTTAGCCTCGGCCGCCACCGAGCCGGGTGTCGCCGCGCCCGGTTTATTGGGCAATCTGCTTCAGGTGGTGATCGCACTGGTACTCGTATTTGGCGCTATTGCGCTCAGTGCTTGGCTGTTGCGGCGTTATGGGCCGACGCAGATGGGAACCTCGGGCAGCGCACTACGGGTGCTGGGCGGTGTGATGGTGGGGCAGCGCGAACGTCTAGTCCTGGTGGAAATTGACGACACTTGGCTGATTGTCGGCGTGGCACCGGGCCGGGTGAATGCGGTGCATAGTATGCCGCGGCCGGCCCAAAGCGCACCGTCGACGCAAAATTTGGCCCAGCAACCCGGATTCGCCGAGTGGCTTAAAACCGCTTGGCAAAAACGAGGCGGCGCTTGATGTTGCGTATTTCTGGGCGCAGTCAATGGTTGTTGTTGATCTTGTGTGTGCTTCCGAGTATCGCATGGGCAGCGAATGGCCTGCCAGCTTTTAGCAGCACACCAGGGCCGGGCGGGACAACGAATTATTCTTTCAGTGTGCAGACGCTGATTCTCATCACCAGCCTGACCTTTATTCCGGCGCTACTGATGATGATGACCGCCTTCATGCGCATCGTCATTGTGCTGTCTCTATTGCGTCAAGCTTTGGGCACGGTGCAAACGCCGCCGAATCAAATCTTGATCGGCATGTCGTTGTTCCTTACTTTCTTTGTCATGGCACCAACCTTGGATAAGATTAATGAGGTTGCGTATCAACCCCTGGTTGCCGACAAGATTAATTTCAATGAAGCACTGCTGCGCGGCAGCGTGCCACTCAAAGAGTTCATGCTGAAACAAACGCGACAACAAGATTTAGCGTTGTTTGTAAAACTGTCGAATAACGCACCCTTGGCGGGGCCGGAAGCGGTGCCGCTGAAAATTTTAGTACCGGCGTTTGTCACCAGCGAGTTGAAGACCGCGTTTCAAATCGGCTTCGTGATTTTTATTCCCTTCCTCATTATCGACATGGTGGTAGCCAGCGTATTGCAATCCATCGGTATGGTGATGCTATCGCCGGTTTTAATCTCACTGCCGTTTAAACTGATGTTGTTCGTATTGGTCGACGGTTGGAATCTAATTCTCGCTTCGCTGGTGCGAAGCTTCGGCGTGTAGGTACGCGATGACACCGGAAGTCATCGTCAATTTGGGGCAACAAGCCCTGCAGGTCATGCTCATGGTTGCCTCTCCCATGCTCTTGGCCGCGTTGTTAACGGGGCTTTTGGTGAGTATTTTTCAAGCGGCGACTTCCATCAACGAGCAGACGCTTACCTTCATTCCAAAACTGATTGTTATGTTTATCGTGATGATTTTAGCCGGTCCGTGGATGCTCGATCTAATGACTAATTACGTTATTCGCCTATATTCCAGCATTCCCGAGTTAATCCGTTAGCGCGACATGATCAGCATTACCTCCAGTCAACTCGAAGCTTGGCTCGCTTTATTGATCTGGCCCTTGATTCGCATTAGCGGACTAATGTTGGCGGAGCCGCTGTTAAGTAACCGCGGTGTACCGCCACGCATACGCATTGGTGTCGCGGTGATTCTCACCATTACGGTGGCACCGCTGCTGCCGACACCACCCGCGATTGAATTTATATCCGCGCAGGGTTTGCTGATGGCGGCGCAACAATTGTTGATCGGCATTACTTTGGGAGTGGTAATGCGTCTCGTGCTGACCGGGGTGGAAATGGCAGGGCATATCGCCGGCCTGACGATGGGTTTGGGTTTCGCGTCTTTTTTCGATCCGCAAAGCGGTGCGCAATCACCGGTGTTGGCGCAATTTCTGGGGATTATCACGATTTTAATTTTTGTCGCATCAAACGGCCATTTGCTGGTTATTTCGGCTATTTTCGAAAGTTTTCAAATTCTGCCAATTTCTACCGCGCCATTATCCGCCCAGGGTTTTCTTGCTGTAGTGGAAGCAACCGGGCAAATATTCGTGATTGGCGTGACCTTGTCGTTACCGCTGGTAGCGGCCATTCTCATCGCCAACGTCGGGCTGGGTGTGCTGGCGCGCGCGGCACCCCAGTTAAACCTATTTGCGATTGGCTTCCCTTTGATGATGATCGCGGGATTTTTAGTTTTAATGATCTCGCTGCCCTACATCGTGCAGCCGATTACGCGATTGATGGAAGACAGCGTGTTACAAGGGCTAAAAATAATTAGTTTGTTGCGCAGTTCGGGATAAAAATTTTCAGTCGGCCACGGGTTGCATCGGCCCAATGTCCCCAAAATGAAAACGAAAGGTGCCGGTGCGTCGGTCGTCGAAATAAACTCTAAGGGTGGCTTCGACGGTGCGAAAAGCGAGTGCGTCCCAGGGAATATCCGCCTCGTCGAACAGCGCGACTTCTAAACTTTCCGTGCCCGGCCCGAAATTTAGATTCAGCAATTGGGCTCGAAACAACAGGTACACTTGATTGATGTGCGGCAAATTGTAGAGCGTATACAGCGCGCCGATTTCGACCCGTGCCAGTGCTTCTTCCCAGGTTTCACGAATCGCGCCTTCGGCGGTGGTTTCGCCGTTTTCCATAAATCCCGCCGGTAGCGTCCACAAACCGTGTTTGGGCTGAATCGCGCGTCGGCAGAGTAAGATTTTGTCTTCCCATTCGGGGATTGTCCCCACCACCATTTTCGGATTTTGGTAGTGAATGGTGGTGCAGGCAGGACATACATAACGCGGCACAGTGTCACCGCGGGGTACGGAGAGCGCAACCGGCCCGCCGCAATGGCTACAGAAGTTCATGGAGTTTGTTCCTAGGTGATTTAGGCACGGTACCAAAATTCCGTGCGCCTTGATAGTGTCTTCCCCGAGCGAATACGTTTAAAATCGTCCTTTCTTTTTGCGGGCACACCTCCTAAAGATATTAGGGGGTTTAGCCCATTCACCTCGAATTGGATTTACAGTATGCGTCCGTCCCATATCGCCGCGATTCTCGAACGTGAATTTAACAGCACGCTCACCGGTCAACATACGCCCGTGATGTTGTGGGGCCCGCCGGGCGTGGGCAAGTCGCAATTTATCGCGCAAGTCGCGGCCAAGCATCAAGTGCCTTTGATCGATATTCGATTATCGCAAATGGAACCGACCGATTTGCGCGGCATTCCGTTCCGCATTAATGATACGGTAGAGTGGGCTATCCCCGCCATGCTGCCCGATGCGCAGCGTCATGGCCCTACCGGGATTTTGTTTTTAGACGAGATTACCTCCGCCGCTCCCACGGTGTCGACCGCAGCCTACCAGCTTATTCTGGATCGGCGTTTAGGCGATTATTTCCTGCCCGACGGCTGGGCCGTGTTTGCCGCCGGCAATCGCCAAGGTGATCGGGGTGTTACCTACAGCATGCCGGCACCGCTGGCGAATCGCTTTACACACTACGAAGTCGAGGCGAATCTGGACGACTGGGTCATGTGGGCGCATGGCTACGGCATCGACGAACGCGTGATCGGCTTCTTACGCTTTCGCCCTGATTTATTATTCAACTTCGACCCGGCACATAATCCCATCGCTTTCCCATCGCCGCGCTCCTGGGAATTTGCGCACCGCGCCTTGAAAAAATTCAGCAACATGCCGACTCTCTTAGGCGACGGCTTGCAAGCCTGCGTCGGCCCGGCGGCGGGGATTGAACTCAAGGCTTTTATCGACAGCATGGATCAACTGCCGGACATTGACGGCATTGTGCAAGGTCATGAATCGCAAGTGCCGCATGGCATCGACCTGCAATACGGCGTGGCCGCCGCCTTGGTGCGCCGCGCCTTGATGGCCAAAGACGGCGCAGATACCAATCGCATTTTGGGCAACATCCTGCGCTATGCACGGCGTTTTCCACAACGCGAAATGGGCGTGATGTTGGTCACGGATTTACACCGTGCCATCGGCAAACCTTTATTTACTGTGCCGGAATTTAGCGATTGGGCCAACAGCATTTCCGATTTGATGTTGTATGACATGCAATGGTCCGGTAGCTAAGCACATTGTGGTTAGTCATCACGCCGACATCGAGACCAAGCTTTCCGCCGCGCGCACGCGTTTGATTCTGGATAAGCCTTTTCTCGGCACCTTGGTCATGCACCTCGAACTCAAAGCCAGTACCGGCGCAGGCGGGGTGCGCACCACCGGCACCGATGCACGCTATTTTTATTACAACCCCGCTTACATCAAGCACCTAACGCTGGTGCAAACCCAATTCATGTTGGCGCACGATGCGATGCATTGCGCGCTTTCGCATTTCGCGCGGCGTAGCCACCGCGAAATCCGACGTTGGGATATTGCCTGCGACCACGCCGTGAATTTATTGTTGTGGGACGAAGGCCTACAACCGCCGCACGGCTGCTTGATGAATCCGGAGTATCACGGACTGACTGCGGAAGAAATTTATCCGCTGATCCCCAACGATACCGAAGAAGAGCCGATCGACGATCATATGTACGAGAGTTCGGATGCCGGAACAGGTGGACAAAGCCAACCGCAGCCGGGTGATGCCTCACCGGAAAATCAAGACCCCTCGAATAGCAAAGGCGGAAAGGGTCGGGGGCAAGGCGAGGGTGATGCGCCCGGCAATGCGCCGCCACAACCTAATCTGGATCCCACCCAAGGCGGCGGTACGGGGCAACAAGAGGGCGAAACTGAAAACAAGCAAGCCAGTGGCTTGTCCGAAACCGAGAAACAGGAGTTAGGTCAGTTGTGGCAACAGCGCTTGGCGGCAGCGGCGCAGCAAGCGGCACAAGCCGGAAAAATGTCGCAATCCTTAGCGCGTATGGTAGATCATCTACTGCAACCGCAGTTACCGTGGCGCATGTTGTTGGCGCGCTATATGAAAGTCTCGGCGCGCGATGATTACAGTTTTCAGCGCCCATCGCGGCGCGAAGGCGAAGCCATCCTGCCTAGCCTCGCTTCAAGCATGATCGATGTATTGGTTTTTTTAGATACCAGCGGCTCCATCGGTGAAGTAGAAATGCGTGAATTTATTTCCGAAGTCGATGCGCTGAAAAGCCAGATGCGCGCGCGTATTACGCTGCACGGCTGCGATGCCGAATTGTGTAAAAAAGGCCCGTGGGTTTTCGAATCCTGGGAACCCCTGTATTTGCCGAAGGATTTGACCGGTGGAGGCGGCACCAGTTTTAAACCGCCTTTTGAATGGATCGAGCGCGAGCAAATGCGTCCCGATTTGGTCGTATACTTCACCGATGCCGAAGGCGACTTTCCCCAGCGCGAAGCGCATTGCCCGGTGATTTGGCTGGTGAAGGGTAAAAGCCCCGTTCCGTGGGGGCAGCGTGTGCAGTTGAATTAGACTCACCTATCGTAGGTTGGCATAGCGCTATTGACGCACCATGCCGGCCCAATTTTTGGGTTGTTCGGTGCGGTGCTAAACTGTGGAAATCCAATCGATAGCCGATATTTTTGTAAGTCAAATTGCGAAGGATCAGCGCCATGAGCGGTACCGAATATGGCATTACGGATTTTCAGTATGTCGCGGCGGGCGCGGCAATTCTGGCCAGCGGTGGCGGCGGTAGCTATAGCGATGCCGTCTACGTGCTCGCTGAATTGGTCGAGCGCGGCTGGACGGGTACGGTGTTGGTGCAGGATTACGATGGCGCGACCAATTGCGGCGTGTTGGCTCTAATGGGTTCACCGGATGCCGCCGAACACTTGCAGCTCGACGATATTGAAAACTCTATCGAGAATACGCTGAATCTTTTTCAGGCGGCGACCGGCGCTATCCTGGGTTGCGTCATTCCGGTCGAAATCGGGCCGATTAATTCTCTTGTTCCCCTGATTGCGGCCGCCTTGTCTAACAACAGTGTGCAATGGGTCGTCAACGGCGATGGTGCAGGGCGTGCTGTGCCGGAACTGCCGCAGACTACCTACAGTGGCAGCGCCATGCTCGCTACCTGCCCCGCCGCGCTGGCGAACAACGCCGACAACACTGTCGCCGTGCAGTCTGCTGTGCTCAACGCCACTACCGCCGCTCAGGTTGAAACCTTGGCCGGTGGGATTGTGTCGGCCTTCGGCAGCATCTCCGGCATCGCGTTGTGGCCTTCTAACGCGAGCAATTCTTATGCACTGACCGGTAGCTACATCGCCGGTACATTGGCGCAGGCGCGGGCTCTGGGCCAATATTTATTACTGGCTGCAGAAGCACCCGCCACGGCGGATGTCGCCGTACAGATCGCCGACCTGACCGGGCGCGAGGCGGCACCCACGGTGACCAATTTCTATATCACCGCCGTAACCCAAACCACCACCAGCGCGTCGCTGGATACCGGTGTTATCCGCTTAGACAACACCCCAGATCCAATCAACAGTACGGAAACACACTTCCTCTACAATCTGAACGAAAATCTGATTATGTATTCGAGTCTGAGCAATACACCCGATATCATCGCACCCGATTCCATTTGTTATTACTCCGAAAGTACCGGACGAGGATTTTCCAATGCCACTGCCGATCTGGCGGTGTATTTTGATGCCGCTACCGGTAAGAGTACGGGCAAGATGGTCAGCATCATCAAGGTCAATGCGGACGCTGATTTTGTCAAAGCTTCTGGTGTAGTGGCATCGTTCGCCACGCTGCTGCGCAACATCGGCTACGCCGGTGCGTTGCCTTACCCGGACTAAAAGCGTGTGAGCACAAACGATATTAATCAGGAACGCCTGGAGTTGGCGTTGGAGGCCGCCGGTCTCGATCTTTGGGAAAACGATTTAGTCACGGGCGATGTGACGCGTAAGGCCGCCAAAATATTTGCGGAACTCGGTTATACCGAAGCTGAAGCCGCGACCTATGTGGAAGATATCTTCAGCATCGTTCACCCCGATGATATCGCGCTGCTCAAAGCGTCCGTCAACGACCATCTCAGCGGCATAAGTGCTCAATACCGCTGCGAATTCAGAGTTCAGGCTAAAAGTGGCGGCTGGATTTGGTACGCCAACTACGGCAAAGTAATGGATCGCGAGGGCCGACGCTTCATCGGTGTAACGTTCAACATCGATGACCGAAAACGCAAAGAAGACGAAATCGAGAGCATCAATCGCAAACTCGCCGAGCAAAATCGACAGCTCAGTGAAATGAACATCTTGCTGCAATCTATGGCGACCAGCGATTCACTCACCGGGCTTGCGAACCGCCGCAAATTAATGGAAACCGGGGAAAGCGAAGTTCGGCGCGCCATCCGCTTAGGTCACGCCGTTTCGTTGTTGATTGCGGATATCGATTTATTCAAACAAGTGAATGACACCTGGGGACACATGGCGGGCGACATGGTCATCTCCGCCATCGCCGATACCTGTACACAATGTGTGCGCAGCGATATGGATACGCTGGGGCGCATCGGCGGGGAAGAATTCGCCGTTATCATGCCCGAAGCCGACAGTGCGATGGCCGAGCGCCTAGCGCAGCGTCTTTGTCAGGCAGTCGCCGCGAAAAAAATTGCGATCAATGACGAAAACGTATTGTCCTGCACCATCAGTATCGGTATCGCCAGCCTAACGCCTTCCTGTACAACGTTCCGGCATTTGCTAATCAACGCGGACAAAGCACTGTATCGGGCGAAAGATGCCGGACGAAATTGTGCGCGCGGCGGGGTCGCGTAAGCGATAAGGATTTATCGCTTACGTGCTTATCAAGCAATCTTTAAAAACAGCCTGCAGGACTACTGTACCGATGCTACCCCAAACATGGTTTTATACAGAATGCCATGCACGATGATAAAAAGCGGTAGTATCCAAATAAGGCCGATCAAGACCGGTAAGCAGGCAAGAATTAACATGATGCCCATTACTAGGTAGAGGACAAAAATTTTGAACCAATGTTGAGTAATAGCTTTACGCGATGTTTCCAGGGCTTCCCATATGCCTATGTTGCGGTCGATCATTAACGCCATACTCATGGCATAGGCTACGCTCAGATAAATACCGGGAATGATCAAAAACATAAACCCCAGCATGGTCAGCAGTAATGACGCAACCGTTAGCAGCGACAGTGGGATGGTTTTGGCATAAGCTTTAAAAATGGAACCTGCCGTGATTTCAGCGTCAACGGAGCGCCTGATACCAAGCAGAGTAATACCCGCCACTAATGGATAAGTTAACGGAATGCTGATTAAAATCGTTACGGCAAACCAAAAAAATCCCGCCCCAAATTGTTGTTGCTGAAACAGAAATCCCGGGTCAGGATGAAGCAAATTTTGTATCGCACTTACCAGGCCAGAAATCACCGCGTATATTAGAAAGGCCAGCAGGATAGGTCCCTTGGCACCGCTGGTTTTTTCCCAGCCTTCGGCAATGATGGCGCTGATAGAAAAATCGTATTCGCCATTGATGCCACCTTGCAGCGAGCCCTGACCTTCAGTATTCAGAATTTGTTGTTCCAGTTGCGCCTTAGGGGGAGCGTATGGGTTAGTCATACTGTTTTCCTTATGTTGTGCTCAGCGTTAATGGGTTGTTCAGGAGGCACTATAACTGGTCTATGCCATTGTTTGGTTAAATAAATAAGGTCATCCCGCGTGAGTAGGGGGAACGGACATGGCAATTAATTTCCGCAGCGGTCATTGTCAGAGTTGTTAGGTAAGCATTCAAGGAGCGATTAAGGAAACGCTCGGGAAATAGGTTTGGTATTCCCTTGTATCACGCGTCAAAATCGGACAATCCAGAACGGCTGCCTGCGCGCCGATGAAGAAGTCAGCTAGCACATCTTGTTTCTTGCCACCTTTGCGCCGATAGCGCACAAATGCCTTGCCCGCATGGAACAAGGCCGAGCGGCTGATTTCACGCAACACCAAGCCCATCCCATTCACGGCATTATCCAGCGCCTCGACTTTGGAAAAAGTAAGGGAAAGCTCTGTATAAATCAACGGGGTTGATCAGCAGGTCGTGTATTTGTGATTGTGCGCGCAATTGGATAAGAGACCATTCCGCCCACTGCGGGTCGTTCTCCAGCACATCTACGAGGATATTCGTATCGACCAGCAGCATCAATGCTTGCCGCGTAACAGCGCCATTAAATCATCGGTGCGCCATTTGACATCGGCTTTGCCGCGCATCGCCTCAAAGCGGTCTAGCTTGCGCCCCGGACGCGCCCCGGGTTTGTGCAGCACAACTTCCCCCGCGCGATTGACCACGAATTCCACCGTACTGCCCGGCAGGGGTTTAAATGTATCGCGAATTTTTTTAGGGATCGTGACTTGACCCTTGGTAGTTACCGTAGTCGCCATGATCGCCTGCGTAAAGTATTACCGATTTTTATCGTAATACCGAGAAGGCGGAGAAGCGAGCGACCCGCACGGGGAGCGCCTGATTAACTTTAGGGGAAGAGGTCATTCCCGACTAATGATGAAGGCCCCGGTACGCGCCTTTCATCAGGCTACGGGCAAGAAGCCCAATAGGACCGTTTGTAGTTTCGCAGTCCAGGCAGTGATCGAGTCGCAGTTCTGAACGTTTCCCAGGGGGGCTGGGCGCGACATCGGCGATTGGGATGACAAGCTTGGAGCTACCGTTGAATTTCCTATCCTTTATCCTTCAGAAAATCAGAGATGTACCAAGCCCCCGCTTTTTTCATTGAAAGTTGCAGAAATGCGTTTAAGCGCGCCGTGTATCCGCGCGACCCTTTGGCCAAGCGATATACGTCGAAGCTCGGTGTGTTCAGCGTGTCCCTGCCTTGCCGCATATTTGGCCCTTTAAAATTTTCGCGGATTTGAATATGTGTATTATTCAAATGTATATTAGAGAATTCCCTGATTTTGGTTTTGCAAGAGACACATTGGTCGATTTTTTTTACACTAAATACTTGATTTAAATACTAGGTATGTGTAAATCTCTGGTTTTATTCACGTTTATATATATGGAATGTTTTATGCTTACACTGGGGAATGCCGAAAAATACGTTTAATTGTACTTTTATTTTGGTCAGTGTTGATGCTCGGTGGCGCATAACCGTGCCGGATTCAAACCTTTAAAACCTTTGGCCAACGCATTAAAAGCCATTGGCATCTATGGCTGGGGATTGCGTCACATGAGAGACAAGCGGAGTGATTTAACTATTTTCTTAAAAGGAGGTGCAAATGAAGACTTAAGAGGCATATTTATACCGTTGAGTTAAATATCAGTGTTACTTAAAAAAATAGACACAGGGAGATAAAAAAATGAAAAAAAATATACGATTCAACAAAAAACTTCTAACAGTCAGTATTGCGGGAATATTTTTCAGTGCTGCCCAATTAGGCGCGTCAGTTGCGTTCGCAGAGGATGACAATCTCCACGGACTGGCCCGAGTGCATCCCGGCTCTGCACAAAGTTCATTCACGCGCATGTTCCCCGATTTGCCTCCTTTTGCAGAAGCAACAGACGTGATGCGCGAGCGCCTGAAATCACTGGGACGCGTAGGCGGCATCCTTGACGCAATGGACGATCCAAGCCAAACCGCCCTCCAGTCGATTCTCAACCCCGGTGCAAACCGTGACAGCCTCCTCACGGGCAACACCTTCAGTATTGGTAACATCCACATGACGGCTGGTGTGACCTTTTTCGGACAGTTTCTAGACCACGACATTACGCTGGATGCAAAATCAAATCTGCTCGCGAATAGCGACCCGAAAAAAACAACGAACTTCCGTACGCCAGCATTTGATCTCGATTCTGTGTACGGCGGAGGACCTGAGGACTCCGAGGAATTATACGATACGACTTCCGGCGACATCTTATTCAAGATCGAAGCCATCCCCGGTTCGGAAGCGGTATCGCGCAAAGGCGCTACACGATATGACTTGCCGCGCGATGCGACCAATAAGGCGATCATTGCCGAAGGCCGCAATGATGAGAATATCATCGTCAGCCAATTTCAATTGGCTATGCTGCGTTTTCATAATGCGGTGAGTGCAAACGTTCGCGCAAACCACGCAAACTGGTCGGCTGAGAAAGTCTTTAAAGAAGCGCAGCGTCAAGTTCGTTGGCACTATCAATGGATAATCGTGCATGAATTCTTGCCCTTGACGATTGGGCCGGCGCAGACAACGAAATACCTCGCGGAGAAAACCCGGACTCATAAGGCCCGCATCCCCATAGAATTTTCCGTCGCGGCATATCGTTTTGGCCATTCGCAAGTGCGGCCAAGCTATCGTTTGAATTTTGGTGCAACGGGCGGCCCGGCCTTGTTCGGCTTTATTTTTGATGACAGGGCGGCCAACGACGGGGTTGATAATCCAACCGATTTTCGTGGTGGGAAGCGTGCGCCGAACCGTTTTGTCGACTGGCAAACCTTCTTCGATTTTGGCGCCCCGCCTGAGTTTGCTCCTAACGGCATCCGTCCTAACAAGAAAATCGATACCAAGATCACTACTCGGCTCTTGAGTCTGCCTGGGGCTGGCATTAACAGCCCCGCACCAGGCTTGCCCAGTGATGGCGTGCAATCTTTGGCATCTCGGAACTTGATGCGCCATGTCAATTTTGGCCTCCCGTCCGGTCAGGCGATTGCGGCGCGTTTGGGTGTTCCGGCTTTGACAGCCGCTCAAATGCCGGAGCTTGCATCCTATGGCATGGATACGAGCACCCCGCTTTGGTACTACGTCTTGAAGGAAGCAGAAGTCATGGAGAACGGCCTACATTTAGGCTCGGTGGGTGGGCATATTGTCGGCACGGTGTTCGCCGATCTGCTCAAGGCCGATCAGTCTTCTTACATCGCCTCCAAGCCGGATTGGACACCGACGTTGCCTTCGGCCACGCCGGGTGATTTCCGCATCACTGACCTGCTGAAGTTTGCTGGAGTAGTGCCACCGTTGAATTAATATTTCGGTGATCTAACGGACCCTGCAGGAAGCCGCTGACAAGCTAAACGGCAGCACACTCTTCGCAGGAAAAAAGGGCCACGTCTGTGGCCCTTTTTTATAGCGGGCGCATAGTGATGCGCTCTAGGGCCCTGCATTGGCCGCGATGATGCACCATCACCATCTTTGGAGTTAAATTAAAACGCCTAATCGAACTTGGGGTCCGGGGAGCAATGGAACACGGAAGTCGTTAAGCCATCGAGGCTACCGCAACGCTTACTGCCTTCTTCATGTTTTCCCTTTCTTGGTTATTGAAGAAGCCTGCCTACTCATGATTCTTCGCGTCCGCCGTTGAGCGGCCGCAACTCGCCGCGCGCAACGGCTTCTGGCACCGAGAACGAATAGCGCCCGAGCATGTTGATGTGTTCGTGGCCGAACGGCGACAGCCGTGCCTCGTCCTCGGGCTTCACCGGGTAGCCCTCAAGTCCAAACTGCGGATCGCGCGAGACGCTCGCGGTACTCACGCCAAGTTCGACTGCCATCGTGCGCGTACGCCCAACTGTTGGGCGATGTCCTTGCCCTGTATCCCACCTGCGGCCAGCAGCACGATGTGCAAGCCTTACGCTGGATCGCTTGGAGCGCACCAGTTTCGACAATTCGGCATACTCTTCGTTGCTCAGCACGGTCTCGGGGGACACTCGCATTCGATTCTCCACTCTGCACGTATTGCACATTGGAGCGGTGGGGTTAATATGAGGTACTTCAAGATTGCAACACTACACTAGCGCCTGTTCCGTCGCATGCCTTGCGGCTCGATTTCCATTCATGTCAAGCGCGAAGAGTGCGACAGAACCAAATTTTGCGCATTACGCTTGTAGCAATCCTTCTTCGATCAATGCCTCTTGCACTGCCGGACGTGCGGCTACTTGCTTGGAATAGGCAACCAAGTTTGGCCAAGGAGTCAGATCGAGATTGACGTAAGCGGCCCAACTAAGCATCGTGAACAAATAAGCGTCGGCGACCGAGAAGAGAGCGCCCATCAAAAAGGGCTTGTCGTTCAGTTGGTCGTTGACGTAGCGCAAGCGTTTTGCCAGTTGCTCGCGGTTCAGTGCTTTACAGGCATCCGGCACCTCGGTATGGAACAATGGGCTAAATGCCGCATGCAATTCAGTGGAGATGAAGTTAAGCCAGGACATTAAACGGTAACGTTCTAGGGTCCCAGCAGGCGGGGCAAGTTGTTTGTTCGGCACCTGGTCTGCAATGTATTGGACGATGGCGGTGCCTTCGGTAATAATTTGACCGTCGTCAAGCACTAGTGCCGGTACGTAGCCATTCGGATTGATTTTGCTATAATCGCTGCCGTCTTCCGGCGCCTGGCCAGCGACGATTTTGATATATCGCGCCGAAATGCCTGCTTCTTTCAGGGCGATATGGGGAGACAAAGAGCATGCGCCGGGTGAGTAATAGAGTTTCATGTCGTATTGTCCTTTTCGTATTAAGTTAGCGCACCAATTGATTTGCGTAAACGTCGATCAGTGTGACCAATTTTATTGCATCGTCGAAAACCTGGTGCTTGAAAGCCAAAACCATCGCTTTGCAACACGCAGACTCGTCTGTCGTTTTCGGGCCGTAACCCTGAATCGCGCGGCAAGTATCGTTAAGTCGCTTACACGTTGAGGGCAGCCTTTTCTACTACGGGTAGCGCAATGATTTCGTCCGTACCCATAATTTCCGCAATGGCATCGCTGAGTGCGGCCAGGGTTGTTGCGTGAATCGTTTTATAGTCGATTACCTGCCCATCACCCACGGGTAGATTGCGTGTAGTACAGGCGTTTTTGGCCAAAATCACCGAATAACCTAACTCTGCGGCGGCTTGGCTCGTGCTGGCTACACACGTGTGCGTCATCATGCCGCAGACAACCAACGTTTCGATCTTGTGGTTGGTCAGAAAAGCGTGCAGATCCGTACCAAGAAATGCATTGGCGAAATGCTTTGTTAAAACCGTTTCGGTTGCCAGTGGCGATACGATGCTTGCAATCTCAGACGTTTTGGAATTTGGCGTAAAAATGGGGCTCAACGCATTATTTGCTAAATGCCGGATATGCACTACGGTGAGCGCATTTTGCCTTGCCCACGTCAATAACCTCTGTGCATGGGTGGCGGTGCTTTCGCTTTCAGGAAGCGGTAAAGCGCCGCCTTTAAAGTACTCGTTTTGAATATCGATGATGATGAAAGCGGTGTGCTCCCTTTCAAACGACTGAGGAACCGTTTTACCTTGCATTTGGCGTAAGGTTTTTAAACTAGACATGCTCGTCTCTCCATAAAAATTATGCGTGGATGTTGATTAAGAAAAATCGCTTTGCCACGATCTATTCGGAAAGAAAGTGCCCTATAAATTTTTGGGGCAACTGTCTTGATGGCACAAGCGGTTTGCGTCGAGCAAGCAGTTTGCAGATTCCGTTCAAACAATTCCAATCGTTTATTTGGATCGTGATGTTTGGAATTTCTGATCGCGTTAATGAGGCAAATGAAAAATTTTTAGCGATGAAAAACTTACATGTTTTTCCAGTGTATTTGGCGGTAAGCCTCGGCTCAGGCTCCTGAAAGAAGGCTTGCCAGTGGAAACAAGCAAGCATACGTGTGTGCTGCCGAAGAGCAGTATTTGCGCTAAAAGGGCCGCGCGTCGTGTTCCAGTTTAAGCCGGTACCAAGGCCGTGTGCTCGGGCCACAGTTTTTTAACAATACCCTGCAAGGACTGGATCACTGGATCCGATGCTCTATTGTGTCGATGCACGAAATATAAACAGCCCTCAATCGCGCCATGCTCCCAAACAGCTATTTGGTTTGAAAGTGCTGCCACGTCTGCGTCGGGCATTAGGGTCACGCCCACTTTAGCGTCAAGCAGCGCAAAGATTGACGTGGATGAATTGGCGGTTACAGAAGCACGCGGCTCAATGTGGTGTGCCTTAAAGAAATTTTCCGCTACACGATTCATACCGCACTCGCTTGGGGTAAAAATCCAAGGTAAGGACGCAATTTCGAGCCAATCCGCACGTTCGAGTTGCATCGCCCATGAACGCGGCGCGACGACACGGAATTTGATTTTCCTTAATGCAATCGCTTGCATGTCCGGTGGCGGTGCGCTATCTACGATGAAACCGAAATCGAGTAGTTCTGATCGGATATCTTTAATCAGAATTCCGCTGAGGTGTTGCTCAAGGTTTAATTCAACGCCGGGATAGAGATATCTAAGAGAGGCAATGAGGTCGCTTAATTCCGGCAGGGCGGCATCGGCCGGGATGCCAATCAACAATTTAGGGATAAAAATTTTTTGCATCATTTGCGCTTCGGTCAGCAACGTCCGGCCCGCCTCTAATACTCTATGGGCATGTGCAAGCAAAGTTTCTCCCTGCTTGGTTAATCGCATCCCCTTGGGCATCCGATCAAACAGGTTCACGCCGATTTCTTTTTCTAGGGTTTTAATGTGCGCGCTGATACTGGGTTGACTCAGGTGAAGCCGATCTGCGGCACGCGTCAAATGTCCTTCTTGGGCCACCGCGATAAACGTGCGCAATTGATATAGTTCCATAGGATTTTTGCTCCATCGGCATTTCAAAACTCAACTATCCAAATAAACGATTGGATTGTTGTTGAGTAAAATTTTAACGTACCCACCTCAATTTAACTTGCCTTGCAAAAGTGAATTGTCATTTTAACCAATCCGTGTTGACGCGTGTAGGGCACAATCGGTATTGCGCCGAATGTTTGTCACGGTACTCCAACTCAGATAGATGGTGCAATGCCCTTCAGTTATTGCATCCTACGTGAGCCAACCCGACCATGGCATGCATATCGGGCGTTCTGTAGCGCCGGCTTCCAGCCGGCAACATTCAAAGCCAAAAAGGAGATGCTGCGCTGCACGCGGTTTGATTTTGGACCGGTCATGCCCCGGCGGGGCACTTACTTTCTTTTGCTTGCCCAAGAAAAATGTAACCCAAAAGAAGGGCACCCCGTTCACCGGTCGCCCGTTGGGCGACTCCCCTGCGTTGCTCGCCACGCCGGGCGTCGGATTCGAACTCGCGCGATCCGCTGCGCGGCCACGCGCTCAAACATGAATCCGCCGACTGCCCCCGGCGCGGCTGCGCTACTCGGCGGCTCGCAGGGGCCCCAACAGCGTCGCATGCCAGCGGTTAGGCTAGATTATGTCTGAACAGCCCGTGTAGGGCGCAAACGGTATTGCGCCGACTGTTTGATATCTCATGCTACCTCAGAAATACGGTGCAATGCCCTTCGGTTATTGCACTCTACGCGAGCTACGATGCGCGTATTGCCGGTGTCGTTGGCGACGGCTTCGCGCTTGTCGTGCCCCAGGTGCGCTGCCAGTTCGGCTTGTAGGGCGCGTTCCACAAAGGCTTTGATGAGTTGCGGCTTTAAAATTCCATTCTCGCCGAGCAGGTCTTCTAGTTTCTGATAATCGGCGAGCAAACACCAATCAGGTAGGGCTGGGCTACTTTGCGTTTGGTCATTGTTTTCCTTTGTAGGCGGCAGTTTCCTGCCTAATGACCGTTTATACAAAACTATTTACACCCTCTCATTGCGGGTTACAATTGCAAATCGATCTTCTGTTTTATAATCTTACTTAAGGTTCAAACTAAACTCACATGGCTCCTGCTCTTCCACTAAAGCTAAAAAAAGAGCCATTAATTGACGCTGTGTTTGAGGTGCGATTTGCCAGCACCGCCCCAGTCTCAGTTATTCTTCCAGGCTATTTGTTTAATAGGCTTGATGGTGCCAAGTCTATTGAGGCTCTTCCTATTGCCCAAATACCTAAGGCTATGAGGGATGCAGACCCTAACCTAAAGTTTCAGCCTTTAAGTCGCCTTACCTGGGATCAGTTCTTAATCAATATCGGCGATTTTAGCGTATCGATTAGCTGTAAATATCCATATTTAGGCTGGAGTTCTTTTAAGCCCGCTATTGTTAAAGTAATGACCATCCTGGCTGAAGTTAATTTGGTTGAAGCAGTAGAGCGGTATTCGTTGAAATATATAGATTTGATTCCTTCTATTGACTTGCAACAGCAAGTCGCGATGATAAATTTTGACGTAACAATTGCTGGGCACAGACTAGAAAAGGAACCATTTCAACTGCGGATGGATATTCCAAGAGATGGCTTGATTAATGTAGTCCAAGTAGTATCTTCCGCAACAGCTACTTTGAATGATGGGACGACTAAAGTAGGGTTGATTGTTGATGTTGATACCATCCTTAAACAGGACGCTATTTCAATGAATTCACTGCTGGACGACTTTTCAAATAAGCTAGATGCAATTCACCAGACAAACAAGGCGATGTTTTTTGATTGTCTTACGCCTAAAACCATTGAGTCGTTGGAGCCTGTCTATGAATGAAACACGATATTCTCAAACTCCAAGCACATTCAGCCAAGTGTTCGGTCAAGTGTTAGTTGCTGGAGTTTTCGCTACACATATGCTGTCAGCTCCGCCGGAAAAGGAAGTTGCTGCGCACTCCAATAAAGGCTTATTGCAAGACCCTTATTCTTGGAGTGGCATCAATGCTACTTTTAACCGCTACAGCAATCCTATCACCGGCGAATACAATTTAATGCCAAATACATTTGAGCAGGAAATTGGAAATTTCTATGCGCGCCTATTGGCGAACCAAGAACGATTGGGCGCTGATTTTGAAAAAGTTCTCTACGATAATATTTGGGATTTGTACGAAAGTTAAATAAGTTTGGTATGCAGATTACGACAGAGTCCATCCAAGACCATATCCCTTACTACCTCACACAGGATGCAAAGGAAAAACTTGTCGAAGCGTTAGATGGTTTTCCTCGGCAAATTGAATATTATATAAACCTTTTTCAGGCAGATATTCTCCAAGGCGACGGCTGGAATTCACTCGAGTTGATTAGATTTGAAAATGGTGAGCGAAAATTAGTAAAAGGCATATTGTTATCCAATAGCTGCGATATTGATATTAATAATAAACGTGACTTACCACCCAAACTAACTTTCTCTCCAATCATTAATCTAAACAGCTACATAGGAATGTTGGCGAATGTTGGTCTAGATAAAGATAAGATTGAAGCCAAAGTCGTTTCCATCAAAGAGCAGAAAGTCTCAACTCTATTTTATCTACCTAAAGGGGCAGGTCTAGAGGAGGATTACATTGCCTTACTAGATATGGCATATACATTACCCTTTCCTGTTTTTGCGGGGCGGAACGACAAACAAAAACTCTTTACTCTGAGCCAAGTAGGCTTCTATCTTTTTCTTCTCAAATTGTCGGTACACTTTTGCCGCTTCCATGAGAATATTGCCCGAGACCAGGCGTGATTTATAAGCGTACGGAGCCAGCTTGAGCTGCCACCCTACATAACTAGAATCAAGCCTCAAACTTCCCAACCACCAAGCCCTTCTTCGGCAGGTAAGTACCCTTCGCTGCGCGATGGCCGCGGTGCTTTTCTAACTCTTCGCCGTCCAGCACCAGCTTAAAGTTTCTGCCGCGCACGGCTAAATTCAGTGGCAATTTGTTGCCGCTGAAAATCAGTAAGCCGCAGGCCTTGGCGTTCTTGTCCAAGTTGATGAGCTTTACGCCTTTGCCTTTAGGCAGTTCTTTTAATTCATCTAGGCTAAACACGATAAAGCGTCCGGCATCCGAGCCGCAGCCAAGCCATAGGTCGCTCAAATTTGGCGGTAACATCAGCGGCGACAAGGGTAGTTCCCCTTCATCCAGCGACAGGAAGGCTTTGCCGGCGCGCGGTCGGGCCACCAGGTTTTTCAGCGCGGTGTAGAAGCCATAACCGGATTCACCCGCGAAGATGTATTTGGTTTCGGGATCGCCCGACAGCATGTGACATAGCTTGCCGCCGTCTTGCAGTTCGATCAGCGAGGTCACCGGCACACCATCGCCGCGCCCGGTGGGTGCATCCGAGGCCTGGATGGAATAGGCGCGGCCTTTGTTATCCAGAAATACCACAGGATAAGTGCTGCGTGTTTCAATCACGCCGGACAAGGCATCGCCGGTTTTGAAATTGATTTGCGTGAGATCGAGGCCATGCCCTGGACGTGCGCGCAGCCAGCCGTTTTTCGACAGCAAGATAGTCACCGGTTCATCGATCACTACCGGGGCTTTGGTTGCCGCGGCGGAAGAGGGCACTTCTTCGATAATCAGCGTGCGTCGTGCATCGCCGTATTGTTTCGCATCGGCTTCGATTTCTTTGATGATTAATTTGCGCATTAGCGCATCGGAAGACAACAGCCGTTCTAGCTCATCTTTCTCTGTGCCGAGCGCTTTTATTTCATTTTCAATTTTGAGCCATTCTAGCTTTGCCAATTGGCGTAGACGAATTTCAAGAATGTCTTGCGCCTGCACTTCGCTTAGGCCGAATTGGCTCATCAGCGCGGCTTTCGGTTCGTCCGATTCGCGGATAACTTTAATGACCTGGTCGATATGTAAAAAGGCGATTTTGCGGCCATCTAAAATATGCAGACGATCCACCACATCGTTCAAGCGATACTGGCAACGTCGGGTGACGCAGGTAAAACGAAACTCCGCCCACTCCGCGACCAATTGCAGAATATTTTTGCGATTCGGGTTGCTATCCAAACCCACCACGGTGAAATTGATGCCGACGGATGTTTCCAAGCTGGTGTTGGCGAACAGGAAGGCGATCAATTCCGCGCGGTCTACTTTGGAAGTGCGCGGCTCAATCACCAAGCGCACCTTGGTGCTTTTGTCGGATTCGTCGCGCGCCGCGTCGATCATAGACAAGGTGAGTTGTTTCAAGCTGATTTGTTTAACGTTGAGCTTGTCTTTCTTCGGGTCTTTGACTTTAGGATCGGCCACATCGTCGAGCTCCTGCAGTACTTTTTTAGCGGAGCAGCCGGGCGGAAATTGGGTAAACACTAATTGCCACTGACCGCGTGCCAGTTCTTCGATCTCGTACAATCCACGCACCCGCAGCGAGCCTGAGCCGGTCGTGTAAGCCGCTTGAATATCGGCGGCGGCAGAAATGAGCTTGCCACCGCCGGGAAAATCCGGGCCGGGTAAATAGGTGAACAGATCCGCGATGGAAAGCGTTGGTTTTTTCAGATACGCCACGCATGCGGCGGCGACTTCTTTCAGATTATGCGAGGGAATCTCGCACGCCATGCCGACGGCGATGCCGGATGCGCCATTGAGTAAAGTAAACGGTAGGCGCGCGGGTAGTACACGTGGCTCGCGCGAAGTGCCGTCGTAGTTATCCAGAAAATCCACCGTGCCGCGTTCCACTTCGGACAGCAGCAGATCGGCAATCGGTGCGAGTCGAATTTCTGTATAGCGAAACGCCGCCGGGCGGTCGCCGTCGAGCGAGCCGAAGTTACCTTGGCCATCCATCAAGGGATAGCGCACGGTGAAATCTTGCGCCAAGCGCACCATCGCGTCGTACACCGAGGAATCGCCGTGCGGATGCAATTTGCCCAGCACTTCGCCCACCACGCGCGCACTCTTTACATGCTTGGCTTCGGGTTTTTGTCCCGCTGACCACATCGAATACAAAATGCGCTTTTGCACCGGCTTTTGACCGTCTTCGACTTGCGGCAGTGCGCGTTCCTTGACCGACATGATGGCGTAGGTGAGATAGTCGCGCTCGGCCTGTGCGTCGATCAGGACGCTGTTTTCGGGGAAATCGTTTAAGTTGCCCATAAATTCTGTTGTTCCAAATAAAACGGCTTAGTTAAAAATATTATTCATTGATCTGATAGCCCTTGTTCGACATCCAACCGCGGCGCCAAGCGGCTTCTTTTTTGCTCATAAGGTTGTTGAACAGTTGTAACGCCGGGTTTAAATCACCTTCCGGTAGCCGCACTTGCAGCATGCGGCGTGTGTCGGGCGACATGGTGGTCTCCCACAGTTCTTCCGGGTTCATTTCGCCCAGACCTTTGAAGCGGCTGGTCTTGATGTCGCGGTAGCCTTCTTTGGTCAGGCGATCCGTAGTGGCTTCAAGTTCCGCCTCATCCATCGCATACAGTTTGCGCGCCGGGCGATGTTTGCCGGCCGAAGTGGTATCGATACGGAATAGCGGCGCTTGCGCAATATACAAATGGCCCGCCGCGATCACCGCCGGAAAGTGGCGGAAGAACAGCGTCAACAGCAGCGTGGAGATGTGTCGTCCGTCGTCGTCGGCATCGGCCATGATCGCCAGCGTGTGGTAGCGCAGATTGGATAAATCGGCTTTCGCCATGTCCGCCAGACTGTGCGGGTCGATGCCCATAGCGACAGCGATGTCGTGCACTTCGCTATTGCCCAGCACGGAGTCACCCGAGACTTCCCAGGTGTTTTCGATTTTTCCCTTGAGCGGTAGAATCGCTTGATTGGCTTTGGAGCGCGCTTGTTTTGCACTGCCGCCAGCGGAGTCGCCCTCCACCAAAAACAATTCGCATTCGGCCGGGTTGTTCGATTCGGCTTCGGTGAGTTTACCCGGCAAGGCGGAGATGCCGCCGGAGCGCTTGCGCTCGACTTTCTTACCTTCGTTGAGGCGTGCCCGCGCATTGGAGAGTGCGAGTTCAGTAATGGCTTTAGCGGAATCCAAATGCGAAACCAGCCAGGCTTCCAGGTGCGGTTTGACCGTATCTAATACAAGCTTATGGCCTTCACGCGAATCCAGGTGTTCTTTCACTTGACCACGGAATTGCGGTTCTAAAATTTTCGCCGAGACCACGTAACGCACATTGCGCCAAGTATCGTCCGGTGTCAGGCGCAGGCCTTTATTCATCATGCCGTGGCTTTCGGCGAAGCTTTTTACGGCCTCGTAGAGCGCAGCGCGCAAACCGGTGACGTGAGTGCCGCCGGAGGGCGTGGGAATCAAGTTCACATACGACTCGCCGGTACCCGATATCTCTTCCAACCAACGCACCGCCCACGCCACGCCTTCGCCCACGGAAAAAAATTCGTCATCCTCGCTGGCGTAATATTCGCCGCTGAACAAATCGGCGACGGTGGCGGCATCGCCGCATAGTTCGTCCAGGTAATCGCGCAAGCCATTTTTATAGAACCAAGATTTTTCTTCAAAGCGGCCGTCTTTTTGCTCGATGCGCAGCAAGCTCACCACACCCGGCAGCAACACCGATTTCGCGCACAAGATGCGCTCAATTTCCGCCAGTGGCACTTTCGGCGTATCGAAGTATTTACCATCGGGCCAAGCACGCACCGTGGTGCCGGTGGCCTTGATGCTTTTGCCAATAACGGTTAAGGGCGTATCGATATGCCCGCCGTCAGTGAACACCATGCGGTGCGCACGGCCATCGCGCCGGACTTCGACTTCCAGCCGTGTGGAGAGCGCATTGGTTACGCTCACGCCCACACCGTGCAAACCGCCGGAGAAGCTGTAGGCCGCGCCTTCTTGTTTTTTCCGAAACTTACCGCCGGAATGCAGTTCGGTAAAAATCAACTGCACACCCGATACTTTTTCTTTGGGGTGAATATCGACCGGGATACCGCGCCCGTCGTCTTCGACCGTCACCGAACCGTCCAAATGCATGCTTACCGTGATGTGCTTCGCGTAGCCGGCCAGGGCTTCGTCGGCGGCGTTATCGATGACTTCTTGAATAATGTGCGCCGGTGAGGTGACGCGCGTGTACATGGAAGGGACTTGCTTCACCGGTGCTAAGCCGCGCAAAACGTCCAGATCGCTCGCGTTATAGTTGGATTTCGTAGCCATATTGCCTAATAAGGTTGCAGTTAAAGAGTGAATGCCAGCAAAAAACCCGGAATTATGCCGTGAATCCGTCGCCCGCGTAAAATGGCATGAATTTTATCGCAGACGGTCTGTTCGCGTATTAGAGTTGTTTAATGCGGGTTGTTTTGATGTCAGCCATTATGGTTTTTTTGCCTATTATTTGCGCAATACCGCTGCAATTTTGTTTTGCAGCGCGGGGATGAGTTCGGACTCGAACCACGGGTTCTTGCGCAGCCAAATGTTATTTCGGGGGCTGGGATGGGGCAGTGGTACCATTTTCGGCCAGAAAGCGCGCCAAGCTTGCACCAATTCCGTTAGCGAAGTTTTGCCTGCATCGAGATGATAGTTCTGTGCATATTTTCCGATCACCAAAATCAATTGCACCTGTTGCAATTGACCCAAGAGTTGCTCGCGCCATGCAGGTGCGCATTCCGGTCTAGGTGGTAGATCGCCGGATTTTCCCGTACCGGGATAGCAGAATCCCATGGGTAAAATCGCAATCTGTTGTGGATCATAAAACACCGTGCGCGGCACCCCCATCCATAGCCGTAAGCGATTGCCGCTGGCGTCTTCAAACGGCGTTCCGGAATCATGTGCCTTTCTTCCTGGCGCTTGACCGGCAATCAGGATGCGCGCTTGCGGGTGCCATTGCAGGATAGGGCGTGGCGCACGTGGTAAATGTTCAGCGCAAAGCGTACAAGCGCGGACTTGGCTGAGTAATTTTGTGTTGGATTTCATGCTTAAGAACCTCGCGTAATCTTAAGAGAGGATCGGCGTTCGAACCAGGTTCAAGGTGAACCTATGCGGACGCGCTATCGCGTTTAAGCCATTCCTTGGGTGATAAGCCGATCTGTGCGCTAAAAGCGCGCGAGAGTGCACTGGCACTGCCATAGCCTACCGCGCTCGCTATGTTTTGTAATGGCTTGCCGCGGCGCAGCAAAGTTTGCGCAATGCCGATGCGCCATTCGCTCAGATAACCGCCGGGCGTTAAACCTACGATCGTGCTAAAGCTTGCAGCGAAGCGCGCACGCGACATGCCGGCCACCGTGGCCAGCGTTTCCACCGACCAGGCATGCGCCGGTTGCGTGTGGATCGCTTGGATCGCTTTCGCTAAACGTGGCTCCGCCAATCCCGCCAGCAGTCCGGATTGCAAGCGCTTCTGGTTCATGAGATTGCGCAGCAATTGCACGATGATGATTTCCATCATGCGATCGAGGATGGCCTGCTGTCCGCAGTGTTGTTCGGTGGCTTCCTGGAAGAGGAGATTTAAGCTGAGATTCAGCGTCGGCATAGCCGCGAGTTTGACCAAGATCAAATTCGGTAAGGCTTGTCGTAAAGGATGTTGTAAGCCGGTGCCAAATTCAAACGAAGCGCAAAACGTTTCAGCGCCATCGCCTTGCGGTATTAAGCGGTGGCTGGTCGGATTCATATAGAAAACCAAGCTCGGCTCTTCCACCAAGTGTGTCGGTTGCGCATCCGTCTCAATGCGCATGCTGCCGCTGCGCATCACATGAATGTAACCCAAGCGATCATCGGCATCGAAGCTGCTGGCGTGACACAACGCACCGGCTTGGAACAAGCGCGCGCGGAGTTCAAAGTGTTCCAGTAAACCCTGTAGGCGATCGATCATTTTGAGCGTTTATGTATAAATAAATTAACTAATTATACCATAAGTATCATTTTGGTCGTCAACTGACGGAGTAGATGCGGCTGCATTGCAAGTGTAAAAGCATCAGTATCCGCGCTGTTTGGCACATGTGGTCGATGGCGAGACGACAAGACAAGCATTCGAGACCCTGGGTAAAAGCGCCCTGGCTACACTGCACAACGTAGCAAAACCGCTGTATTCATCCCTTTTTTTCTTAGGAGAACCTTATGCATCTCATCCCATCTTTAGCGGTCACCATGGCCGTCGGCGCGCTGGCACTTTCGAGCGCATTACTCTCTGCCCCGGCTACAGCCAGCGGGGTGGCCGTCTTCAACAAGGCCGGTGAGCTGGCTCAGCCCACCGGCTATCGCGAATGGATTTATATCGGTGCACCAGTGACACCAAACGATATGAATAACGGCAAAGCGGCGTTTCCGGAGTTTCACAACGTCTACATCGACCCCCAGTCCTATACGCACTGGAAGCGCACCGGCACATTTCGCAATGGCACGGTGATCGTTAAAGAATTGGTGAGCGTCGACACTAAAAAAAGCGCGAGTGGGAACGGTTATTTCATGGGCGAATATCTAGGCCTGGAAGCGATGGTGAAAGATAGCAAGCATTTCCCTAAAGAACCGGGCAATTGGGGCTTTCATCGATTTACAGACGAAAAAAATTACGACTTCAAGGCCATGAAAATCCATGCAAAAGCCAATCGCGCTGCGGATTGTGCGGCTTGCCATCAAGCCAATGCCAAACAAGATTTGGTGTTCACACAACATTACCCAGTACTGCGCGCAGCTAAACCGTAATTTTCTTGTTCTAATTTGAAAGGAATCATCATGCAGAAAATAGCCATTGTTGTATTGTCAGATACCGAGTCCGGTGAAGCCATGGGGCGCATTGTCAATGCCTTAAGCGCCGCCAAGGAATACAAAGAAGCCGGTGACGATGTGAATGTCACTTTTTCCGGTGCGGGCACCAAGTGGATCGCCGCCTTACACGAGACGAGCCATCCCGCGCATGCGCTGTATACGGAAATCCAAGATCGTGTCGCGGGTGCTTGCGGTTATTGTGCGGGCGCATTCGGCCAGGCTGATGCCGTGAGCGCCTGCGGGGTGCCGGTGTTGGAGGAATATGGCACCAATATGAGCTTTCGCAAGCTGACCGCGCAAGGTTATCAAGTGATGACTTTTTAGTGCAAAAGTTGCGGTTGCGTGAAACAGCGCGCGATCGCAATCAGCGATGGGCGCTTTACTGAGTTTGAGGATGCCTTGCGCTTTGTATTTAGTTAATCGGCATCAAAACGCATGTTCGCCTATGCATGCTGTTTAATACGGGCTGATCTTTTGCTAAACTGTGCGACTTACTATTAGACATTGACCCCCGGTTATGACCGCGCACCCATGAATCCCGACTTTTCAGTTTTACTCGCGCCGAAATACTTCATTCTGGCGACTTTTATCGGCACCGGCCTATATGTGCATTTTCGTGGCCGGGTGAAACACAAGCTGTTTCGCCAGTTGACCGATCACTCGACCATCATGGCACCGTACAACACGCTGATGTACCTGTTTTCCACGGTACCGGCCAAACCCTATGCCGATGTGAAACAGTTTCCGGAACTGGCGGTCTTAAAAGACAACTGGGAGATGATTCGCGACGAAGGTACGCAGTTGTTCGACGAAGGTTATATCCGTGCGGCGGCGAAATATAATGATGTCGGCTTCAATTCTTTTTTCCGCACCGGCTGGAAGCGCTTTTACCTCAAGTGGTACGATGATTTTCTACCTTCGGCCAAAACGTTGTGCCCCAAGACGACGGCACTACTGGCGGATATTCCGTCGATGAATGCCGCCATGTTTGCCCTACTGCCGCCCGGTAGCAGACTGGTGTCGCACCGCGATCCATTTGCGGGTTCGTTTCGTTATCACCTGGGCCTGAGCACACCCAATTCTGAAAAGTGTTACATCATGGTGGATGGCATTTCCTATTTCTGGCGCGATGGCGAGGACGTGATGTTTGACGAGACCTACATCCATTACGCTGAAAATCAGACCGATCAAACCCGGCTGATCTTGCTGTGCGATATCGAGCGTCCGCTGTCCAATGCCTTTATGCAAGCGTTCAATCGCATGATCGGTTGGCGCATGATCCGCGGTGCCGCCACACAAAATGTCGATGGCGAACACGTCGGTATTCTCAATAAAATTTTCGCTTACGCGTATCAAGTACGGCTCGTCGGTAAGCGCATTAAAGTCTGGAACAAGGCGACTTATTACGTGATCAAGTGGCTGTTGCTCGGCGGTTTGTTTTACGCGCTCTTCTTTTAGACTGCTTTAACGCTTTGCGCGGCTAATCACTAGCACCCCTGCCAGCACCAGAACCGAACCGGCGATTTGCGGCACCGATAGCGTCTCACCGAGTATCCAATGCGCCAGCACAATCGTCGACACCGGCCCCAGCGAGCCGATCATGGCGGTGCGCCCGGAGCCAATCAAACGCATGCTTGCAGAGAGCATGAATACCGGTAGCACCGTGGATAGCACGGCCATACTAAACCCTAAGGCATAGAGGCGCGTCGACACGTTTAAAGCGGCCAACGGATGGGTGAAACCGAATTGCAGCAAGGTGGCCATGCTGGCGACGGTCATGGCATAGGCTGTAAAGCGGATGGTGCCGATGCGCGCAATAAAATGCCCCGCTCCGACTAGGTATAGCGAGTAGGTCAGCGCACTCACAAAAATCAATGTTGCGCCGAGTGCGGCCTGCGCATCGCCGTGTTGAGCATCCTGCCGGTACACCAAAGCAATTCCCGCATAGCTTATTAATAATGCAAATAACGCGCGCCGTCCGATGCGCTGCTTAAAAAATACGGCGGACAGTATCACCACGAAGGTCGGGTACAAAAATAGGATCAACCGTTCCAGCCCCGCGCTCACATACTGCAGACCGGTAAAGTCCAATAAACTGGAAAGGTAATAACCGATCAAGCCCAGCACCAAAACCGCAAGCCAGTCTTGCCGCGTCAAGGCGGCGCGATGCACTTGCCGACCGCTCCATAAAGCGATGGCTAAAAATATCGGCGCGGAAAAAATCATGCGCAGCGTTAGTAGGCTGAGGGCATCAATCGATTCGGTGTAAGCCAGTTTGACCATAATGGCCTTAGCGGAGAAACCGATGGCCGCCAGCACGGCAAAACCCGTACCGAGTAAGGCGGGCTGTTGCACTGAGAGTTTTTGTATTGAATTGGCCATAGCGCCCTAGTGGTGTGAGGCGGGGCCGTAGCGAGGAGCATATCATCGCGGTCAGACCCGCGATGACTTCATGGAATGATTAGTTCGACAACGAAGCGGCGCGGCGATGGGCGTAGGCCCATAGCCATAGTCGTTTGGAGTCGGCGAAAGTGAAAAGTGCTTGCAGCATGCGGCTACTATACGGGGATAGGATTAGTGCCGTCAAAAATAGATGATTTAAGTTTGAACGCGGGCTAAACCGTGTGGACTAATCCAGCACGGCAAGCTAGCATGCAAAACCTAACGGCGTAGTCGCCTGCACCCTCCCAAAGCCTGGACTCAAGAATAAAATGGATATCGCCGGTCTCGTACAAACTTATGGTTACTTGGCTCTGGCGGTCGGTGCTTTTTTAGAAGGGGAGACGGTTCTCATCGCGGCGGGTTTAGCCGCACACAGCGGTTATTTGGATATTTACGCCGTGGTTGGTATCGCCGCTGTTTGCGGATTTATAGGCGATCAATTTTTCTTCTGGCTCGGCCGTCGCCACGGGCGTATGGTTCTGCGTCGCTGGCCTTCGATTAATCGGCAGGCTGATCGCGTGCACCGATTGGTAGAGCGTTATCACGCGCCGGTGATTATCGGTGTGCGTTTTGCCTATGGTTTGCGCATTGCCGGGCCCATTCTGATCGGTATGTCGGAAGTTTCGCGCGTGCGCTTCGCTTTGTTTAATGCACTGGGCGCTGTTCTGTGGGCCAGTCTGGTTGCGGGCATCGGCTGGCTATTCGGTGGGGTTGCTAAGCAGGTACTGGGCGAGGTGCAATATCTGGAAGGCTGGCTGTTATTGGGTTTAGTCGCCGTCGGCGGTCTTATTTGGTGGATTCGAAAGGCACGCGCTAAGCACGCACGCGATGGTAATGATCAAAAATATTCGTAAATTAAGTCGTCGCGCCGGGGCGCAGCGCCTCGGCCCAGGATTAATTACCGGCGCGGCTGATGACGATCCCAGCGGCATTGCCACTTACTCGCAAGCGGGTGCGCAGTTCGGTTTTTCGATGCTGTGGACCATGATCTTTACGCTGCCGCTGATGACCGCGATTCAGATCATCAGCGCGCGCATCGGCTATGTCACGGGTAAAGGTCTAGCCGCCAATATCAAAGCGCGATTTCCGCGACCGATATTGCTGGGTGTAGTCGGTATGCTGCTGGTGGCTAATACCCTGAACATCGCGGCGGACATAGCCGCGATGGCGGAAGCTTTACGGCTTGTGCTCGGTGGGTCGGCGCAGGTCTACGCCGTGACTTTCGGTCTGCTCTGCCTGGTGTTGCAAGTATTTTTGCCTTACCAATCTTATGTGCGCTGGCTCAAATGGCTGACCTTGGCGCTGCTTTCGTATGTGGCGGTTATCTTTACCCTGCACATCGAGTGGTGGCAGGTCGCGCAGCAGATCGTACATCCGCAACTCCCGGGTAATCATGAAACGCTGCTCATGGTGGTGGCGGTTTTCGGCACCACGATTAGCCCCTACTTATTTTTTTGGCAGGCGGCGCAAGAGGTGGAAGATTTGGGCGGAGGCTTAGGCCGAACTCCCGATCAGCGTGAAGTGCGTCGGCACTTGCGCCGGATTAAATGGGACACCGTCATCGGCATGGCTTTCTCCAACCTGGTTGCCTTCTTCATCATCCTCAGTACCGCAGCTACGCTACACATTGCAGGTATTCGCGACATACAGACCTCAGCGCAGGCCGCCGAAGCCTTGCGCCCGCTGGCGGGCAATTTAACCTTCTTGCTTTTTAGTCTAGGCATCATCGGCACCGGCTTACTGGCCGTGCCGGTACTTGCGGGATCAGCGGCCTATGCCGTGGCTGAAGCGGCCGGCTGGCGCGGTAGTTTGAGTCTGCGATTCGACAAGGGCGAGGGGCGCGGCTTCTACGGTGTGGTGGCAACGGCCACGCTCGGTGGCGTGGTGTTGAGTTTTATGCCCTTGGATCCGGTGAAAGAATTGTTTTGGTCGGCGGTGATCAACGGCGTGATCGCGGTACCGATCATGGCGGTCATGATGTTGTTAGCGACACGCACCGACACCATGGGTCTGCATGTTATCGGCTCTCGCCTGCGCTGGCTAGGATGGCTGGCCACGGCGATGATGACGGGTACGGTGGTCGCTATGCTGGTAACGACTTAGCGGTACCTTAACAAATAAAACCGGGACTACTTTGCACATAGTTTTTTTGTAAGGCACCCAACTATTTACTGTGTTTATACTTTATTTTTTGCAGTTTAATTTCAATCTCCATCGCAATTTCCGCAAAAACAATTCAAACATTATTGTGCGGCATTTTGTGCTAAGTCGTTCAGCGTAAGCCGCGCCGCAATCCTATCGTCACCAACACCATTGCCATCAGCAGCGCCCCCCATTGCGGCAGAGTCGGCGCATCGGTATCGCCGCCGCCCCCCGCGCTCGTCCCGACATTCACCGTCCCGGAAAACGCATAAGCGTTATTGGGGGCGTTTGGATCGGGCGTATCGCTGCTGACACTCCCGCTTACGCTATACGCACCGGCGACAATCGCCGTGGCGTTAAGGGTGATATTGGCGGCAGTGGCCACCGCTACACTGCCCACGCTGCAGGTAACGATTCCACCTGCTGCGCTGCAGGGTACGGTCGCCGACGTATACGTCAGGGATGAGGGCAAGGTCACCGTCAACACGGCATTGGTCGCGCTTTGCGGCCCAGCGTTGTTCACCTTGTAATTGATCGCAATGGCACTGCCTACATTCGCGCCGCCGGTACTGGTCGCCGTCAACGACAGATCGGCGGCGGCACCGCTATTGAGACCCCAGTTCAAGGCAATATTCCCGGCGGCGCCATTGAAGCCATCCACCGCGATCTGGTACTCGACACCGGCATGCGCCTGGAACAGCACACTGCTGACACCGCCGATCGTACCGTCGTTGTCGTTGGCGGCGATGCTCGTCAGCGCATTCACGGTGCCGCCGGTGTAAACCCCCAGCAACGTATCAAAACTGCTGCCGTGGGTATTCAGTGCGAGTTGGCCGTTCGCGGGCGCAACCCATTTCCACCACACCGAAGCACCGCCGAGATTGTTCGCATGATTCGGCTCGCCGCTTTCCTTGCTGGCCGCCGCGTTATAACCGATCGCACCACCCGCCGCACCGACGAGCGCTATGCGATTGACAAAGGCATCGTTGGCGGGACGCGCCGCCGCGAGCAAATTAAGACGCGGCGTGGTGACGCCATTGCGCGCATCGGTTACCGGCTTGCCGCTGCTGGTCATGCGCGTGATGGTCTGATCGGGAGTCTCGCTCGGGAACGCCGCGCGCAGCACCGCCGCAGCACCGGCGACGAAGGGCGCGGCAAAGGAAGTGCCGTCGCCGCCAGTGGGATTGACACTGGTCGTAATCACCGAACCCGGTGCCAGCAGGGTCAGATAGGATGCGCTGTTGGAGTAACACGCCACCTTGTCCGCGGCTGTACTGGCATCGCTGCAGGTGGTGCCGAAACTGCGCGCCCCCACATTGGCATCGTACACCGCGCCGACGGAAACCGCGCTGGGGGTGCAGGCGGGAGACGATATGCCGGTGCTCAAGCCATCGTTACCGGAAGCAACGGCCACCACGATGCCGGCGGCCTTGGCGTTAGCGATGGGTGTGACGTAAGGGTTGGTCAGCGGATTGCTGCAGGGTGTGACGTTATTGGAACTACTGCCCAGACTCATGTTTATTGCCACGATGTTCATCGCGGCTTGGTGGGCGATGCCGAAATTAATGGCCGCGAGAATATTGCTGTCGAGCGCGAATGGAATGGCACCGAACACGTTAATCATCGCCACCTTACTCCCGGGTGCGACCGCCAAGGCGATGGCCGACACCGTACTGCCGTGACCAAAACTATCCAGGACGGTACTGCTGTCGGCGTTGTTTTGATAGTAGCTGACATGACAACTCGCCGGTACACCCGGCGCCGTGCAGGAACCGAAGGCCGGTTGGGTGTAATCGACACCGGTATCAATGGCCAGCACGGTGCTGCCGGTGCCGTGGTCGCCCGCAGCGGCCACAGCCGGCTGCCCGATCAGGGGTAGGCTCTCGGTCAAGACCGCCTGTTTTTTTCCGTCTGGGTAAACCGCAACCACATCCGGGTGTTGCAGCAGGGCGCGCAAGGCCAGCGGCGTATCAAAGCGTACGAAGGCCATCGGCAAATGGCTGTAGTCGCGCAACATCACGTGCTGTCCCGCCGCTAAAGCTGTCTGTTTGAGTGTCACGTAGCGCGCGGCTTTCATCAATTGCACCGGAGCGGTGTCGGTTTTCGTATGCAGTTGGGCGCGCATCGCGTTCGCATCGCGCTCGATGGCCTGGTCATCAAACAGCACGATCAGCGATTGCGCGGTGCCTTGCTCCAATTTGCGCATGACCTCGGCTGGAACTTTATCCGTCCATGCGACCGGCGGCGTACTTCCGTACGACAGCGTCGCGGTGCCGGAGAGCACAAGGGCCGCGACCAGACCGCGCCCCACGTTACGCCATGCCTCAATGCAGCAGGTTTTACGGTTATTCTTTTTAGCCATCATCGCTCCTCTGAGAAGCGGCGACTATAGACGAGCGACATGACAATTTTAATTCGCTGACCACGCGCCATAGCACCCCATTCGGGCTACTGCCCTAACTTTATAATGTCATATTGCCGGGGTATATTAAAAAATGGAAACTTGACTATATGAATTAATCTAGCTGCATTAACCCTGAGATTTGTCTTTCAACCCACAGAATTAGGAGAACGCAATGTTTAACAGTATGAAGAGTACGCTGGCCGGCTTGTGCCTCGGTTTAATTTTTTCCGGTGCCGCGCTGGCGGCAAACCCACAACAACCCGCACCGCAGAAGGTGGCGTTTTTAGTGTTCGATACCCCCTTAAAAAGTTTTACCGACTTTTTGAATCCGGGGCAAAACCTCAATGCGGATGTGTCGGCTCTTTTTGGAAAAACCGCCGAGGCCTCTTGGCTTATTGAAAGTTTTTTCTTGTACTCGCCGAGCCTGAATCAAGAGTTAGGCTCGGTGTTTGCTTTCAGTCGCGACGATACCTTGGCAGGCTCGCCCCTGGTTCCCATCGGCGTTTCGCCTTTTTTAAATATCGGCCACTTTCAAAACCCGTTCCTCGTGGTGTTTTACCAAGAGAATGTCAGCGCGGTACCGGAAGCCGGCACCGGTTTGATGCTGGCGCTGGGTTTGCCGCTCTTGGCTTGGGCGGCTTGGCGTAAACAGCGCCAGGGGTAACGGTTAGCGCTACCCCGGCGCCATGACTGCAATCGAAGCGAGAGTTCATTCCGTGAGCCGGAATTTTCCGGCATACCCTCAACTCGTTGCAGCGTGTTTGTGGCAGGCAGGGTCGAGCTTCTGACGATATCTGGGAAGAAGCTCAGAACAAAACTTTAAAATTTTAGCGAAGGATACATCACATGTTTTCAAAGAAACTCAAGTTACCTGTAGCACTCGTACTGGTCGGCATGGCGTTCAATGCCCACGCGGCGATTGAGACAATCGATTTTACGGCAACTACCGTAGGATATGGTCTTGCTTTTCCAAACCAAGGTTCATTGATCACCGGCTCCATCAGTTTTGATCTAAATACCGCGTTCGTGACGAGCACATCTACATCTGGAAGCCCTATTGTTGATCCAATTAATTATTTTAACGATGTGCAGTACAGTTTTTCATCACCCGCACCGTTCACGTTTACCACCGACGGGGGCTTAGCTAAAACGCAGAACTTAACCAACATAGCCATTTCTACATTTTGTCAAAACGGCCTGTGTGATAAGCATTACGATTTTCAGGCTTACCAAGATTTCCGGTCTTTCGACGGTGGGTATCATGCGACCTCTTCTGATTTGGGATTGAGCTTAAGGACATCCTTCACATTAAGCAAACCACTCAGTGATTTCAGTATCCCACGTTCTTTGAATCTATCTGATTTCTCATATAGAGCAGAAGCAAGCTACTTCTCAAGCTCGCAGGCGAATTTTAAATATATCTACAACTACCTTGATTCTGGGCCACTAAACACCTTGGCTTTCACAGTCTCCGCCGTGCCGGAAGCCGATACCTATACCATGTTTTTGGCCGGACTCGGCTTGGTGGGTTTCGTGGCGCGCCGCCGCCGAGCGCGCGATCCATCGAACCCGGGCTTCCGCGTTTGACTGCGGAAGTTGCCGTCTAACGCCGCATGTGGCCGCTTCCGCTCCAATGCCCCGCCGCTCTTGCGCGAGCGCAGGCGATAGAAACTAAAAACAGACGTTGTTACGCCTGCGTGTTCAAGGCGGTCGTCATGGGCGCAACGGACCCACAAGCGAGTCGTAAATGCGGGGTTGCACCCAATCGCGTGCGGCAAATCATTTTCCAGTTAGCGCGCATGATGCGGAATTTAAACGCGCTGGATGAGCCGCCGCAGTACGACGAATTGAACCGTGCTGAACTGCGGAACAACCGCGAATTCTGGTTGCGCCGGTTAAAAGCATTGCAGCAGGAATGGCGCGCGGCGGATCGGGCACAAGCGGCAAATCCGCCGACCCCTCAATCCGTGCCCCGTTCTTCAAAAGCCGCGCGCGGCACGCCCACGCAACCGGTAAACGCGGTTCCGGTACTGCGCGGCGACGCCATCGATTGGCCGACCTTCTAAAAATATTTATGCTCATGGATTCTGGAGCTTGCGCGCGTAAAGCGCCGGAATCGCCACAAGGACTAGTCTCCCTTCATACAATTGTCATACTAAGCCTGTAGTGTTCCCCGGTCAGCCGCAAAAATCTTTTTGAGGGGGAACAACATGCGTTTTGCCATCGTATTCGCACGGGTGATTTTTATAGCCGTGCTTCCCTTCGCCGGGGTCGCACCCCTACACGCCGCTGGAGTCTATGACAACGCCGCGAATAAAGGCGTTGCCTGGCTCGTACAGCAACGCAACAGCGTCGACGGCAGTTGGGGTGCGAGCGATGAGGTTAAATATATTCAAACTTCGGAGGCGGTGCTGGCCTTGGCCGCACTCAATCAACTGGGCACCGCCTACTACGGCGGCATCTCCTGGCTCGACAACCATCCCAGCTCCAATGTCGACTTCGCCGCACGCCGGATTCTAACGCTGGGCGGCGCCGGGGCCGCAGTCAACCTGGACTTGCAGGCGCTGCAAGCGGCGCAGAGCCTGGGCGCGTCCGGCAACAGCGGCTGGGGCTTGGCCGGTGTCTACCAAGGCGCGCCGCTGGATACCGGCTTATCGCTACAAGCCCTGACGCAACAAAACATCGGCATCAACGTAGCGGCGGCCATCGCCTTCCTGGCGAGTGCGCAACTGGGTGGAACCGATACCGGCTGGGCGCTGGGGCAGGAAACTGTCAGCGACCCGGTCGCCACCGCGCAGGTGCTGATGGCGCTGGCGGCGTTGCGCCCCTCTTACCCTACAGGCACGTTGCCCGCCGCGCTCTCCAAAGGCATCACGGCGCTCAATGCCAAAGTCAACGGTACATCCCCGAGCAACGTGCTCGCCCTGGCGGCGATCGCCAATCTGCGCGTGAGTCCAACTTCGACCCAGGCACCCACACTCCTCAATGCGCTGATCGGGCAACAAGCCGTCGACGGCAGTTGGGGCGGCGACCCTTATGTCACGGCCTTGGCTTTGCGCGCGCTGGGTGCTGGTCTTGCCAAAGATATTGCCGCGCAAAAGCAAGCCGTCGACATTCCCGACGACAACCTGCGCGCCGCCATCAACGCCGCACTCGGGCATGGCGCGCTGGACACCGTCAATAACGGCCAACTATTGCAGTTGACCACGCTCGATGCATCAGGCCGAGGTATCAAGGATCTCACCGGGCTGCAGGGGGCTACCAACCTGACCAATCTCAATTTGAAAAACAACCAAATCGCATCATTCGCGCCGGTGGCCGGACTCACCGGCACCGCCATCGACGAAACCGGCAACCCCGGCTATGTCGCCGCGAGCGGGGGCGGCGACACGGACGCGCCGACCCTGCCGGAGTGGGGCGCGATCCTGATGGCGCTACTGCTGCTGACCACCATCCTGAAACAGGCGGCGCGATCATGATTGCGCGCGGTCGATCGGAACGGCAACCCATCCCTGATTTGGAGCGATCACTATGAAGCGCAAAACACTCGCAGCGGTACTCGGCATGGCCTGGGCAATGAGTCTTGCCGCGCAGGCGGCGGGGGGGGCGGAGCACGACGCGCCGCGGCGTGCGGCGGCTCAACCGTTATCACCGGCGGAAGTCGACGCCATCCAGCACATCGGCGGCAATGTTCTAGTCGCCAAGCACGGGCAAAGCGAGAGCCCGGAAGTGCTGGCCTTGGTTCAGGAGTTTCAAGCACTGGCGCAGGAGATGGATCAGTCCATGGCGCGCATGAGCGCGCCTATCGCTATAGCGCCGCCCAGCGCCGGTCCAGCCCAGACTAAAACAGCCCAAGTGTTACAGGTGCAATCAACACCCACTTACCAAGTAGTCATGGGAGAGGGTAAATTCGTGAGCCAGGAAGCCGTCGCGCCGGTGGCGCAGCCGAGTCCGCCGAGCTTCGTTCCTCGCGCCGCGATTGCGCCGCGACTCGCGAATGATGACGCGCGCTTTAACCCCATGCGCCAGCATTTGGCGAAACTGGATGATCTGATGCAGAAATACAACACCCTGGCGCAAACGCGCGGCGCGGCGGATTTGATTCGCGCCCACGCCATCGGTGCCAAGGTAGCGCAACTGCGCGATGCATTACACGCCTTCATGGATAACCCGTCGGCCACGCCCGACAGCGGCGAGCAACTCCGCGCCCTGCAAAAACGCCTGCATTTTGAATCCCGGGGCGACTTGGAGAAGCAGGCCGAGCGCGATGACCATAAGCACACCGAGCAGCCGACCCCCACCATGACCGGCTTCACCCGCCACCGTTGAACTGAACCGCGAGGAATCTTTTATGAACTTCGGCCTTTTTTTACGTCTGCTCGTGGCGACACCGCTCCTCATCGGTTCCGGATTCGCCCTGGGGGCGGACAGCAACATCGGCGACACCGCAGCGACTTCTCATGAAATCCAATTCTGCAGCGGTGGGGTCGCACCCTACAGCGGTTGCCTTGCCGCCGACCTGCGCACCCGGGCCGACGCGCTGCACACGCCGGTGGCGATCTTCGAATACGTGCGCAACAATTATGACTATTCGTTGTATCACGGCGCGCGTTCCGGCGCGGTCAACACCTTTGCCGGTGACCGCGGCAACGATGTCGACCTGGCCGCAGTGCTCATCGCCATGCTGCGCTCGCAAGGCTACCCGGCGCGCTATGTGGTCGGCACGGCCAGCCTACCTGGAGCGCAGGTGGCGAACTGGCTGGCCGTCCGGGATGTGAATCTAGCCGCCGCGCTATTACGCGACGTGGGAATCCAGAACGCCATCCCCGTCGGATCCTTGATTAACTTTGAACATGTGTGGGTAGAAGTACTCGTCCCCTACGGCAACTACCGCGGTGTGGGAGCCAACGCCGTCAATTGCACAGCCACGCCCGCCGCCTGCAACTGGACACCGCTCGATCCCTCGTTTAAGCAGCATCGCACTCAGTCGTCCGGCCTGGATCCTTATAGCGCTTTGAGTTTCGACTATAACGCCTATTACCAGGCGATCCGCAACAAAGACAGCACGCGTCAAGACAAAAACCCGCTGGAGATTTATCAAGACCAAGTGCGCGCTTGGTTGCAGACCAATGCGCCCGGCAAGACGCTGGACGATATTCCCGATTTCCTCGACGTGCTCCCGGAGCAGGCGGGACTCCTACCGGCCTCCTTGCCGTTTGCCTTGGCGAGTACGACGCGGCGCTACAACTCGGTGGCGGATCACGATACCGCAGTACCTACCGCCGAACCTAAAAATTGGAACAAATACGTCACGGCCCAAGTGCAGATCGGCAGCCCGACCGCGACCACCGTTCCCGGCGGGGCCAGCGTTAGCTTAGTCGACGCGGCCACCCAACGCTTGACCTTTACTTTTGACCCGGCCGGTTCCGGTTATAGCGGCGTGTTCCGTTTGAACGGTGTGGCCACCGGCACCGCGGTGAACGCCGCCGGTGCGGCTACGCTCAACGGCACGGCGCTGACCTTGGGTGCCGCCGTCAAAGTCGTCCTGAGCATGGACGGTGCGCCGAGCCCCGACGCGGCCAGTGCCGATGTCAATATCAGCGCGACCTACGACGGCGTAATCGGCGGTTACTATTTGATCGCCACCGGCGGCGAGACCTCCAACTGGGGTCAGGTGCATCGTGCCGCACAGCAACTGCTCGCCGCCGATCAACAATTCGCCATCGTCTACAACAGCGCCGAGCTCGGCTGCAATTTGACCACGCACCTCAACTGCACGCCTTACGTCGACTTGAACGGTAATGGCTTTGATATCACCGACCCCAAGCTCATCGACTACAAGCCCGCCTTGGATGCCTTGAGCGGCGGCCTGCTCGAAGTTGCCGCGCAGCAGTACTACACCAAGTCGCGCGAGAAATTAGCCACACTGGACGGTATCAATCGCATCCGCACGCCGATTATCGGTTTCCTGGGCATGGTCAGTTCCACGCATGCGGTGCAGTACCTCGACAGCACAGCGTTCTCGGTCGAACCCGGCGGTCTGTTGATCGACATGAAAGGGCTTACCTTCGCCGCTCCCTCGCGCATCGACCCGCCCAGCACTATCTCGAACAGCCAGTTTGAATTGCAGGGACACATCCTGTCGTCGCTGGAGCACGAAACCTGGCAAGAGTTGACCGGCTTTGACGCGATTTCCACCATGCGCGGCATGCAGATTGCGCTGGCCAACGGCGGCGCGCTGGTAGATTACTACCGCAACGCCGGCGGCAACACCTTGCCCCAGGCCTATGCGGCCTTCGGCTTTAGCGGAGCCGTGCCGCCGGGTTTCACCCAACACGCGTACACCCTATTCGGCAAGACTTATACGTCCTGGGGTTACAGCGGCACCACCGTCAACCCGGGCTTTGATGTCATCCTCGCCAACAGCCAGGGCATCGCCGCTGGTGACTACCGGCTCAAGGCTTATGCCTATGATGTCAGCAATAATGTGGATGCATTCTTGAGGGACAATGTCAATCTGGTGCAGACCATCAACGGTTGGCAGACCTTGGTCGGGCAGTTGAAGAGCAACGTTACGTTCAGCAGCCAGGGTGCTTTGTACAGCGGCCAGGATATTATTAATTACACGCTCGATGCCAGCACCCCGGCCGGCTTCGCCGTCGCCAGTGTTACGCGCACCGCCGCCGACAGCTATCAGTACGTGATTAACGAGACCGCGCAGCATGCCGACGGCACTTACAATGTGAAATTGAACATCAATCAAGGCACCCCCAGCAACACCATCACCAGCATCTTCAACTTCGCCCCCAACACGATCCAGCTCGTGAGCGCGCCCACTTCCAACCTTGGCGTTGCGGGCTTCCAGGTGATCGGCTACAGCCAGCCCTCGTCGACCCAGGTGAGCGTGACGCTGCAACAGACTGCGGCGCATGCCGACGGCACGTATAACGTGCCCATCTCCAGCGCCAGCTTTTACTACGGCGGCAATTTCTACGGCGGCGGCGGTCAAATCGCGACTGCCGTAGTGCAAATCTCCGGCGGACGGGTGGTCGACCAAATAGCTTCAATCACGCTCCCCATCGACACCTCCGACCCCAACTACACGGTCACCTGTCAGGGTGGCGCGGGCGGCGCCAACGTCACCTACACCGGGCAACCCAGCGTGTTGCTGACCAACGTGCAGGGCTGCTTTAACAACGTCATCGCGACCAGTAATCTGAGCGATGCCTTCAACTTCTTCGCGCAGCCCTTAAGCACCCTGCTGTTCCGCCCCCGACCCTTGGCGGCGGACGCGCGCCCGGCGGCCTCGCTGGCGCAGATACGCGACACGCTCTACGGCGCGAATGTGAATCTCACCTGGGACGCCTACCGCTCGCCCAATAAGTTATCCAACGGCCCCAGCTTCAGCTTCGCGGTCGACTATCGGAAGGAAACCGATGCGGTGACGGGAAACCTCAAATCCGGCTCCTACCAGATCAGCAATCAGGCGGTGGGAGCGGCGGGCGGCGGCTACGTCAGCGCCACCTCCCCGCTACGACCGCAACAATCCATCGATCCCTTTTCCTACGGCCAGGCCTCGACGGTCAACACCCAGCCCACCTTCCTCAACCTGCCGTTCACCGACACTTTAGCGTTTGCCGTGAGCAACAACGACTTAGTGCGCACCCCTTCGACCACCGACCCGGTATCGACCGTGACCGGCAACAACTTCCACGACGAAACCGACTTTATGATCCGTGGTCGCGGCATCCATTACGCCTTCACCCGCACCTACAACTCCGCCCCTAGTGCGGCCAAGGTGGATCTCGGCTTAGGCTACGGCTGGGTACACAGCTACGCTATGCGGCTCGTCTCCAACGACTTCGGCAAATGCCCCGACTGCGTAAGCGCCCAAGCGCCGGAGAACGGCAACGGCAAGACCAGTTCCATCACCTACACCGACGAGCGCGGCGGCGACCATCCGTATCTGGTGAACGAAGCCACACAGGCCGTCACCGCGCCGGACGGCGAATACGATGCCTTGGCCTTCGACACCCCAGTCGCCGGACAACAAACTCTCACCTTCCGTAACGGCACCCAATACATCTTCCAGACCGTGGGCGCCGGCAGCTTACAGAGCACGCCGAATCTCGCCGCACGCCTCATAAAAATTGCCGACCCCTACGGCAACCAATTGAACTTCAGCTACAACGCCGCCGGGCGGCTCGCCACTGTTACCGACAATCTGGGTGTGGCGGGCAGAACCGGACTCGTGTTCAGCTATGACGCGGCCAACCACCTGCAGAGTATCGGCGACTGGGCTGCTCGCACCTGGCGCTACAGCGTGAACGCCAACGGCGACCTCGCGTCCTACACCAACCCCTTGTCCGAAACCATCGCCTACACCTACAGCGGCGGCAGTCGCCACCTGTTGACCAGTGTCGCCAAACCCTTGCGCGGCGTAAAAACCAGCTTCGCCTACTACCAGAATGGACGCACCTTCAACGACCACGACGCGCTCAACAACACCGAAACCCTGGACTACGACCTGTTCCGCAAAAACACCCGCGTCACCGACCCGCGCGGCGGCATCCGCGAATACCAGTACGACAACGCCGGACGCC
>JAYVZN010000093.1:0-60826 GCA_043783305.1 Betaproteobacteria bacterium
CAAGTTAGGGAGTGGTAGTTCAGCTGGTTAGAATACCGGCCTGTCACGCCGGGGGTCGCGGGTTCGAGTCCCGTCCACTCCGCCAGAACCGGGCGAGCCTTGATATCAGGGCTCGCCTTTTTCATTTGAGACTTACAAAAATAGGATTGCATAATGTTTTCCGATTCCATACATGAGAAGACAAAGGGTTTATTTGCCCGTATTGTTTTAGGTATTGTGATTCTCACCTTTGCTTTATTTGGTGTCGAAACATACCGCACCGCCGGTGGTTCCGCGCAGGTGATTGCCGATGTTGGTGACAACAAAGTGTTGCTGCAAAACTATGAAGAAGAATTCAAGCGGCAGCAGAGTCGGTTGCGCGAGGCGGGTGAACGTAATCCAAAAGTCTTAAATAGTGCGGAACTAAAAACATCCGTGTTAGAAGGTTTCATTAACGAACGTCTGTTGTTATCACAAGCGAATAAGCTAGGTTATAGCGCAAATGAATCGGCCATCTTATCCTTGATTCAAAATAGCCCGGAATTACAGGAAAACGGTCAGTTTTCTGAAGCGCGTTTCCAACGCATCCTAGACAGTAAGCACCTCTCGCAAAAACAGTATTTAACCAGCTATGCGCAAGAGCAATTGGTGCAAGATTTATTGGTATCTCAAGCGCAAAGTGCCATTGTTTCACGTACCTTGGCGGCGCATATGGCGGGCATTCTATCGGAGCAGCGCGAAGTGTCGAAAGCAACTCTGCCCGCTTCATCTTTCACTGCACAGGCCAAAATCGAGCCTTCGCAAGTTCAAGTTTACTATGATACACATCCCGATTTAACCCGTGTGCCGGAGCAAGCGCGCGTGGAATATATCGTGTTCTCACCCGAAGTCGTGCTGGGTCAAATACAGGTTAGCGAAGCCGATGCCAATGCTTATTACGCCGCTCATATCGCACAATTCACCGAACCGGAAAGCCGCGAAGTTGCACATATTTTGGTACGCGTAAATGCCGATGCTAAGCCAGCAGAGCGCCAAGCGGCACAAGCAAAAATACAACAATTATTGTTGCAGGCGCAGAAAAATCCTGCAAATTTTGGCGAACTGGCAAAACAGAATTCAGAAGATCCTCTAACCGCTTCCAAAGGGGGTTTGTTTGGCTTGATTCAACGCGGTTCGGTTTTTAAACCGGTGGAAGATGCCGCTTTTAGTATGAAGGTCGGGGAAATACGTGGCCCGGTGCAGACACCGGCAGGTTTTCATATTGTTATGCTGAAAAGCATTGTGCCAGGTAGCCAACGCGGTTTTGAAGCCATTAAAGATATGGTGATGGAAGCTACCAAGCGTGAAATGGCGGTACGAAAATTTAATGAAGAAGTAGAGCCGTTTGGCGATGCGGTGTATTCTAAGAATGAGAGCCTTAAACCGGCAGCTGAAAAATATAAATTGGCTATCCAAACCAGCGATTGGTTTGGTCGTCAAGGTCCAACGCAAGGCCCACTAAAAAACGAGCGCTTGCTGAAGGCTATTTTTTCAAGCGATGTAATACAAAATAAACGTAATACCGAGTCTATTGAAGTTTCATCAAATACGTTAATTTCTGCCCGTATTTTGGAATACAAACCGTCCGGTAATAAACTGCTGGCTGCTGTAAAGGATGAAATCGAATCACGATTGCGCCGAGAGCAAGCTGTTGCTTTAGCTAATAAACAAGGCAAGTTATATTTGGCTGAACTGCAGCAAGGGAAGGCGTTGAGTGTGCTTAATTTTAGTCCGCCGATAAAAATCGGGAGAGAGGATTTGGCTAAGTCGGGATTGGATATCACGTCGATGGAAGCAATCTATCGCACTTCAGTTAAAAAACTCCCCGCCTTTACGGGTCTAGCACTAGCGAATGGCGACTATGCCATCTATAAAATTAGTGCGGTGAGCAATAATGATCAGCTTCGGCAGCAGACTCTCCAATTGTTACCCTATTCGGTCGGGCAAATGCAATCGCAACAAATTGTTCGTGCCTACCTTGAGAGTCTAAGACGCGAGAATAAAGTAAAGATTGAGCAGGATTTACTAGATAAAGTTGGTGTCGAACCGTGAGTGGTCGTGGTGGGACGCGTTCATTCAATTCCAAAGTCCGCCGACGGTGGTGTTAAATCCATTGTCGACATAGGTAATTTCCCCGGTTATTCCGGAGGCTAAATCACTCATTAAAAATGCCGCCACGTTGCCAACCTCATCGATTGTAACATTACGGCGGAGCGGAGCACTTTTTTCCACAAAATCTAAAATACTGTTAAATCCGGAAATTCCTGTTGCCGCCAATGTTTTGATGGGGCCAGCCGAAATTCCATTCACGCGAATTCCTTTCGGGCCTAAGCTCTGCGCCAGATAAAGCACGCTGGATTCAAGGCTGGCTTTGGCCATACCCATTACGTTGTAGTTAATAATCGAGCGCATTGCGCCGAGGTAGGACAAGGTTAGAAGCGAGCCCTTACGGCCTTCCATCATCGGCAAAGCTTCTTTGGCCAGCGCTGAGAAACTGTAACTGCTAATATCGTGTGCGATACGGAAATTCTCCCGGTTAACCGTGCTGAGGTAGTCGCCTGACAAGGCTTCACGCGGCACAAAGGCCACGGAGTGTACGAGACTATCTAATCCATCCCATTGCCCTTTTAGATCAGTAAACAATTGCTCGATTTGCTCATCAGAGGCGACATCGCAATTGAAAATCAACGGTGAATCGAAATCCTTGGCTAAGTCCAATACGCGCTCGCGAGTCCGATCTCCTTGATAGGTAAATGCCAGATCGGCACCTTCGCGCCGCGCCGCCTTGGCGATGCCGTAGGCAATGGAGCGATTGCTTAACAAACCCGTGATTAAGATTTTTTTGCCCGCGAGAAAACCCATGACGAATCCCTTCTATTGATCAATCGAATCGAACATTATAAATCAAGCGGGCTGTGTCCAGCTTACCCAGTTTTGCGCTAAACTCATTCCCCATGCCTAGATTTTTTCATGCATTGACGCTGGTTATCCTGCTAACGCTGCTGAGCGCTTGCGGCAAGACTCCTTGGAACAATCCTTACCCCGAGTCCGAGCGTGGAAAAAATATTTTATACAGTGCATTTTCCGAACGCCCTAAGCATTTGGATCCCGCCCGTTCCTATTCTGAAAACGAGGCTGTGTTTACTGGGCAAATTTACGAGCCGCCACTCCAATATCATTATCTAAAACGTCCGTACACGCTGGAGCCGTTAACCGCACAAACGATGCCCGGGGTGCATTACTTTGACGCATTGGGGAACCAGTTACCGGCGGATACGGCGGTTAAAAATATCGCCTATAGTGAATACCTGATTCACATTCGTCCGGGTATCTATTTTCAGCCGCATCCCGCTTTTACACGGGATGCGCAGGGTAATTACTTGTACCATGCCCTGCGCCCGGAGCAGATCGCGTTATTGAAATCACCGATGGATTTACCGCAGTCGTCTCAACGCGAATTAACCGCGGAGGACTACGTTTTTCAAATTAAACGTCTAGCCCATCCCCGCTTGAATTCACCGATCTTCGGCTTGATGTCCGATTACATTCTGGGTTTGAAGGAATACGGGAAGCTATTAAGCCAAGAAAACAAAAAATTGAAGCCCGGTAATGTTGCTGAGGAACCCTATCTCGATCTTAATCGTTATCCCTTACTAGGCGCTGAAGCGCTGGATCGTTACCGTTATCGAATTCGAATCAAAGGAAAGTATGCCCAATTTAAATATTGGCTAGCGATGCCTTTTTTTGCACCGGTACCCTGGGAAGCCGAAAAGTTTTATGCACAAACCGGTATGAAAGCGAAAAATTTTGTACTGGATTGGTTGCCAGTAGGTACGGGGCCTTACATGCTGGCGCAAAATAATCCGAATAAACAGATAGTATTGATTCGAAACCCTAACTTTCACGGGGAACGCTATCCGAGTGAAGGCGAGCCTGGGGATCGCGCAAGTGGTATGTTGGATGATGCTGGAAAATCGATGCCATTCGTTGATCGTGCCATTTACAGTTTGGAAAATGAGAGCATCCCTTATTGGAATAAATTTCTTCAAGGCTACTATGATGCCTCTGGAATTAGTTCTGACACCTTCGATCAAGCGGTCAATATCGGTGGTCTGGGAGAAGCCACGTTAACCCCGGATATGCAGGCGAAAGGCATTCAACTTAAAACCACCGTTGCGACCACCATTCAGTTTATGGGGTTTAATATGCAAGACCCTGTAATTGGTGGTGATACCGAGCGTGCGCGCAAGTTGCGGCTGGCCATCTCAATAGCCATCGATAATGAGGAAATGATTTCGATTTTTCGCAATGGTCGTGGTGTTGCAGCGCAAGGGCCGATTCCACCGGGAATTTTTGGTTACGAAGAGGGCGAATCTGGAATCAATCACTATGTATACGATTGGATTAAGGGCGCGCCCGAACGAAAGTCCGTGTCGGCGGCCAAGCGCTTATTAGCCGAAGCGGGTTATCCCGGCGGACGTGACACCCGCGATGGTCAACCCTTGTTATTGTATTTTGATACAGCCGCAGTCGGTCCCGATGCTAAATCGCGCTTGGAATGGTTGGTTAAGCAATTCAAAAAAATTAACCTCCAGCTTGTCATACGCTCAACGGATTACAATCGTTTCCAAGACAAAATGCTTAAAGGTAATGCACAAATTTTTGAGTGGGGCTGGAATGCCGATTATCCGGACCCAGAGAATTTTTTATTTTTGTTGTACGGGCCCAATAAAAAAGTGGGTTTAAACGGTGAAAATTCGGCCAACTACGACAATCCAGAATTCAATCGGCTGTTCGACAAAATGAAGAACATGGACAACGGCCCGGCGCGGCAAACAATAATTAATCAAATGGTGGAAATCGCGCGCCACGATGCGCCGTGGATTTGGGGCTTCTTCCCTAAAAACTATACCCTGTACCACGCGTGGTACTTTAATGCGAAGCCCAATTTGATGGCCAACAATCGATTGAAATATTTGCGCATTGATGCACTAGCACGGGAGCGTAGCCGTAATCAATGGAATCAACCCATTCTATGGCCGATTGGCGTGGCATTACTGTTACTAGCCGTTATTTTAGGGCCCGCGATAATTGCGTATCGGCGCAAAGTACATCGAGCACCGCATGCTGGGAATACGAAATGATCGGCTACGTATTACGGCGTTTGCTCTACGCGATCCCAATTTTAATTGGCGTAAACGTGCTGATTTTTAGTTTGTTTTTTGCCGTTAATACGCCAGACAATATGGCGCGCATCCACCTCGGCATGAAACGCGTGACATCCGACGCAATAGAAAAGTGGAAAGCAGAACATGGGTACGACAAACCGCTCTTATTTAATGCGCAAGAAAAGGGCATCAATAAACTAACGCAAACTATTTTTTTTAACAAGTCGGCACCCATGTTCGCCTTTCAATTTGGCGCGGCAGATGATGGCCGTGATATTGGATTTGATATTAAAGCGCGCATGTTTCCGAGCTTGGCCTTGGCGGTACCGGTTTTTCTGTTGGGCTTGTTGCTCTACATCACGTTCGCATTGACGTTGGCCTTTTTTCGCGCCACGTATATTGACTACGCAGGAGTCGTCCTGTGCGTAACGATGATGTCGATTTCAAGCTTGTTTTATATTATTGGCGGACAATTTTTAATTAGTAAACTGTTGCACTTGGTGCCGATTTCAGGCTACCAAGACGGGGTTGATGCTTTTAAATTTTTAGTGCTTCCCGTGGTGGTGGGTGTGATCGGTGGTTTTGGTAGTAGTAGTCGCTGGTACCGCACCATTTTCTTGGAAGAAATGAATCGAGACTACGTGCGCACAGCACGCGCCAAAGGGTTGCCGGAACGACTGGTGATGTTCCGGCATGTTCTTAAAAACGCCATGATTCCAATTTTAACCGGCGTGGTGGTGGTTATCCCGACCCTTTTCATGGGCAGCTTAGTATCGGAATCTTTTTTTGGAATACCGGGCCTGGGTAGTTACACTATTGATGCCATTCGTAGCCAGGATTTTGCCATTGTGCACGCCATGGTATTTTTAGGCTCAGCGTTGTACGTACTAGGACTGCTGCTAACAGATATTTCTTATACCTGGGTTGATCCTCGGGTGCGCTTGTCATGATGTTTCAATTAGAGCCCCTGTGGACCGACTGGCTCATCTACAGCTTGCTCGTGGCCATCGTTATTTACATTGTTTATACCCGCAGCAAACCGCACCTACTCGCACCCTGGAAAAAAGTACTGCGCAATCCTATCGCTATGGCTTCCAGCGTCGTGTTGTTGGTTTACGTTGGCGTCGGTTTGTTGGATTCGATTCACTTTCGTGAAGCCATACTGTCGCAAACAAACGGCAAGACAATTCACTACAGTACGGACATCATCAGCGTTTTTGATGAGCTAGTAACGCCATTGCGGAGTCATAGCGAAAAAACCTACTCGGCACCGTTGGCGGTGCGACTGTTTGCCATGGAAAGCGTAGAACTGGCCGACGGGCGCATCGTACGCATATTTCCTCGTTTGGAATATGGCGGCAGTCATTTAGGGCCGGCCATTGAACACAGTACGCGCGACCAATGGCGACTCTTGTTTAAAGGTGCTGCCATCGCACTACTGATTTGGTTGCTATCAATACTGTTGTTGATCGCAATCTTGGCCCATCACGGACAGCAACATTTTATGTTTGCGGCGCAGCGGCTCATACGCGGCGAAACGGAGTTGCCTTGGCGCGCTCTGTTATTCGTGGGTGGAATTATTCTCTGCTTAGGCGTTATCGGTTGGCAACTGGCACCGAAATACCATTTATTGGGTACGGATAAAGTTGGTCAAGACGTACTCTATTTAGCGCTAAAAAGTATCCGCACCGGTTTGGTCATTGGTATTTTAACCACGTTGGTCATGCTACCGTTCGCCCTGCTATTCGGTGTAATGGCCGGTTATTTCAAGGGTTGGATCGACGATCTGATTCAGTATATTTATACCGTTTTGAATTCTATTCCCAGCGTACTGCTCATTGCGGCTGCGGTACTGATGTTGCAGGTCTATATGGAGTTGCACAATGAGGCATTTAATTCGGTTGTTCAGCGTGCGGATGTACGTTTATTTTTTTTATGTCTAATTTTAGGCGTGACGAGTTGGACTGGATTATGTCGTTTATTACGTGCTGAAACATTAAAACTGCGTGAATTTGATTACGTGCAGGCGGCACATGCTTTAGGTGTCGGGCACTGGAAAATCATGGCGCGACACATCATGCCGAATGTAATGCATATTGTCCTGATTACGATCACGCTGGAATTCAGCTCACTCGTTCTCGCGGAAGCGGTTCTGGCCTATGTTGGAGTTGGTGTCGACCCTTCCATGCATAGCTGGGGCAATATGATTAATAGCGCGCGCCTCGAATTAGCGCGAGAGCCTGTGGTGTGGTGGCCGTTAGCGGCGGCATTTATGTTCATGTTCGTATTGGTATTGGCTGCCAATTTATTGGCTGATGCTGTGCGCGATGCCTTCGATCCCCGTATCCAATAAGAGATGCCATAGACGCGTTATGACACATCTGCTCGAAGTCGAAAATTTAAGCGCGCTCATTCAATCTGGAACGCGTCGCATTCATGCCGTAGACGGCGTGAGTTTCCATATTGCCCGTGGTGAAACCTTTGCTTTGCTCGGTGAGTCAGGCTGCGGTAAATCTTTCACGGCACTATCTCTACTGCGCCTGCTGCCCTCCGGCGGACGGTTGGTTTCCGGAAGTGTGCGTCTAAACGGCGAGGAGCTTTTTAATTTACCGGAAGTGGCGATGCGCGGTGTGCGCGGTGCAAGAATGGCCATGATTTTCCAAGAGCCGATGACCAGCTTGAATCCGGTTTTAAGTGTATCGCGCCAAATTAGTGAAGTACTGGTTACACATCGGCACTTAGCCAAAAATCCATTAAAACAGCGGCAACTCGCTTTGTTGGAAGCCGTTGGAATTCCCGACCCAACGTATGTCCTTGATAGCTACCCGCATCAACTTTCAGGCGGTATGAAGCAGCGCATTATGATCGCCATAGCACTGGCTTGTGAGCCGGATTTATTAATCGCAGATGAGCCCACTACGGCACTTGATGTGACTATTCAGGCACAAGTGTTGCGCTTGTTACGTACCTTACAAACCGAAACCGGAATGGGAATGTTATTTATCACCCATGATCTCGCAGTGGTGTCCGAAGTGGCGCAGCGTATTGCTGTGATGTATGCCGGCGAAATTGTAGAAATGGCCACACGCGATGAATTTTTCCAGCGTCCACGCCATCCTTACGCACAAAAATTATTCGACTCACTGCCACGTCGCTCCAAGCGCGGCGAAACACTGGCGGTGATCCGCGGTAGCGTGCCACGTTTGGATCAAGTGTTTAGCGGCTGCCGCTTTGCGGCGCGGTGTGATCAGGTTATGGATGTGTGTCATACCCAAGTGCCGCGTTGGTTAGTTGGAGAAAACGGCGGTGGTGTACGTTGCCATTTGTATACATCCGAAACACCGTCGTTTGAGCCCATCGTGAAAGACCCGGTACCGGCGCAAAAAATAATGGCGTTCCAGAGCGCGGTATCGAGCCAACCATTACTGGAGGTGCGCGATTTAAAAATTCATTTCCCCATCCGTAAAGGTTTTTGGCAGCGCGTGGCGGGCAGCGTGAAAGCTGTAGATGGTGTTTCGCTAAGCATTGCATCGGGTCGTACTCTAGCGCTGGTGGGGGAATCGGGCTGCGGTAAAACCACTGTCGGCAAAGGCATATTGCAACTTCTGCCCGTTAGTGCGGGCAGCGTGCAGTACGCCGCTGAAGAGCTTACGACGCTAGCGCCTCAAGCCCTTCGTGCGCGGCGTGCTAATGTTCAAATTATTTTTCAAGATCCATTTTCATCGCTGGATCCGCGCATGACCGTAATGGAAATTTTAGAAGAAGGGATGCGCGTACTCGGCATTACCCATGCCGCACGGCAAGAGCGGATAGATCAACTATTGCATGAAGTGGGCTTGAGTCCGGAGAGTCGATTGCGCTATCCGCACGAATTTTCCGGCGGCCAACGGCAGCGTATCGCCATTGCGCGCGCCTTAGCGGTCAAACCGCAACTCATTGTGTGCGATGAGCCGACCAGCGCGCTGGATGTCTCAGTGCAAGCGCAAATCCTTAATTTATTACGTGGTCTGCAATCATCGCATCAACTCTCGTATCTATTTATTACGCACAATATTTCGGTCGTGGAGTATTTAGCCCATGATGTGGCAGTGATGTATCTCGGACGTATTGTTGAGTATGGGCCAGCGGACACAGTTCTAAACGCACCAAAACATCCTTATACCCAAGCCTTGTTGTCATCCGTCCCGATGATAGAAAGGCTAAATGGTCAAGAAGTTATTCGTCTGCAAGGAGAAATGCCCTCGCCAGCGCATCCACCGAGTGGTTGTTATTTTCATCCGCGCTGCCCGCAGGCCATGCCGCGATGTTCCCAGCAGTATCCCGAGAAAAGCACCTTTGGTATGGGGCATGTGGCGCACTGCCATCTGTTTCCCAGCGCGAAATAACGGGCTAATAAAGACAAAAAATGCAGAGTTAGCTATTATTGGCGAGGAGGATCGTTACTTTGTCGCCTGGGCGCAGACGAGCTTTGGTGGATAGCTTATTCCAACGCCGTAGGTCGTTTAGGGCAACGTCGAAACGTTGTGCAATGGAGTACAGCGTATCGCCACGGCGTACGGTATATTGTTTATGCGTAGGTGCGAATGGTTTGCGCAGCGCGGCGCGCCGATCTTTACGGATAGCGTCGTGCGTGGTTGGAGAAATTTCCCCATCAGCAGCGTTCAACATGAGTTTTTGATTGATCGCCAGTTGAGATGAATGAAGATGATTCCAGGCTTTGATCTGTACTGCTTTAACACCGGCACGTTTGGCAATGGAAAATAGTGTGTCGCCACTACGAACATAGTAGTTTTTAGTAGCGCTCATGGAATCGGACTCTTTGAACGCGCGGTATGAGGTCTTCACGAATTCAGCGCTTGCGTTTCCGGGGACGAGTAAAGTCTGGTTACCGACGATGCGACCACGTTTGAGGGTGATACCATTCACCTCTTTGAGTCGCACACTACTAATGCCGTAGCGGCTGGCAATGGTTGCTAGTTTCTCGCCACGCTTGGCGTGATAGGGTTTCCAGGAAACGAGCGGTTTGTTATAACCTTCCAGGTTTTCAGCAAAAACTTCGGCTTTATCCACGGGCAGCAGCAAGGTAACCGGTTGGTGCGCCTGTATCACCGGGCGCGTGTAATTTGGATTGAGCGAAGTAAATTCATCCAGTGTAGTGTTTGCCAGCTTAGCGGCTAGCGCTACATCAATATGCTGGTTGATCGTAATCTGTGCAAAATAGGGCGTATTCGGCACTACGCCTAAATCCAGACCAAAATCTTGTGGGCGTTGAATTAAATTTTTAACGGCCATCAAACGCGGCACATATTGCTGCGTTTCTTTGGGCATGTGTAAGCTGAGGTAATCGACCGGCAAACCTTTCGCCTTGTTCTTTGTGATCGCACGCGTGACCGAGCCTTCCCCCCAGTTATAAGCGGCCAGCGCCAACTCCCAGTTGCCGAACATATCGTGCAATTTTTGCAGGTAGTCGAGCGCGGCGTTGGTTCCGGCGATGACATCACGGCGATTATCCACCCACCAGTTTTGCTGCAAGCCATAGCTACGCCCGGTGGAGGGGATGAATTGCCACAGCCCAGAGGCATGCGAGCGCGAATACGCTTTAGGGTTAAAAGCGCTTTCGATCATGGGGAGCAACGCAATTTCCGTGGGCATGCCGCGTTGCTCAACGGCTTCGACAATATAAAACAAGTAACGCTTACTCCGTTCCAGCATGCGCGCCAGATAGTCCGGGCGGTTGACATACCAGTTGGTATTTTCCGCGACCAAATCGGATTCTAAGTCTGGCAGTGAGAAGCCGACGCGGATGCGCGCCCAAAGATCTTGCTGTGGGTTCCCTAAATTATCGGCAGCTTTCAGCAGGGGGGTGGCATCTTTAGGTGCGGGCTCGATGCTGATAATGGAAGTTTGTTCAGGAGAGCTATCGTTTTCGGTGTTCGGTGCCAAAATGGATAGTAATTCCGGCTCTGCTGTAGAAACGAGCGGTGCAGGTGGTTCGGCGGGCAGATTGACGCGAGATGGATTGCTTTTATCGGTGGTGGCAGCATCGGGCGCGTCCAAAGCCTCTTGTGCCCAGATATTGCTGCTATAACTACAGGCGATTAATAGAGTGATCGCCAGCTTGACGTGCTTGAAAAGCATCGAATATTAATCTTTATTGGTGGATGACTGCTCGCGATAGTACGAGCAATTTACCTTAATCGTCAAGGGTTTATTCATTGAAAGTTAGATAATTAGTAGTACGTACAATTTCAAACAGGGGCCGCAATTCATTTCTCTAGATCGGTAAGCTTTAAAGAGCGCGCTGAGAAGCCAGGATATTTGAAGGGACTCGTTAATACGAAACGCTGGCATCGTGGAGTTCGATGGGTTAAGTGTGTTAGCACTGGTTGGATTCGGCGGGCACTTTCAGAATGTTTGTTTTTATTTTAGTTTCACCGATTACGTCTAACCCAGGCTGCATTTTACAGAAACGTCGGCGTTCGTTCTTTTCAACAGCTTAGGCGTGTTCTAAGCGTTGATAAAGCTGGTCTAACGCTTCACGGTCGGTGGGGAAAATATTTTCTATTCCAATGGCTTCGCTGAGTTTAGTTCGTTCCATCACTTCGTACACTTGCTTTTTAATACCGCTAAAGGTCAAGGTTATATTGTTGCTTTTAAAACGTTGGATGAGGTTGGATAACATTTCTACACCCGAAGCATCTAAGTCGTTCATGCCACCGCAGGTTACTAGCACATAACTGATATCGGGGTTTTCGCGCTCTAGTTTTAGCATGGCATCTTCAAAGTACGAAACATTGACGAAGCGTAGCGCACCATCGAAACGTAGTGCACCCAACTTAGGGTGGAGCGGTGGCAAGTTGTGTCGTTGTGCATCGCGCAGTGTGGCATCGCTGTGCATACCCAAAAGGGCGACGCGGGGACGCATCATGCGGTACATAAGAAGCGCAAGTGACAGCAGTATGCCGGTCAGAATCCCGTTTTGAATATTGGGGGCAAAGGCCAGTGTGGCGATGAAAGTCACAATGGAAGCCATGCCGTCGTCACGATTGGCGCGCCAAGCGTTGATAGAAGCCTGAAAATTAATGAGACCAATGACCGCCATCATAATAATCGCGGCGAGTACCGGCTTGGGTAAATGGTATAAAAGGGGCGTAAAAAATAGCAGTGTTAACATAACAAAGAGCGCTGAAATGATCGACGATAAACCGGTTTTTGCATTCGACGATAAATTTAAAGCAGAGCGGGAGAATGAACCACTAACGGGCATTGAGTGACTGAAAGCCGCTGCAATTTTGGCGAGTCCCTGACCAATAAGTTCCTTATTTTCATCCCAAGGTTGGCGTGTTTTGATGGCGATTACTTTGGAACTGGACATGGCCTCCATAAAACTAATCAAGGCAATGACGAAGCCGGCGGGTAGCAGTGCAATTGTGGCATGCCAATCAAGCGGTGGGATACTGAAACTGGGCAGTCCTTGCGGCACGATGCCGACTACCTTACCGCCTAATTTGGCGTAATCCAGCGCGTAGCTGATTCCAGTGAGTAATACCACGGTAATTAATACTCCCGGTAGTTTGGGCGCGAATCTTTTAAACGTAAGCAACAGTACAATGGCCGAAGCACCGAATCCGAGTGAGAGCGCGTGCAATGTATCGATGTGCGAAATAATATTCCACACGTCCAGCAAAAAATGTGTGGACTGGTGCGCCGGAATGCCAAGTAAAGGCGCGAGTTGCGAGAGACCAATAATGAGCGCGGCGGCATTGATAAATCCCATCAGCACGGGATGGGATAAAAAGTTAAGCAACACGCCCATACGGAGGGCACCAAAAGCGATCTGAAATAATCCGGAAAGTAAGGCAAGTAGAATTACATAGGCGTAAAACAATTCGCTGCCGTGAGCGGCCAAAGGCGCAACGCTGGCAGCCGTTAATAACGAGGTCATGGCAACCGGGCCCGTCGAAAGCTGCCGGGAAGAGCCGAACAATGTCCCAACAATCGTGGGTATGAGCGCTGCGTATAAACCGTAGTAAGCGGGGACACCGGCGAGTTGCGCGTAAGCCAAGGATTGCGGGATGGCAATCAGCGAAACGGTGATACCCGCGATTAAATCATCTTTAAGGGTATGGCTGGAAAACTGGAAGCGCTGTAAAAAAGGTAAAAATTGAACGACTGCATTCATATTGCTTCCAAATAAAAATGTAAATTTAATCGATTAAGTAAATACCAGTTTTTTGGATAAATGGGGCCTTACGTTGACACGCTGTATTTTGTTTTCCGCCTAGATCCGTGTGCGCCGGAAGAGGGTCGTTATTTTCGAGCAATCTATTAAGCTGAGTGAGGCTGCCTGCGTGGTTCGCATAGATCATGGCATCCATAACCTGTTTTAATTTGGGAGGGAGTAAAAATTTCATGGGGTCGCTGCTTCAATAGAGTTGAGTTACTTCAATTTAGAGCATATAGCGCGCCAATATATTTATGTATTTGTTTTTAAATATAAATTTAAAATTTAATGATTTTATTATGTGATCGATTGATGTAATTTGCAACTTAGAGAAAAGCAAGGAATTGCGTTATAGCCATGTAAAAGACCGTATTTGCAGCGTATTGTGTTTCAGTGGGTAAGTGTTGCATAATGCATCCATTGACTTGGACGGGTGCTACTAAAAAAGCGCGATGAAATTTCCTAATATATTGCAGCCTTCGTTGCGGCAAAAAATCACCTTCGGCTACTTTATTGTGGCCTTTTTGATTCTAGGGGTTTCACTTTTTACGTTTCAAGAATTGCGATTGGTTGAAGAAAAGATTTACTTGGGCGAACGCATATCCGAAATTTTCGACACCACTATGGAAATTCGTCGCTTTGAACGTAATTATTTCCTGCACAACCAAGAGGCGGATTATTTGGAAAATGTGCGCTATGTCACCAAACTGCGCGCACTATTGGAAAAAGACAAAGTTGATTTTGATTTGCTGGAAGCGCCGCAACGCATCGAAAGACTGAGCGATGCCCTGGGGCAATATAATGCTCTGATGCAACAATATGCGCACACAATTTCGGCGTATTCCACACAGAGTGGTGTGCTGGAGCAGCGTATCAGGGTAGTGGGTAAAGCCATCGTCGCGCTGTCTGAGGCAATGGTTACATCGGAACGCCGCTTAGTCCGTGCATCGCTGGCGACCTTCAGAAAGATTCTCGTTTTTTCGATCATCGGTCTCGCTTTGCTTATGGTGGCGGTGGGGCAGGCTCTTTCGCGTAGAGTGGTGCAACCCCTGCTGCAAATCGAACGTAGTGTTGACGCAATTTCCAGCGGCAAGCGTGACAAGCTTTCCAGTGCGTCTCAAGATCGAGAGATTGTATCGATCACCGAGGCCTTTAATCATATGCTGCGGGAGTTGGAGTTAAGGCAAAAGCACCTGCTACGCTCCGAAAAATTAGCCTCCCTTGGCACTATGTTATCTGGTGTGGCGCATGAATTGAACAATCCACTTTCCAATATTTGGTCTTCCTGTCAGATACTATTAGAGGAGATTGGCGAAGCCGATATTGAAGTTCAAAAATCATTGTTAATGCAAATTGATGAGCAGAGTGTGCGTGCACGGAATATCGTTCGGTCATTGCTGGATTTTGCGCGTGATCAACCATTTAACAAAGAGCCTCTGTTTTTGCGCGCATTGATCCAACAAACACTCGGTTTTATCAAAGGTGAAATTCCTGCCGCCGTCACCTTGTCGATGGATATTCCGGAGGATTTGGTGCTGGTTGTTGATAAGCAACGAATGCAGCAGGTGTTTCTAAATTTAATTAAGAACGCGGTGCAAGCAATCGGTGCGGAGGGTGCGATAGTGATTAGCGCAAGTCGTTATTCTCCCCGGCCTAATGCGAAAGAGCTCACGACATTTTTTTCTGGTTGTCGCGTGGAAAGTGATGCGGTGGACATTACGATTAAAGATAATGGCCCCGGTATTGCGCGGGAAATTCTGCCGCGAATATTCGATCCATTTTTTACAACCAAAGATGTGGGTAAGGGCATGGGTTTAGGTTTGTTCATCGTGTATCAGGTCATTGATGAGCACGAAGGTTGTATCGTTGCCAGTAGCGAATCAGGCGAGGGGACTACTTTCTTGATTAGGGTACCGTTAGGGAATAACTAAGATGCGAAAACAGGGAAAATTGCTAATTGTCGATGATGAAGAAATTGCTTTGCGTAATCTTGATCGTGTCATGGTAAAAGAAGGCTATACGGTTATAACAACGCAAAGTGGCACCGAGGCTTTAAGGCTGATTGCGCAGCAGCCATTCGATATTGTCCTCACCGACTTGCGCATGGAAAAAGTCGACGGCATGCAACTATTGCGTGCTTGTCGCGCCAATCATCCCCATACAGAAGTCATTATGATTACCGGATACGCGACGACGGAATCAGTCGTGGAGGCGATGAAACATGGCGCATTTTATTATATTGCCAAGCCGTTTCGTCTGGATGAGGTACGAAAAGTAGTCGCTGAGGCAATGGAAAAAATTCGTTTACGGCGTGAAAATAAGCGGCTCAAGGAGCAAGTCGAGGCCTATCAGGGGAAGGTTAAGATCATCACGCAAGATAGCGGTATGCGGCGATTGCTGGATTTAGCTCGACAGGTAGCACCAACGGATTGCAATGTGTTGATCGCCGGTGAAAGTGGAACCGGCAAAGAATTATTTGCGCGCTACTTACATTTTCACAGCCACCGACGCAAAGGTCCTTATTTGGCTATTAACTGCGGCGCATTTAGCGGCGACCTGTTGGCCAACGAGCTATTCGGCCACGAAAAGGACGCATTTACCGGGGCCACGACCCAAAAGGGAGGGTTAATCGAAGCGGCTTTCGGTGGGACATTTTTTTTAGACGAGATCACTGAAATGTCTGTCGAAATGCAGGCCAAATTACTCAGAGTGATTCAAGAAAAAGAAATCTTACGCTTGGGTGCAACACGGCCTATTCAAGCTGATATTCGTGTTATTGCGGCCACTAATCGCGAGATTACGGAGGCCGTTAAAAGTGGCGTGTTGCGTCAGGATTTATATTTTCGATTGAATGTCGTGACCTTACGAATCCCGCCTTTAGCGCAGCGAAAAGAAGATATCCCTTTACTCGCCAGTTACTTCTTACAAAAGTATTCCACGCAAATGAAGAAAGATGTAACGGCTGTTTCGCAAGAGGTATTAGCAGTACTAATGGATTACGATTATCCCGGCAATGTGCGCGAGCTCGAGAATATTATTGAGCGTGGGGTGGCTATAGTTGACGGCGACACGATTACTTTGGCGCATCTACCCGATGAATTACGCGATACTTCCCGTACGCCTTTCCAAAAAAAGAATGGTAAGCTCCCTACGTTAGAAGAGCACGAAAGAGAATATATTCATTGGGTGCTTAAAGAAGTTGGCGGCAACCAGACAACGGCCGCGCAAACACTGGGCATTAATCGCAGCTCACTTTGGCGTAAGCTTAAGCAGGCCGAGTAATAACTTTAAATCCAACCGTTTCAACGTGGCCTGCTTCTGTCATCCCGAGTCAGATTTTTTACTGTTCGGTTTTATCACGTCGGGACGCACTTAATACCGCGACACCTATTTCATTTGGTTTGTTTTACCTGCATGGAAATTACCGATCCGTTGTTTGGTAATGACGATAACGGTGTGGTTTCAATCACGTCTTCAGTTTCACTGCGATCCAAATTGTAAAGGGCTATAACAAGACCCACTGAAGATAGCAGTAAAAAATAAGGACCGAACAACCAAAATACCAATGGGATTGCGAAATAGAAGGCACGCATGCCGATGGCGAACATATTGCCGGCACGATGCAGGCGACGTGCCACGGCTTTGGGTGAAAGATTCGGGTTGGCATCGTGCTCCGGGATATTAAGCATAAACACAACATGATTGGCTAAGCGCACTGACATGGCAAAGGCAAAGAACGCCACGATGAAATCCACCAACATCAACATAACCTTGAAAATCCACAAAGCGGTGGCGTGAGAGCCGGAAATACTCAAAACATGCCAGCTTTGGGCGATGTTTTCCGCTTGCCCTGAAAGGGTCAGTGTGCCGACGATCAGGAGCGAGGCCGTCGAGGCCATGAGCGATGCGCCCATTACAAAGTTACGCATGGTTTGTACGGCCATTACGTCCTTGCCGGGATTACACATGACGTTTTCCACCCACAGCGTGCGCGCTAGCGCGTTTACACCATGAATGGTGTAAGTTGGGTTGTTGCGCGTTTTGATGCGCAAAAAGAAATAATAGGCCGCGACAATTAGGGTGCTACTGATAAAAGCAAAAAGGTCTGCTTGAAGTTCAAGTAAAAAATGCATGGGTTAAATCCTAGTTCCTTAGTGGGGTAAACTTTACAGTGCGCAGCCATTATATTAAATAATCGCAGCATTACTGGGTTCGAGTGTCGTGATGGATTATTTTTGCGTTGCGTTGCGTCATGGCTCTGCTCCGCATTCCTGCTCTTAGTAGCCTTGAGAACAATAAGCATAATATATACCAAAGTAAGTAACTGCATGTAAGTAAAGATAGTTATTATTTTTGATAAGTTTTATACCTGCAGCCAGTGTATCATTATGCAACATATGCCAAACAAGTTATATTGATATTTTTTGTAAACTAATTGCCATTAAAGCAAAGCGGCGATGCGCGTAAGTCGTCGGCACACGAGCGTGTGCGGGCTTTAATCAACTTAAGTAGTTCAGTATTTCTTGCGGTGCGTCGATGCGCCCGTGTGCTCCCCAGGCATCGGGGCGATCTTTATCGCTGAGATAGCCGTAATTAGCGATGAGGGCGCGCATACCCGCCGCAACGGCGGCTTCTACATCGCGTTCGGCATCGCCGATGTACAAACAGGCGGCAGGCACCATGCGTAAGTGCGCGGCGGCGGTGAGAAGTGAGTCTGGATGGGGTTTAGGGCGGGGTGTGCTGTCACCGCTAATGATGCAGGCGGCACGTTGCTCCAAGTTTAAGGCCTTTAACAAGGGTAAGGTGAAGCGTGCTGGTTTGTTGGTGACGACACCCCAGGGAATACCGCGGGTTTCCAGTTCTTGCAGCAGGGCTTCGATGCCAGGAAAGAGGATTGTTTTGTCGCAAATGTGCTCCAGGTAAAGCTCTAAATATTCGGTATACAGCGCGTCAAAATTAAGCGATTTGGATGCGCTATCGAAACTCAGTTTGAGTAGGGCGCGTGCACCGTGTGAGGCCCTAGGGCGAATTTCGGTGTGTGCCAATTCGGGAAGTCCGTAGCGTTGCCGTTGCAGATTCAGTGCATAGCCTAAATCCAAAGCTGTGTCGGCTAGTGTGCCATCTAAGTCAAACAGTACCGCGCCAATCGCTTCAGGCATCTTTACGTGCGGCGAGGAGGTAATTAACAGCGGTATCCGGGCCGAGCGAGTAGATTTTGCTGAGCGGGTTGTAGTGCATGCCGATAATTTCATTCACCGCGAGACCGGCATCACGGCAAAAGCGCGCCAACTCGGAAGGCTTTATAAATTTAGTATAGTCGTGCGTGCCACGCGGCAACAGGTTGAGTAAATACTCGGCGCCAATGATCGCGAATAGATAGGATTTGGGATTGCGGTTAAGGGTGGAGAAGAATAAATGTCCACCGGGTTTTACCATCTGCGCGCAAGCGCGTACAATGCTGGCCGGATCCGGTACATGTTCCAGCATTTCCATGCACGTCACGACATCGAATTGTTCTGGCTGCTCGACGGCCAGTTCTTCGGCGGCAATTAAGCGGTAATCCACTTTTTGTCCGGTTTCGAGTAAATGCAGTTTGGCGACTTTGAGGGGCTTCTCGCCCAAATCAATCCCTGTGACATCGGCACCGCGCACGGCCATGCTTTCAGAAAGAATGCCGCCGCCGCAACCCACATCAAGAATTTTTTTACCGGTGATTTTGGCGTGTGCGTCGATATAATTCAAGCGCAGCGGATTAATGTCGTGCAGTGGTTTAAATTCACTATTCGGATCCCACCAGCGGTGAGCTAAGGTGGAGAATTTTTGCAGTTCGAGTTCGTCGGCGTTCATAAGGTGATGATACAAGCTAGCGCGTGGCGCGGCTAGTTGTTCAGTTTATGTTGCCAATGCGCGGCACGGGCGCGTATGGCTTGCTGGTCGAGTGTGGTCAGTGCGCGATCCTGCAGCAGGCGCTTGCCGGCGACCCAAACATCGGTAACATGCTCGCGTCCGACAGCGTATACAAGATGCGAGGCGACATCGTAGCAAGGCACGGTTTCCAAGGAAGATAGATCCAAGGCCACAATATCCGCCGCTTTGCCGATTTTCAGCGAACCGATGTCTTGGTCTAAGCCCAGCGCTTTTGCGCCGTTGATGGTCGCCATGGCCAAGGCTTGGTGCGCCGGGAGCGCGGTGGCATCACCGCTGGTACCTTTGGCCAGCAAGGCGGCGATGCGCATTTCGTTCAACAGGTCTAAGCGGTTGTTGCTGGCGGCACCGTCGGTACCGAGGCCGGCCTGCATCCCAGCGGCGCTCCATTGCGTCAGCGCTGCGATACCGCTGCCGAGTTTTAAATTGGCAACGGGGCAATGCGCGATGTACACGCCGCGTTCGGCGCACAAGGCGATTTCATCGGTGTTGAGATGCACCATGTGCGCGGCTATCAAGCTGGGGCTGAGCAGCCCTAAGTTATGCAGACGCGCTAAGGGACGCAAATGATGTTCCGCCAAGCTTTGTTGAATTTCGTCTTGCGTCTCATGCACGTGGGTATGGATGGGAATATTTAATTGCTCGGAGAAGGTGAGGATTTTCTCGAAGGTTTTATTGCTGATCGTATAGGGCGCATGCGGCGCGATGCTGAAGCTAAGACGTGCATGGTCGCGATAGGTATCCCGTGTTTCCAAGCCTTTGCGTAGATAGTCATCGGCATCGACAGCATAGGGCGATGGGAATTCCAGGGTGATGATGCCTAGGGTGGCGCGTAGGCCAGCTTGATCCACCGCTTGCGCCGTCGCTTCCGGGAAAAAATACATGTCGTTAAAACAAGTCGTACCGCCGCGCAGCATTTCCGCACAAGCAAGCATTGCACCGTCCTGCACGAATGCCGGCGCAATATGTTTATTTTCCATTGGCCAGATATGTTCTTTTAGCCAAGTCATTAAAGGTAAATCATCGGCAATCCCGCGCATTAAGGTCATGGCGACATGGCTATGCAGATTGATCAAGCCCGGCAGCAACACATGCTGCGGGAGTTCAATGCATGTTTTTGCTGTGTAGCGGATATCGGCATCAGCGCTGGGCAAAATATCGACAATACGCCCGCCTTGGATGGCGAGACTGTGGTGCTCCAGCACGATGCCGGTGGGTTCGATGGGAATGATCCAACGCGCGCTGATGAGGGTGTCGATGGGGTTCATGGCGGGTCCAAAAAAAAGCCCCGCACTGGGCGGGGCTCTTCAATCATACGACTAAAATTACTTGCTTGGCGCTTGTACTTTAACTTCCGCCACGACGCGGCGGTTAGGTTGCAAGCATTCAACCAATTTTTTGTTTTTACGGCTTTGCGCACCCTTGATATCTTTGCAATCAACCACTGGCTCGGATTCACCTTTACCGACCGCTTCAATGCGATTACTTTCCACACCTCGGCTTACAAGATAAGCTTTCACCGACTTGGCGCGTCTTTCGGACAGCGCTTGGTTGTATTTGTTGGAACCAATACGATCCGCGTGACCAGTGACTAAGAGCACTTCAACTTCAGGATGCTCTTTCATTTTGGTAACAACTTCGCTATCCAACGTGCTTTTGCCGTCGCTGCGTAAATCGGATTTGTTGAAATCAAACAACGCTTCGGCTTGGATGGTCACACGCAAAGCTGGTTTGTCTGGCCCCAGGCTTGGTACGAGCGGGGTGGCAGGCACGGTGTCTTGTTTCTTGGCTTCTGCCTTCTTCATCATTTCTGGCTTTTTCACCAGATCCGGGTCACATTCGGCAACCGCCATCGAAGGTGTCCAGTAGCTAGCACGCCAGCATTCGCCCGCAGAATCTTTTACAAAGTGTTTCGAGCTGTCTTGCCAGTTGCCTTGGGAAGAGTCCCCGTGTGCGAGCGCAGTTCCGGCTGTTAATCCAATCAGAACGCCGAATAGGGCGCTAGTCAGTTTGGTCGTAGGGGAAGTCGTCATGGAGCCACCTTTCTTTCTTAAACTTTAAAATGGAGTCGGTATTTGTAACGGGAGCCTTTATGCATCTTAAACATAAAACACTGCAATTACAATACACAAGTACGCCTTACTTAAGGTAATCAAGGATAAGTTGAATTTGAAAAATTTAGCAGTCTTCTGCTATCGGGCGGCGTTCGTTTGATAAAGTTTAGCGTGTCTGGCTGGGCTAATGTGTCCGTGCTACAATCAACGACTTTGATTACGTCCACCAAAAGCCTACGCGGCCATAACCTAACTAACTGAATAAAATGGATCAATTCGCGAAAGAAACGCTTCCGGTCAGCCTGGAAGCGGAAATGCGCAATTCTTACCTCGATTATGCAATGAGCGTAATTGTGGGGCGCGCCTTACCCGATGTGCGGGATGGTTTAAAACCCGTGCATCGACGTGTTTTATTTGCCATGCATGAATCCAATAATATTTGGAATCGACCTTACGTGAAATGTGCTCGCGTAGTCGGTGATGTACTGGGTAAATATCATCCGCATGGCGATTCGGCGACCTATGAAGCGCTGGTGCGTATGGCGCAAGATTTCTCCATGCGCTACATGCTGATCGATGGTCAAGGTAACTTCGGCTCGGTCGATGGCGATTCTCCGGCGGCCTATCGCTACACCGAATCGCGCTTGGCGCGCATCGCTTCGGAATTGTTGGCTGACATCGACAAAGAGACAGTTGATTTCGTCCCGAATTACGACGGCAAAGAAATGGAACCATCGGTTTTGCCGACCCGGATTCCCAATCTATTGGTGAATGGATCGTCCGGCATCGCCGTGGGTATGGCGACCAATATCCCGCCGCATAATTTGAACGAAGTGGTGGATGCGTGTCTAGCGTTGCTGATTCAACCGGACATGACCATCGACGAATTAATCGAAATTATCCCGGCACCGGATTTCCCTACCGCCGGTATTTTGTACGGCACCGTCGGCATTAAAGAAGGCTATCGCACCGGGCGTGGCCGTGTCGTGATGCGCGCACGTACGCATTTCGAGGATTTGGATAAGGGCGGTACGCGCCAGTCCATCATCATCGATGAGTTGCCGTATCAGGTAAATAAAGCCAACTTGCTGATCAAGATCGGCGAGTTGGTGCGCGAGAAACGGCTGGAAGGCATTTCCGATTTGCGCGATGAGTCGGATAAGTCCGGCATGCGCGTAGCCATTGAATTGAAGCGCGGCGAAATGCCCGAGGTGGTGCTGAACAATCTGTACAAGCTGACGCCGATGCAGGACACCTTCGGCATGAATATGGTGGCCTTGGTGGACGGTCAGCCGCGCTTGCTGAACTTGAAACAGATGCTGGATGCGTTCTTACGGCACCGCCGCGAAGTCGTTACCCGACGCACGATTTTCGAATTGCGCAAAGCGCGTGAGCGTGGCCATATTTTAGAAGGCCTGGCTGTCGCCTTGTCCAATGTGGATGAGATTATTGCACTAATCAAAGCCTCCGAGACCCCAGCCATCGCTAAAGAAGGCTTGATGGGGAAAGTTTGGCGCTCGCAATTAATCGAAGAAATGATGGCACGCGCTGTCACGGATTTACAGGCGACACGCCCCGAGGGACTGGCACCGGAATTTGGGTTGGGCCAACAGGGTTACCGTTTATCCGATGTGCAAGCACAAGCGATTTTGGAATTACGCCTGCAACGCCTGACCGGTTTAGAGCAAGACAAGATCGTTGCCGAATTCAAAGATGTGTTGGAGAAAATTGCCGATTTGTTGGATATCTTGGCCAAGCCCACGCGTATTACCCAGATCATTCAAGATGAACTGGGGCAAGTCAAAGCGCAATACGGCGATAAGCGTCGCAGTGAAATTGTGCAAAATGCACAAGATATTTCCTTGGAAGATTTGATCACGCCCGCAGAAGTGGTGGTCACGCTCTCTCACAGCGGTTATATCAAATCGCAACAGATCGCCGAATATAGCGCGCAAAAACGCGGTGGCCGCGGCAAACAGGCGATGAGCACCAAGGAAGACGATTTTATTGAAAACCTCTTCATTGCCAACACGCATAATTATATTTTGTGCTTCTCCAATCGTGGGCGCGTGTATTGGTTGAAGGTGTATGAAGTGCCGCAAGGCAGCCGCATCAGCCGCGGCAAGCCGATCGTGAATCTACTGCCCATCGAGGATGGCGAGAAAATCACCGCCTTGCTGCCGGTCAAAGAGTTCGATGAGAACCACTTCGTCTTCATGGCCACGGCTCAAGGCACGGTCAAGAAAACACCGTTAACCGAATTCTCTCGCCCGCGTACCAGCGGCATTATTGCCGTGTCCTTGGACGAAGGTGATTACCTGATCGGCGTGGCGATTACCGATGGCACGCACGATGTGATGATGTTCTCCGATAACGGCAAAGCGGTGCGCTTCCTAGAAACGGACGTGCGCCCGATGGGACGTGGTGCACATGGTGTGCGCGGCATGCGATTGGCTTTAGGGCAGCGTGTTATTTCCATGTTGGTCGCTGAATCAGAAACGCAATCCGTGCTGACGGCGACCGAAAACGGCTATGGCAAGCGCACCCCAATTACCGAGTACACCCGTCATGGACGTGGTACGCAGGGCATGATGGCGATTCAAACCTCGGCTCGCAACGGTTTGGTTGTGGCCGCCACTTTAGTGGATGAACTTGACGAGATCATGCTCATTACCACCGGTGGTGTGTTGATCCGCACACGGGTCAAAGAAATTCGCGAGATGGGACGTGCTACGCAAGGTGTCACCCTGATCAATACCGGCGAAGGCGAAAAGCTAGTCAGCTTGCAGCGGATTGTCGAACCGGAAGAAGAGCACGGGGAAGCTGAAGAAGATAACGCCGATGATAACGGTGACGAGGCGGGTGAATAAATTTTGCCGCCGTAATTACTGCGGACTTTGTAGCTATTAAAGGAAATTGAAATGGAACGGATTTACAACTTTAGTCCCGGCCCGGCCGTATTGCCACGAGAAGTGTTAGAACAGGCACGCGATGAATTAGTGAATTGGCAAGGTTGTGGCATGTCGGTGATGGAAATGAGTCATCGCGGCAAGGAATTCATGGGGATTGCGGCCCAAGCCGAAGCTGATTTACGCGAGTTAATGGGCATTCCCTCCAATTACAAAGTGTTGTTCTTGCAAGGCGGGGCTTCGTCACAATTTGCTATGGTGCCGATGAATTTGCTACGCGGAAAATCCAGCGCCGACTATCTCAACACTGGTGAGTGGTCGAAGAAAGCTATTAAAGAAGCTAAAAAATATTGCGCCGTGAATATCGCCGCGAGTTCGGAAGATAAAAACTTTTCCTACGCGCCGCGCCAGGAACAGTGGAAGTTAAGCCAAGATGCCGCGTATGTCCATTACACACCGAACGAAACCATCGGTGGTGTAGAAATATTCTGGACACCGCAGACCGGTGACGTACCGCTGGTGGCCGATATGTCTTCGACAATTTTGTCACGGCCAGTGGATGTGTCTAAGTTCGGTGTGATCTATGCAGGTGCGCAGAAGAATATTGGGCCATCGGGTTTGACCGTTGTCATCGTGCGCGATGATTTGATCGGACAGACCGTGGCAGGGACGCCGAGCATGTTCGATTACAAAACGCATGCGGACAATGAGTCCATGTACAACACACCACCCACCTACGGTATTTATATCGCTGGTCTGGTATTCAAGTTACTGAAGCATCAGGGTGGTCTCGCGGCCATGGAAAGCCATAACGTAGCCAAATCGAATTTGATTTATAACTATCTGGATACCAGCACGCTTTATCACTGCCCGACAGCGCAAGAAAACCGCTCGCGCATGAATGTGCCGTTTACCCTCAAGGATGCGGCGCTTGACGAAGTTTTTCTCAAGGGTGCGAAAGAGCGTGGGCTTATCCAATTAAAAGGCCACCGTTCGGTCGGCGGCATGCGCGCTTCGATTTACAACGCGATGCCGATCGATGGCGTAAAAGCTTTAGTCGCGTACATGCAGGAATTCGAGAAAAAGAATGGCTGAAAAATTTAAGATTCAGACGCTGAATAATATTTCGTCCAAGGGTTTGAGCCGCTTGCCTTCCGAGCGTTACACCATCGGTAATGATGTGAACAAGCCGGATGCGATTCTGGTGCGCTCAAGCAAGATGCACGATATGGAAATACCGGCCAGTGTAAAGGCGATTGCGCGTGCGGGAGCCGGTACCAATAACGTACCCGTCGCAAAAATGAGTGCCAGTGGTGTGCCGGTGTTTAACGCGCCCGGTGCGAATGCCAATGCGGTGAAAGAATTGGTCATCGCCGGCATGTTAATCGCTTCGCGCAACCTGATGCCGGCTTGGAAATTTGCGGATAATCTCACCGGCGAAGACGCTGAGATTTCCAAAGCGGTTGAAGCCGGTAAGAAAAATTTCGGCGGTGTCGAATTACCGAACCGCACCCTTGGTATTATCGGCTTGGGCGCCATCGGTTCCATGGTGGCAGATGCCGCAATTCGTTTGGGTATGAACGTGATTGGCTTCGACCCGGAAATTACGGTGGAAGCGGCCTGGCGCCTGCCCGCGACAGTGAAGAAAGCCGCGAGTGTAGAAGAAGTCGTCAAAAACAGCGATTTCATTTCCCTACACGTGCCCTTGTTGGATAAAACACGCAACATGATCGATTCGGCGCGCATCGCACTGATGCAGCCAGGCACGGTGCTGCTGAATTTCGCGCGGGAGGGTATTGTTGATGACAAAGCCGTGGTCGAAGGTATTAGCAGCGGCAAGTTGCGTGCTTATGTTTGTGATTTTCCATCCAACACCCTGAAGAATAATCCCAAGGTGATCACTTTGCCGCATCTAGGTGCTTCCACCGAAGAGGCGGAAGAGAACTGCGCGGTCATGGTGGCCGAACAGGTACGCGATTTTTTGGAAAACGGCAATATCTTGAACGCGGTTAATTTTCCGAATGTGTCGATGCCACGCGAATCGACGTTCCGTATCGCCATGGCGAATGCCAATGTACCGAATATGGTGGGTCAAATTTCGACCGCGCTGGCCGATGCGGGATTGAATATTCACAATATGGTGAATAAGTCGAAAGGCGAGATGGCTTATACGCTGGTGGACATCGACAGCGAACCACCGCAGGCCGTCATCGACAAGATCGCTGCGATCAAAGGTGTGCTGATGGTGCGCTCAATCTCCGCAAAGTAAATCATGTCCGACGGCCTGCAAAAATTTCGGGAGCGTATCGACGCGATTGATGATGATCTGCTCAAGCTCATTAGCGAACGCGCACGCCTAGCCCAAGATGTCGGCCGCCTGAAGCAAGGCAATAATATCTATCGCCCCGAGCGTGAAGCACAAGTCTTGCGCCGCATCAAGGAAGCCAATCCAGGCCCTTTATCGGGCGAAACCGCAGCGCGCTTGTTTCGAGAAATCATGTCGGCCTGTCTGGCGTTGGAGCAACCGTTGACGGTGGCGTATCTTGGGCCGCGCGGCACGTTCAGCCAAGCGGCTGTGATCAAGCATTTCGGACATGCGGCTGAGACTGTGGACAGTACGACGATTGACGATGTGTTCCGTAAAGTTGAAGCGGGTAGAGTGGATTACGCTGTCGTGCCGGTCGAAAATTCCACCGATGGTGCCATTGGGCGCACCTTAGATTTGTTGCTGAATACGTCGCTGAAAATTTGCGGTGAAACGGTCGTGCGTGTGCATCAGTGTTTGTTACGCAAAGGCGATAGCCGCGATGGGATGAAACAAATTTATTCGCATCCGCAATCTTTGGCGCAGTGCCACGAATGGTTGAACCAAAATTACCCGGGCGTGCCGCGCATACCCGTGTCGAGCAATGCGGAAGCCGCACGTTTGGCGGCGGAAGATCCGAGCATCGCTGCCATCGCCGGCGAAACGGCGGGCGAGATTTATGGCCTGACGGTACTGGCACAAAATATCGAAGATGAACCGAATAACACCACGCGTTTTTTAGTTCTGGGCAGCCACGATGCGGCCCCTTCTGGGCGGGACAAAACTTCGCTAGCCATCAGCGCGCCGAATCGCCCTGGGGCCATGCACGAATTACTTGGCCCGTTTGCGCGCAATGGCGTGTCCATGACCAAGTTTGAATCGCGACCTTCCGGAACGGCGCTGTGGGATTATGTTTTTTATGTTGATATCGAAGGCCATCATTCGGATGCTGCTATTACCAAGTCGCTTGAGGAATTAAAAAATATCGCACCCTTGCTCAAGGTGTTGGGTTCCTACCCCGTGGCGGTGTTGTGACGTGATAGGCGATCTTGCATATGAACCTCTGTGATCTCGCGCCCGGCTATGTCCGGGCGATTGCACCTTATCAACCGGGTAAGCCGATTGCCGAATTGGCGCGCGAAATGGGCTTGGACCCGGCCGTGATCGTAAAGCTCGCTTCCAACGAAAACCCCTTGGGGCCGAGTCCGCTCGCGTTGCAAGCGATCCAAGCCTGCTTGCCGGAATTGGCACGCTATCCGGACGGCAATGGCTTTGCGTTGAAACTGGCGTTAGCGCAGCGATACAGTGTGCAGTCAGCGCAAATCGTGTTGGGGAATGGTTCCAACGATGTCTTGGAATTTGCGGCGCGCGCTTTCCTTAAACCGGGTGACTCGGCGGTATATTCGCAGCATGCATTTGCGGTGTATCCACTGGTGGTGCAGGCGGTGGGTGCGCGTGGTATCGAAGTGCCGGCGAAGGATTTTGGTAATGATCCGCAAGCTTTGCTGGCAGCTATTGAAACCGATACGCGTTTGCTGTTTATCGCGAATCCAAACAATCCGACCGGCACGTTGATTTTGCCAGAGGCACTGCAAGCACTGATCGAACAAGTGCCGCGTAATGTATTGGTGTTGCTGGATGAAGCGTATTACGAATACCTAGCGCCGCAAGTTGCGCCCAAGAGTATTGAGTGGTTAACGCGTTTTCCAAACTTGCTCATTGCGCGTACCTTCTCTAAGGCTTATGGCTTGGCTGGATTGCGTGTGGGTTTTGGACTGGCACATCCTGACGTGATTGGAATGCTGAATCGTGTGCGCCAGCCGTTTAATGTGAGTAGCGTGGCGCAAGTGGCCGCAGTGGCGGCGCTTGGGGATCACGTGCATTTGCAGCGCAGCGTTGCGTTGAATACGGCGGGAATGACGCAAATTTGCGCAGGCTTGAAGCGCTTAGGATTAAGCTACATTCCTTCATTTGGAAATTTTGTGAGCTTTCGCATTGGCAGTGCGACGGCAATGTATCAACGTTTACTCCAGCGTGGCGTGATTGTAAGACCGGTCGCGAGCTATGATATGCCGGAATATTTGCGGGTGAGTATTGGGTTAGCGTCGGAAAACGACCAATTTTTAAGCGCTTTAACCAGCGCATTGCAGGAATCGTAAAGGAAGCAACATGATTATCGTAATGGTAAATGGCGCCACGAATGAGCAGATTGATGGCGTGGTGCGCAAGATCAAGGAATTCGGCCTCGACTCGAACGTATCACGCGGTACCGAGCGTACCGTGATCGGTGCTATCGGCGACGAGCGCAAACTGGATCAAGAAATGATCGATGCCTTGCCCGGCGTTGAAAGCTCGATGCATATCGTCAAGCCGTACAAAATTGTGGCGCGTGAGTGGCACAAGCAGAATACGGTGATCGATATCAAAGGGATTCCGCTCGGCGGCAATCAGATTCAAATTATCGGCGGCCCGTGTTCGGTGGAAACACCAGAGCAAATGGATGCTTCGGCCATGTATGTGAAAGAAGCCGGTTGCCGTTTGATGCGTGGCGGGGCTTTCAAACCGCGCACCAGCCCTTATTCTTTTCAGGGTAAAGGCGTTGAGGGTTTGGATATGTTTCGCAAAGCGGCGGACAAATATGATCTGCCCATCGTCACGGAATTAATGGACGTGCGCATGCTGGACACCTTCCTCGAATACGATGTGGATGTGATTCAAATCGGTACGCGCAATATGCAGAATTTTGATTTGCTGAAAGAAGTCGGTCGGATTAATAAGCCAGTGATTTTGAAGCGCGGCATGTCGGCGACAATCTCGGAATGGTTGATGTCGGCGGAGTACATTGCGGCCGGTGGTAATCACAACATTATTTTTTGCGAGCGTGGCATTCGTACCTTTGAAACCTATTATCGGAATGTGCTGGATGTAACGGCGGTGCCGGTGCTGAAGAAAGAAACGCATCTGCCCGTCATCATCGACCCCTCGCACGCTGGCGGCAAAGCCTGGATGGTTCCGGCCTTGTCGCGTGCGGCGATTGCCGCGGGTGCCGATGGTTTGCTTGTGGAGATGCATCCTAAGCCTTGTGAGGCTTGGTGTGATGCGGATCAGGCCTTGACCCCCGAGGAACTCAAAAGCTTGATGGGTGAGTTGAAAGGCATTGCTTCGGTGATCGGACGCAGTATTTAAGTGCGATTTGCTGCGACACTATGATCAATAAACTCGTCATTATCGGTGTTGGTCTGATTGGCGGTTCGTTCGGCTTAGCGCTGCGTGAAGGTGGACTGGTGCGTGAAATCGCGGGCGTGGGCCGAAGCTTGGAAAACCTGAGCGCCGCGCTTGGCACGTATGTCATCGACAGCGCCGGTCAAGATGCCGCGCAAGCAGTGCCGGGCGCAGACTTGGTATTGCTGGCCGTGCCGGTTGGGCAAATGGGTGCAGTCATGCAGGCCATTGCGCCGCACCTTGATGCCAATACGGTGATTTCCGATGTCGGCAGTACGAAGCAAGAAGTAGTGGCACTAGCGCGCCAACATCTGGCGGCGCATTTCCCCCGCTTCGTTCCTGGACATCCAATTGCGGGCTCTGAGTTTAGTGGTGTTAAAGCCGCGCGCGGCGATTTGTTCCGCGAACGCAATGTGGTGCTAACCCCCTTGAGTGAAACCGATCCGGCGGCGACCGCATTGCTGACCGATTTATGGCAGCGTTGCGGTGCCACGGTGTCGGCGATGTCGCCGCAGCAACACGATGCCTTATTTGCCGCCGTCAGCCATTTACCGCATGTTTTGGCTTTTGCCTTGGTGGATTACATTGCGTCGCAATCCAATGCCGAACAGTTGTTCGATTTTGCCGCCAGTGGCTTTCGTGATTACACGCGCATCGCCGGCAGCTCGCCGGAAATGTGGCGTGATATTTGTCTGGCGAATCGCGACGCGCTGTTGCAACAAATCGGCGGCTATGAACAGGAACTTGCGCGTATCAAGGCGCTGATTGAAGCGGGCGATGGTGCCGGGCTGGCGCAACTGTTTGGATGTGCGCGCGATGCGCGACGGAATTATTTAAAAAATACTTAACCGCGGTGGACACAGAGGGCGCAGAGCAAAGCTAAAAATTTGCTCTTGTTTACCCTCCGTGTCCTCTGCGTCCTCTGCGGTGAAATAAATGGAATTTTTAGACCTACAACCGATCACCCTCATGGCCGGAACCGTTGTTTTGCCCGGTTCAAAAAGCATTTCCAATCGCATCTTGCTCCTGGCAGCGCTAGCCGAAGGCGTGACCGAAGTGAAAGGCTTGTTGGCCTCTGACGATACCAGCCACATGCTGGCGGCGTTAGCGCGTTTAGGCGTGCAATGCGCACAGCAAGGTGCGTCGCGCGACTATCGCGTGCAGGGCGTGGCTGGTGTTTTTCCAATTAAACAAGCCGATTTATTTTTGGGTAATGCGGGCACGGCTTTTCGTCCGCTGACAGCAGCCTTGGCTTTCTCCCAAGGGCAGTATCAATTGTCGGGTGTGCCGCGCATGCACGAACGGCCGATCGAGGACTTGGTCGAGGCGCTACGGCAGTTAGGTGCGGATATCGATTATCGCGGCCAGGCGGGTTTCCCACCGCTAGCCATTAAAACGGCCAACTTAAAGCCCGGCGGTCGCGTGCAAATACGCGGCAATGTTTCGAGCCAATTTTTAACCGCATTGTTGATGGCCTTGCCGCTGATCGGCGAAACGACCACGGTCGAGGTCGTGGGCGAGTTGATCTCCAAGCCGTATATTGAAATCACTTTGAATTTAATGCGGCGTTTTGGCGTGGAAGTTGAACGCCACGGTTGGCAGGCCTTTGTGGTGCAGGGGGGGCAGTGTTATCGGAGCCCGGGCGTGATTCATGTGGAAGGCGATGCCTCTAGCGCATCGTATTTCCTGGCAGCCGGCGCCATCGGCGGTGGGCCGGTACGGGTGGAGGGTGTAGGTAAAACCAGCATCCAAGGCGATATCCGTTTTGCCGAGACGTTAGCCGCTATGGGCGCGAATATCAGCATGGGCGATAACTGGGTGGAGGCATCCAGCACCGGCAGGTTAAAAGCAATCGATGCTGACCTCAATCATATCCCGGATGCGGCGATGACCATTGCCGTAGCGGCGCTGTTCGCCGAAGGCACAACGACGATCCGCAATATCGCCAGTTGGCGCGTCAAGGAAACCGACCGGATTGCGGCTATGGCGACCGAGTTGCGCAAACTGGGCGCAACGGTGGAAGAGGGCGCAGACTTTATTCGCGTGACGCCGCCATCGACACTCACGATCAATGCTGCTATCGACACTTACGACGACCACCGCATGGCGATGTGTTTTTCCCTTGTCGCTTTGGGGGGCGTGCCAGTGCGCATCAACGACCCGAAATGCGTAGGCAAGACCTTCCCTGCGTATTTCGATGTATTCCAGCAATTGGCGCGAAACTCGATTCCGGTGATTGCTATTGATGGCCCTTCAGCTTCGGGCAAGGGCACAGTGGCGCAGCGCGTGGCGCAACAGTTGGGTTTCCATTTCTTGGATAGCGGCGCTTTATACCGTTTAGTGGCGCTGGCGGCACAGCGCAAAGGTGTGGCTTGGAATGATGAGTTTGGACTGGCAAAGCTCGCCGAAAACCTCGACGTGCGTTTTGAGTCCAGTGAAATATTTCTTGAAAATGAAGTGGTTAGCAATGAAATCCGGCGCGAGGACATTGGTTCCGGGGCTTCCAAAGTAGCGGCATTGCCGCAAGTGCGGGCCGCCTTGATGGCGCGGCAGCGGGCGTTTAGGCAGGCACCGGGGTTGGTAGCTGACGGGCGCGACATGGGGTCAGTAATTTTCCCCGATGCGGCGCTGAAGGTTTTCCTCACGGCGAGTGCCGAAGTGCGTGCCGACAGGCGCTATAAACAGTTGATCGAGAAGGGGATGTCTGCTAACATTGATACCCTTTTGCAGGATATCCGGGGACGCGATACGCGGGATAGTCAACGTAGCGTCGCCCCTCTGCAACAAGCTGCGGATGCCCTTTTTTTGGATACCAGCAACATCAGCGTCGAACAAGCAGTGGCTGATGTGCTGAAACAGTACCAGGAAATACGCCGTATTTAGGTGTCACTACGCGATCCTTCGTATAGTGACGTGATTAACGAACTCCTGTTCTCGGACAGGCAACACAAGAGTACCTTCCCATGATGGCAACCTCCTCCCCCGAAGTTTTAGGCGTTGATAGTTTTGCAGCGCTGTTTGAAGAAAGTCTCGCGCGCCAAGAGATGCGCGCAGGCGAATTGATTACTGCCGAGGTGATCTCGGTCGACAACGGCGAAGTCGTTGTGAATGCAGGCCTCAAATCCGAAAGCGTGATTGACGCCAATGAATTCCGCAATGACCGCGGCGAACTCGAAGTCAAAGTGGGTGATTTCGTCACCGTGGCCATCGAAGCCTTAGAAGACGGGTATGGTTGTACCAAGCTATCGCGTGAAAAAGCCAAGCGTCTAGCCGCCTGGAATGAGCTGGAGCAAGCCATGGAAGCCGGCGTGATCATCAAGGGGATGGTCAGCGGTCGTGTTAAAGGTGGCTTAACCGTGATGGTTAACGGTATTCGTGCATTCTTGCCAGGTTCGCTGGTGGATACGCGTCCGGTCAAAGACACCACGCCGTATGAAAACAAAGAACTCGAATTTAAAGTTATCAAGCTGGACAAGAAGCGCAACAACGTTGTTGTTTCGCGTAAAGCCGTGTTGGAAGCCAGTCAAGGTGCCGAGCGCCAAGCGTTGCTGGGGAATCTTAAAGAAGGCGCCATCATCAAAGGAGTGGTTAAGAACATCACCGACTATGGCGCATTCGTGGATCTGGGCGGCATCGATGGTTTGTTGCACATCACCGACCTCGCATGGCGTCGTGTCAAGCATCCGTCCGAAGTATTGACGGTGGGCGACGAAGTCGAAGCTAAAGTATTGAAGTTCGATCAAGAGAAAAACCGCGTTTCCTTGGGCATGAAACAATTGGGCGACGATCCTTGGGTGAATATTTCCCGTCGTTACCCACAAGGCACGCGTATGTTCGGTAAAGTGACTAATCTCACCGACTATGGCGCATTCGTCGAAATCGAACCCGGTATTGAAGGTTTGGTCCATGTGTCCGAAATGGACTGGACCAATAAGAACGTACATCCAGCGAAAGTCGTACAGTTGGGTGACGAAGTAGAAGTGATGATTCTCGAAATCGACGAAGAGCGTCGTCGTATTTCCTTGGGCATGAAGCAATGCCAATCCAATCCGTGGGATGAGTTTGCCGCCAACAACAAAAAAGGCGACAAAGTCGGCGGCCAAATCAAATCCATTACCGATTTTGGTATTTTCGTCGGCTTACCCGGCGGCATCGACGGCTTAGTGCATTTGTCGGACTTGTCTTGGAGCCAAACCGGCGAAGAAGCCGTGCGTAAATTCAAGAAGGGTGATGAAGTCGAGGCTATGGTGTTGGCGATTGATGCCGACAAAGAGCGTATTTCGCTCGGTGTTAAGCAACTAGATGGCGACCCATTCAGTAATTTCACAGCGACTTTCGACAAGGGTGCTTTGGTCAAAGGTACGGTTAAATCTATTGATGCAAAAGGCGCAACGATCACACTGGACAGCGATATCGAAGGTTATTTGCGCGCTTCTGAAGTTTCACGTGACCGTGTGGAAGACATCCGCAGCCACTTGAAAGAAGGTGATGAAGTGGAGACTATGATCATCAGCGTAGATCGCAAAAACCGTAGTATCAGCCTGTCAATTAAAGCCAAAGATGCTTCCGAAGCTTCTGATGCCATGCAAAAGATGGCGACGGATTATTCTGCGGGTAGTGCTGGTACCACCAGCTTGGGTGCATTATTGAAAGCCAAGATGGATACGAAAAAAACGGAACAGTCGCAATAATTTAAATCAGTCTAAGGGAGTAATCCATGACCAAATCGGAACTCATTTTACGGTTGTCGGCGCGGTATCCGCAGCTGGTATCCAAAGATGCAGAACTGGCGGTTAAGACGATATTAGATGCTATGGGTAAAAGCTTGGCGCAGGGACAACGCATCGAAATTCGCGGTTTCGGTAGTTTTAGTTTGAACTATCGGCCACCTCGGATCGGACGCAACCCAAAGACCGGTGGACGAGTGGAGGTCCCCGCCAAGTATGTTCCGCATTTCAAGGCAGGCAAGGAATTGCGTGACCGGGTCGATCATGAGGTCAGTGCAGAGATTGCGACCGCCGAGTAATCGGCTGTTGACCTCAGGTATGAACGGCGGCAGCGTCTTGCGATGGTGCCGCCATTTTTTTGCAGCCGAGTAACCGCGCGTCACTGAAGCGAATGGGCAATCATTCATTATCTGGGGATTTATTTATAACATGAGGCTGCCGTTGTTTCGTTTCATTGCACCGATCATAGGCCTAGTTGTTTTCTTGGCCGCCCTCGGATTTTCTATTAAAAATAGTACGCCGATTACGCTACATTATTATTTGGATGCGGCCTGGGAAGCACCTTTGGTTGTGGTTTTATTTATTGCTTTTGTCCTTGGCGCCGTTGTTGGCGTGGTGGCGAGCTTTAGTTATGTTTATCGCCAACGGCGTGAAATTCTTAGTTTGAAGCGCGAACGGCGCAGCCAACTCCGAACTAAATCAGAAGAGTGAATTCTGCATGGAATTTGAATATTGGTGGTTACTGGCGTTCCCTTTGTTTTTTGCGTTGGGTTGGCTTGCCGCACGTATTGATATTCGGCATATTGTTTCGCAATCCAGGCAATTACCCGAATCGTACTTTAAAGGTTTAAATTTTCTCCTGAACCAGCAGCCCGATAAAGCGATTGAAGCCTTTACCGAGGCCGCAAAAGCCAATGCCGAAACCGTCGAATTGCATTTTACGTTGGGGGGGTTATTCCGGCGCCGTGGTGAGGTGGATCGGGCGATTCATTTGCATCAAGCCCTCGTTGACCGTCCCGATTTGGGGCATGAGCAACGTCTTGTCGCACAATTTGAGCTGGGGCAGGATTTCCTAAAGGCGGGGCTATTGGATCGAGCTGAAGCCTTGTTCAAAGCATTGGAAAATACGCCGCATACCGAACCGGCATTGCGTGCGCTGATGGAAATTTATGTACAAGAAAAAGAATGGCATCAAGCGATTGCTATCGCAAAACGACTCAGCGCTGTATCCAGCCACCCTTTCCAAATTGAAATTACGCATTTTCTGTGCGAGCTAGCCGTGGGCGAGGCTGTCACGGGAAACTATAGTGCGGCGCGTCAATATTTGGAAGAAGCACTCAGCGGCAATCGGCGTAACGTGCGGGCCAATGTTTTATTGGGGGACTTTGCGGTGGCTGAAAATCAGCACGAAGAAGCGCTGTTGATCTGGCGTGGGGTTGAGGCGCAGCAGCCCCGCTATCTCGCACTGGTCGCCGCTAAAATGCAAACCTCCTATAAAGCATTGAACCGTGCTGCAGAAGGACTGGCTTTATTGAAGCATTTTTTAATGAATTATGCGTCTATTGATTTACTCAATATTACTTACCAGGCCACGCTCGAGATCGAAGGTATGGAAGCCGCAAATCAATTAGTGCGCGAGGAATTACGTTGTCACCCCACGTTACAAGGTTTTGAAAAGTTACTGGAAGCCCTGTTGTTTGAAGTGCCCGTAGAAAAGCGTCAGGATATTCAAATATTTAAAACCTTGATACATCTGCATAGCCAGCGGCTGGCCTATTATCAATGTGAAGCTTGCGGCTTTAAGGCAAGACAATTTTTTTGGCGCTGTCCAGCGTGCGTGGCTTGGGAAACCTTTCCACCGCGTCGTATCGAAGAGATCTCAACATGAATGAATCACGGATTATCGTAGCCCTGGATTATGCTTCGCGCCAAGCCGCCAGCGGTTTGGTTGATCGCTTGGATCCAACACAATGCAAGCTCAAGGTAGGTAAAGAGTTATTTGTTGCGGCTGGCCCGGATTACGTTGCGGAATTGGTTCATCGGGGTTATGACGTTTTCCTGGATCTCAAATTTCACGATATCCCCAACACGGTCGCGGCGGCTTGTCGTGCGGCGGCGCAATTGGGAGTTTGGATGATTAATGTGCACGCTTTGGGTGGCCGCGCGATGCTAGAAGCGGCGCGCGAAGCGTTAGAAGGGTTATCGACGCGCCCCAAACTGATTGCCGTAACGTTACTCACCAGTTTACAAGATGCCGATCTTGTCGAAATCGGTATTGCAGGAAGTACGCAACAATCTGTATCAAACCTAGCTAATTTGGCACAGAGTTGTGGTTTGGACGGTGTGGTTTGTTCGGCGCGGGAAGTAAATCGATTGCACCGTGAACGTGGCAAAGGGTTTTTGTTGGTTACGCCGGGTATTCGACCTCAACAAGCCGAGCGCGGTGATCAGGCACGCATTGCCACACCGCAGGAAGCGCTACAGAATGGCTCGAGCTATCTAGTGATAGGCCGTCCCATCACACAAGCGCCGGACCCATTGGCGGCATTGGCGGCGATTCGGCAAGAAATTACTTCGATTTAAAAATAGGAACCGAACAATGTGTGAGGAGGGGGTGCGGATTAATGGTGTCTAAGCTGAATACCGCGCGCGTGTTGGTGGTGGGGGATGTGATGCTGGACCGTTATTGGTTCGGCGAAGTCAGCCGTATTTCACCAGAAGCACCGGTGCCGGTTGTGCGTGTCAATCGTCACGAAGAACGTCCAGGCGGTGCCGCCAATGTGGCGCGTAATATTGCCGCTTTGTCCGCACAGGCCTCTTTGCTGTCGGTAACGGGCGATGACGAAGCGGGCTTGCGTATTGCTCAATTGATGCAGGAAGAAGGTGTCGTAGCGCAATTGCACCGTGACCCGTCCATTGCCACTACGATTAAGCTGCGGGTCATTGGACGACAGCAGCAATTGCTGCGTATTGATTTCGAAACCGCACCGAGTCACGAAGTACTGGCAACGGCGCTCACGGATTATGAACGGTTATTACGCGATACCGATGTAGTGGTGCTATCCGATTATGGCAAGGGCGGTTTAGCGCACATCACGCGAATGATCGCGATGGCTAAAGCCGCGGGCAAGCCGGTCTTGGTAGATCCAAAAGGTGATGACTATTCGCGCTACCGCGATGCCACTTTATTGACCCCCAATCGTGCGGAGTTTCGCGACGTGGTGGGTAGCTGGCAAAACGAAGAGGAGTTAACGCACAAGGCTGAAACACTACGCCGGGAATTAGGCTTGCAAGGATTGCTGGTTACCCGTAGCGAAGAAGGGATGACGCTGTATCGAGAGGGTGAGCGGTTACATGAACTCACTCAAGCGCGCGAAGTTTTTGATGTCTCCGGTGCCGGTGATACTGTGATCGCAACATTAGCGGTGATGCTGGCGCGTGGTGCCAGCCTGCCGGAGGCGGTGGTGGTGGCAAATCGTGCCGCCGGTATTGTGGTCGGTAAGCTGGGTACGGCGGTTGTACATCACGAGGAATTATTCAAACCCGAATGAGGCAGTGCCGAAGCGGGGGAGTGATGACCACTCAGGTATTTTAAGGAAAACTATGTATTACATTGTTACCGGCGCAGCCGGCTTTATCGGCTCGAATATCGTCAAAGCGCTCAATGACCGCGGCGAAACCGATATTATTTGTGTGGATAATCTTAGCAAAGCGGATAAGTTTAAAAATTTAACCGATTGCGAAATCGCCGACTATTTGGATAAAGAGGATTTTATCGAACGGTTATCGGAGGATGCCTGGAAAGCGAACATAGCGGCTATCTTCCACGAGGGTGCCTGCTCCGACACCTTGGAGACCGACGGGCGCTATATGATGGAGAATAACTATCGCTACACGGTCAACTTATTCGAGTATTGCCAAGCAGCCGAAGTACCGCTGCTGTATGCATCCTCCGCTAGTGTGTACGGCAGCGGGTCTGTATTCAAGGAAGAGCGTGCGCATGAAAGCCCGCTGAATGTATACGGCTATTCAAAATTTTTATTCGACCAATATGCGCGTCGCTGCTGGAGTCGCTTAACATCACAAGTTGTAGGTTTTCGCTACTTCAACGTATACGGGCCGCGCGAACAGCATAAAGGGCGTATGGCTTCAGTGTCTTTTCATCTCTTTAATCAATACATGGAAACAGGAAAAGTCCGTTTATTTGAAGGTCGTGACGGCTATCCCGACGGCGCGCAAAGCCGCGATTTTATTTCGATTGAAGATGTGGTTAAAGTGAATCTCTATTTTTTAGATCATCCGGAGCATTCCGGTATTTTTAATGTCGGTACCGGGCGTTCGCAACCCTTTAACGATGTTGCCGTGGCAACGGTGAATGCCTGTCGTGTGGCCCAGCAAGAGCCGGTGTTGACGCTGGCACAAATGGTAGCGCAAGGCATTCTGGAGTACATCGATTTTCCGCAAGCCCTTAAAGGTAAGTACCAAAATTTTACGCAAGCAGATATCACTAATTTACGCGCCGTTGGATACGATTTTCCCCTTCTGACGGTGGAACAAGGCTGTACGCATTACGTGTCGCATCTGCTGCAATCAACTTAAAAGGGAGTGTTAAATGCCGTATTATGTTTACAAAATTGAGTCGTTTCCTATTCGGCAGTTGGAGCACCTGGCACACTTTAATTCCTTCAAAGAAGCGAGCGCTGAAGCAAAATTACGGCGTAATGCAATGGCATTAAGCGAAGGGCAAGTCGTTAAGGTGATGTTCGCCGAATCCGAGCTGGAAGCAGAAGATTTATTGTCGCAAGTACGACCAAAACCACCGACCACCGGTGAAGATTTCTAGCTTTATCGCCTATGCTGGATGAGAATGCTTACCGCGATACATACACCAGCATAAATCCGCTGCAGTGTATATTTGAGCGCGCAATCTTGCGCCGTTGTTGTGATTGTCAGCATTCCATTCGGCGTTATATCGCGGAACGTGAGGCGGCGGGTTGCCTAGACCCCGCGGCGCATGCCCTTTGCACGGAACTTAAAAAGAAAATGCGGCATGCCTCTGCATTTACGCTAAAACTGACCCATCCCGACGAACCGCTGCCACATGGCAAACAACTGAAATTGCAGTGCGGTGGTTTATTGGGAATTGCGCATCTAACGGGGGATAGTACATTGGCGGTGGTGGTGGATATTCATGCGGTGGTAGTGGCGGCAGTGCATCGTTACGGCAGTGTCGAACAACTACCGTTTCAAACTATTATTCAATCGATTCGGGCTTACGAGCCACGCAGCCATCGGAAGAAAATTTAGCAGAAACGCGACATGTTTTTTAGCATGAATGACCGAACACTGTTTCGAGTATGCGATCTTCGTTCCGTTAAAATTACGCCACTGGAATGATGCAAAATAATTAGTCTTCAGCGCTATTCCGCTGCCAGAACACGGTTGCGCCCGGCTTGTTTCGCGCGGTAGAGCGCACTATCGGCGCGTGCAATGATGGCCTCGGCACTCTCTTCGTTTTTACGCTGCGCTACACCGGCGCTAAACGTAATGAGCAGTTTTTCATTTTCATGCAAAAAATAACGTTTCGTCAGATCACGTTGTAAACGTGTCATGATGCTCACGCCATCCGCTAACTGGGTGTCGGGTAAAATAATAACAAACTCCTCACCGCCGTAGCGTGCAATAACGTCGACAGGACGCAAAATTTCCTGAACATTTTTGGCTAAATAAATCAGCGCTTGATCGCCGACATCATGACCAAAAGTATCGTTGACCTTTTTGAAATGATCGATATCGAGCAAGGCAATTGATATGGAAGTTTGGCCGCGTTTGGAGCGTGCAAATTCACGCTTAAAGGCTTCGTCCATACCGCGACGATTCAGCGTGCCGGTAAGATGATCCTGATAAATTAATTCGCTGACTTGTCCTAATTCAATGGTTAATTCGTGCATTTTTTGCTCGGCTGTTTCAGCCTGACGGCGCGCATGCAGTAATTCATCATGGGAACGCACCATGTCCATGTGTAAGATTTTTGTATCCGCGATCAGATCTTGTAAAACGGTGTTAATTGTTGGTAAATCTTCGGTACGTCCAATTTTTTCCACATAATTGGCTACCTTATCATGGTAATCCCCTGTGCTCTCCGACATCTCACCGATACGTGAGATAAACATCGTTACTAAGTTTTTTAGTGAGGCCTTGGCTTCGTTGAGGCTGTGTTTGAGAGTGCCTTGTCGAAAGATCACTTCTTTGATGTGCAGCTCCGCTTCGTTGATGACCGTGGGTGTCAACGGGTTGCCGATGATGTCTTGCACGATGCCGAGCTGGCCGCGTAGCCATTGATCATCCATTAGTAATTCGGTGATATTTTCAATGAGCAGACGTAATAGGCGCATCAAGCCATTGAGAACATCTTGATCGGCGTCGGCGCGTAATTCTAATTCAATCCAAAATTGTCGAATGTCTTTTGAAAATTGATTCAGATGGTCAAGATTGTTTGCCGTGCGTACTTGTTGCGCAAGATCACCGGCACGGGTTGCTAGTTCAGGGAAATGCGCTAAACGCGGCATGACACCATGCAGCAAAGCTTTGGCGAGCAACTCAGACAACATTCCGGGCACTTCGTCCGCACCCGCCATGTTTTCGATGGGTGCACCAACACGTTCCTCCGGTAGGGTGTGGCCACCGGTTATTTCAGCAGACTCGTTGTGCATTTCGATGTCGGGCGGTCCACTGACACCTTCACTCCAAGCCTTGACTAGACTGCGCAGCTTGTTGAGTAACTCCTCGGGATTTTTTCCAAAGTTAATCAACACGCGTTCTAACGCGTCTTTTTTGCGTGGTGTGCTAAGCCCGGTTTGTTTGAGGTCCCAGTTTCTAATGAGATCGCGTACGAGATCCGCCCAACCGGTTTGTTCCGTACGTTTTTGTGCGATTAAGGATTCAAAATGAACGGTAAATGTTTTCCAATCACGTTGTTCCAACGCTTGAATCATACCCTTTAGGGTGTTTCCGTTTTGCGGGTGTGAACGTACCACGGTTTGCAAGGTGGTGATTAATTCCTTATCGATACCGGTCGTCGTCTCACTGGGTGTTTCCGCGATTTCATGGTAGATACGCTGATAATTTTCGGGTGTTGGTGCAATACGATGCGACGTCAGTCGCTTTAAAGTTTCACGCGCGATATCCGATGGATTACTTAATTTTGGCATAGCCGATACGATTACCCGATGTCAGCGGCAATTCGTTTAAAAAACTTATGGCGCACTTGCAAAAACCGCGTCTAAGCGGGCGCTTGACGCGCCGATTCGATGGGCCGCTTGTGTGATGATATCAATGTCGTTGCAGGCGGATTTCGCCAGTTGCTCGATGCTACCGGTTTGCTGCGCAATCATTTGGCCAGATTTTGTTTGCGAGTGCGCATTTTTTGAAATTTCATCGATTAAATGGCGCCCGCTCATAACCGCACCTCGTGAGCAGGCCAAGGCTTCTGCAACTTCTTCCAAAGAAGCCATGCTGCCGCTGAGATGCTCGCGTCCGGCAATAATCGTGGTGTCCAGCGAGCTCGATTGTTGACCGACCAGCTTGGTCACTTCGTCGATTTCGCGTGCCGCCTGCGCTGATTTTTCTGCCAGTTTGCGCACTTCATCGGCGACCACAGCAAAGCCGCGCCCTTGTTCACCGGCGCGTGCTGCTTCGATAGCCGCATTGAGCGCCAGTAAATTAGTTTGATCGGCAATATCTTTTACTTGGCTCGTCATGGCGGTGATGGTCTGCATGCTGTTCATAAAAGCGGTTACAGAGTCCGCAATAACCGCGACCGCCGACTCAACGGAATCAATCCCACCCATCAAGCGCGATACGCTTTCATTGCCATTTTGAGTGTTGGCCATGCATTGATCCGCTTGGGTAACGGCGGATGTCGCATTGCCATCAATGGAATTTAACGCCTGAATCAAATTGGCCAATTCTATTTGAGCTTCGACGGCAAGTTGTACTTGGCTATTGGGGTTCTCACTAAAATTATGCAGCGTCGTTTGTATTAATTTTGTATTTTGGTTAATCTCAGAAACACATTCTTGCAGTTCGCTGGTTCGTCGTTGCACGGTATCCAACATGTGATTGATCGAGATAATCAGCGCGCACCATTCCGAATTTTCGTTGGTGGGCAAGCGCTGGTGTAATGCGCCATTGGCGATCATCTGCGCGCTAGCCAACAAGTTTGACGGAGGTTTAATGGCGTGAATCAGCCAGAAAATCACACCCACGGCCATCAATGCGCTCAGCAGCAAAGCAGAAATTAAAACAGTTGAGCCGGAACCGTTGGTGAAAACGGCGATCCCAATGGGAAGCCCAATGGGAAGAAAGATGCTTGCGATGCCGACGAAAACTTTCGTTTTTAGTGTCATTAGAATACCGTTCTAACCTGCTGAATGTAATGTAAATTTATGATTTTTTTGCAAGCGCTCAAGACCGACTCATATCGCCTCTATTTGCTGTTAAGATACGTTACGGCACAGCGGAACAGAACTTTAGGCATCTAAAAATACACAAGAAAGTAGCTACCGATGAAATTACGGTTGTACAGCATGCTGATTTTAAGCGCTGCTTGGCTAATGCAGATGCCGTTGGCGCAAGCCGCGCCGCAAAATTTATCGGAGATTCGTCAAACAGTTGCTGCTTTTGCCAAGCAGCAGACGGCGCACTTGGCAGGGCAAGTCAATGTCGTTGTCGGTATCATTGAGCAAGCACAACTTCCAGCATGCGCAAAATTGGAAACCTTTTTGCCTCTAGGTGCCAAACTATGGGGTAACAGCAATGTCGGTGTGCGTTGCAGCCAAGGCGCGGATTGGACATTGTACGTTCCCGTGACGGTGCGGGTACAAGCACCGGTGGTGGTCGCTACTCATCCTTTAGCTAGCGGTAAGATACTGGCGGATGAAGATTTGACCTTGCAAATGGCCGAACTGACGCAATTACCGGCGGGTGTAATCAGCGCCACGCAAGATGTCGTGGGCAAGGCGCTGATATCGGGTGTCGTAGCAGGTCATCCCTTACGCCAAGACATGTTGCGTGCGCCCATCGTGGTACGCCAAGGGCAAAGTGTGCGCTTGGTTGCACAGGGGAAAGGTTTTAAAGTAAGTTCGGAGGGCAAAGCGTTGTCAAACGCCGCTGTTGGTCAGAACGTACAAGTCAAAGCGCAAAATGGGCAAACAGTCAGTGGTGTAGTGCAGGCGGATGGTACGATCGAAGTGCCGTATTGAGTGCGCGCCGAGCGTTACATAGGATTTAATAAAAGTGCCGAACTAAAAGTAACTTTAATTTCTCTTCGCGCTCTGCACCGGGCAGGATAAGAGGGATTAACGGTTTAGACTTTGGTGGCGTTTATTGATAAACTAAACCGTTGCTACATCCCGGTGAACGCGTCCTGTAATGTACTTGAAAGTCTTGGCCAGCACGGTATTCGAGCCGATAGTTGATTGCCGAAGTGTCATTTTAAATCGCTAAAGAATTTCGCTTTTTTAGCCGAAATTAAGTTGAGCGCGGAGTGTTTCCGTACTCAGTAACATCGAGGGATTGCCTTGAAAATTAATAACAGTAATAAACCGACAGCGCCGAGCAAAGTAGGCCAAGCGACATCGAAGCCGAGCGGCGGTGCAGCGAAAACGACACGTGCAAAAACCTCTTCCGATGAAAAAGTTGAGATTGGATCACTGTCGTCGCAACTGCAAGCCTTGGAAAGCAGCTTGGATAATGTACAGGTGGTGGATACCGCGCGTGTTGAAGCCATCAAGCAAGCCATTAGCGAAGGTCGGTTTCGGGTCAACCCGGATGTGGTCGCGGATCGCCTATTGACGACGGTTAAAGAATTGGTGCTCAATCACAAAGGCTAAGCTTTGTCACAGGAACTGGACAGCGGAAAATTAAATGTTTTCCTTTTAAGCCTGAAGCGCGAGTTGGAAGCGTTTCGTCAATTCCACCAAATTTTAAGTGCAGAGCATACAGCCTTGATCAGCGGCGATGCCGACGAGTTGACGGCATTGGCACGGGGCAAAAATGAACGAGTCATTGAATTGACACAGCTTGCCGAGGTGCGCAACCGTTATCTAACCGAATCCGCAGGCAGCACCAATCAAATCGGCATGGAAGCCTGGCTGGATACTTACGATCCGGCAGACAAAAATCGCGCCGGCAAGCTATGGCGAGATTTAATTGATCTAGCGCGCATCACAAAAGATTTAAATCAGAGCAATGGGCAACTCATTCACACGCGCCTCGCGCATAACCAAGCGGCTTTAAGCGTACTGCTGGGTGCCAATGCCGGTAGCAGTAATTTGTACGGTGCGGATGGCCAAGCCTATACGGCTAAACCACCGGGTAGCGGACGACCTTTGGGTAAGGCTTAGTTCTGTTCGTTGACTTAAACCATACGATAGTCAGAACACCTCATCCTATGGAGCCGTGCTCAGAAATATAAATGTAATAATTATTCTGTAAGGTTCCTGCAGATACCACAGGCAACCTGTCTCAAAATGAATGCCGTAAAAACAAATTTATCATCGAGCGAGTTAATGAATGAGGCATGGCGCTATTTTGATGCTGGCAACTATACTGAAGCTCGGCAAATTAGCCTAAATACGCTAGAAGTGGAACCCACTAACCCGGATGCGCTGCATTTAATGGGTGTTTTTGCTTACTTAAACAATCAGCAGAATATTGCGATTGAATTAATTAGCGCCGCGATTCAGGTGCACCATAAATATGCGCCTATGCACGGCAATCTTGCCTTAGCAAAAACCGCTGCGGGAGATCTTAAAGGCGCAACCGCAAGCTGTCGCAAAGCATTAGCGTTAAATCCGGCTTACGCCGATGCGCACCGCGTACTCGGACTCATACTCCAGAAACAAGGCAAATTAAAAGATGCACTGCGAGAGTGTCAGCGCGCTTTTAAGCTTGGCTTGAATACCGAAGAGCTGCGAATTTGTTTGACTAATATCGTGGACGAACTGGGTAAATCAAAACAGTCTGGTTAGGTTTGAACCAGGCATCGTTACAGAATGACCAGGCATGCATTTTGTCTGTCTGCGCTTAAAATATAAGCCGGTTAGACTTCATGGACGACATAGGTCGACTGCTTTGCTCATAAACCTGCTGCGCGATTGAGCGTAGTCACGGATACTGTCTAGCCCAAACGGCCTACAGTTTTGCTCGGTTTAAAATTCAGGGTCTTCAGGAAGTCGTGTGGGTGATTTTTGATCATTTTAGAGGATTGGCAACATGCAAGTCAGGATTTTGAGTCGCAGATATTCTTCGTCGCGCAGTCCGTACGCGCGACGCTGGATCACACGGATTTTATTGTTCAGACCCTCGACGAATCCCAGCGACACTTTGTTCTCCGGCTTGCAGTAGGCGGCGATCCCATCCCAATGACGATCAATCATCTCGGCGAATTTCTCGTAAGGTTTCAAGCGTTGCCACTTGAGGCCGTTACGCCAATTCTCGAAGAAGCGCCGCGCCCAGCCCTCACGCTCGTAGCTCCAAAGCTGACCGAAACTCTCCTTGAGCAGATAGGCCGTGTTCAAGCGCTTGTTCGCCGCAAGCAAGGTTTTCAACGCGCGACGACCATCCAAGTCCAAATTCTCCCGGTGCGACAGCAGGGTGTACTTCTGCCCCTTGATGTAACGCCGCTCGGAACCGGCGAGCCGCTTGTATTCACTCTTGCGGACTTGGTCGAGGGCATCTCCCAAATGTCGCATGATGTGGAATTTGTCAAACAGGATCGCGGCTTGCGGCGCTCGCGCGTTAGTCGCCTTGCGAAACGGTTTCCACATATCCATCACCGCCAAGCGGATTCCAGCGCTTTTCCTAGGCCCCAACCAGTCATAAAACATTTGCATGCTTGCCTCGGATCGATCCACGCCCCCGAACCAGATCGGTCGGCGCCGAATCAGGTCGCTCACTACGATGCGGTAGGTGTGCCCCTTACGAATCGATATCTCGTCGATCCCGATTGCCTTGGGGCCGGGGGCACCAGCACGCGCAAGTTGCGCGCGCATGTATTGCATGTCCAGCGTCTTGACGCTGTCCCAATCAAGGTGCAGTTCGCGGGCAACATCCTTAATCGTCTCGTTTCGACAACGTCGGCCCACGTAGTAGGCAAAGCGTTTGGTATAAAAGGGGTTGTCGTTCAAGAACTCCAACCGCTCGCGCTTCACCGCCTGGCAGCTTCGGCACAACACACGCCGAACCTCGAATTCAAGGTAGATTCGAAACGGCCCACACGGGAGGTCGCGTACGCGGCGTATCTTCCGATCATACCAACCCGAGTGCATTCGCCCACACACATTGCAGACAGTTTTTTTGAGCGCCGTGTCAGCCGGATGACTCGTGCATGCGCATCACCAAACACACCGCTGACTTGCGGCACAGGCCGAAAGCCAGCGAACCGACATGCGTCCAGTAGACGCTTAAGCTTCTTGGAAGTAGGCATTGAAACATGATGCCAAATTCGAGACGCGATGAAAATACAAAAAACACTATGCTCGCTAGGCTTTCAGGCACTTCTGGGCATGAAATTTACCCACTCGATTGCCTGAAGACCCAAAATTCAGATTGTCATATTTAAATGCTATGGTAATTGACGATGTGCTTTGTAGGTTTTTTCGCGGCAAATTTTTATTCACAACAAGTCAGTGGATGCGCCTGAAAACAAAGCAGCCTAAACTTTAAGGAAATACCACGAAAAAAATGGAGGAAAGTTGCTAAGTTTATAACTTATTTTGAAAGACATGATTTATGAAACTTGGTATCTCCGAAGCTTTAAATCTTGCTATTACAAGATTCGAAACAGGTGATCTAAAAGAAGCGGAATTAATTTGTGAATTAATTATCCAGTCCGACCAAAGCAACGCCGCCGCGTTGAATTTATTAGGGCTTATATCATTAGAGATCAATCAATTTATCCAGGCACAAGCCTACTTCACAAAAGCTATTGTGTTTGACCCCAGCGTCCCCGATTACTACAACAATCTGGGCAGTCTCCATCACGATCAAAATCACCACGGCGAGGCTGAAAAGCAGTACCGGAAAGCGCTTGAGATCAGCCCAAATCATCCGGAAATTTTAACTAATCTGGGTGATGTTCTTCTGCATTTAAATAAGCATTTCGAGGCAGTCTCGGTTCTCAGTCAGGCGCTCGCTTTCGATGCGGATAATGCTTTTTCCCACACAGTTTTAGGCGATGTATATCAAGAACAACAGAAGTTTGATGAAGCCGAATTGCATTACGAGCAAGCCTTAAAATCTGATCCGAACAATATAAAAGCTTTGGTTAATCTTGGAACGTGCATGGAGCAACAGGGTGAGCTAAAAAGGGCCGCAATTTGTTTTCGTAAAGCCGTAGAGTTAAATCCCCTTCAGGCTGCAGCTATAAACAATTTGGGGAATATCCTTCAAAAAGAAGGGTGCTACAGCGAGAGCATTGAATGCTATAAACGCGCGCTTGCTATCGAACCCGAATTTGCACCTGGATATCAGAACCTGGGACTGGCCTTGGCCGAAGTCAGACAGACTGAAGAAGCTGTTAACTGCATGCGTAGAGCCATTGCGATCAAACCAGATTATATCGAAGCCCATTGCAGCCTCGGTGATCTCATGGCGGAACACGGGAATGTCGTTGAAGCGGCCACAAGCTTCAAGGCCGCACTTGAAGTAAATGTATTGCCTGGACTTAAGATTAGACTGGCCACATTGCTACCTGTAATTAATGAGTCTAAAGAAAGTATCGAGGCGATTCGGCAGACTCTGGGCAACGCATTAAATGATTTGCACCACGATAAAAACTTAAGCCTATCTCATCCTGTAAACGAGGTTAGAGATGCTTCTTTTTACCTGAGTTATCACGGCATCAATAATCGAGATTTGAAGATCAAACTGGCGAGCCTATTTGAAAGGACTTGCCCTTCTCTTCTCTGGCGGGCATCGCACTGCGCTTTACCACGCAGAGCTTCAGGCCGCATTAAGGTAGGTTTTATTTCAAAATACATATACGACCATAGCATTGGAAAAACAACAGCCGGCCTAGTTGCAAAGTTACCTCGCGACTGCTTCCAAGTTTATGCCATTTCTGTTGGCCCAGTCCGTGACGACTCGATTTCACAATTTATTAAAGCAAATGCCGATGAGGTTGTTGTGCTTAAAGATTCGCTCGAAATGGCCAGACAACAAATAGCTTTACTGGAATTAGATATTTTGTTTTACCAAGATATCGGTATGGAGCCGTTCACGTATTTTTTGGCATTCTCGCGATTGGCACGGGTGCAATGCACCTCGTTTGGACATCCCGATACGACGGGAATCGGTAATATGGATTACTTCATATCCAGTGAATTGTTTGAAGTTAAAAATGCGCAAGATCATTACAGTGAAAAACTTTTTTTGCTAAGAGATGTTGGTACGCTTGCTTATTACTATCGCCCACCCTTACAGAACACTATAAAACATCGATCTACTTACGGTTTGTCTGAAAAAAATCATCTTTATCTTTGCCCCCAAACACTTTTCAAATTTCATCCGGAGTTTGATCAGATGATGGGCGATATTCTTCGAGGTGACCCGAGAGGGCAAATAATTTTATTAGAAGGCAACCTACCGAATCTCGCGATATTGCTTCGACAACGCTTGCAGAGAAGCATGCCCGATGTAGCTCACCGCGTGATTTTTTTACCGCCACAAAGTCAGCAGGATTTTATAAACCTAATCAAAATCGTGGATGTCATGTTGGATATACCCCATTTTAATGGTATGAATTCCACTCTTGAAGCTTTCTCGGTAGGCACGCCCGTAGTGACTCTTCCGGGCCAATTACAGAGGACACGCCACGGTTATGGAATGTATCGAAAAATGGGAATCAATGATTGTATCGCCGAGAATAAGGCACACCATGTCAAAATCAGCCTTCGTTTAGCGAACGAACCAGTTTTTCGGGAAGAAGTGAGAGCGAAAATTCTGGCAAAAAATTATCTGCTATACGAGGACGAGCATATAGTTAGTGAGTTTTCGCGGTTTTTTCAAGAAGCGCTACGATGTCATTAGGATCAGGGTTATGTTAACCACCAGAACCAAAAAATATCAACCAAGCCTATACGGCTAAACCACTGGGTAGTGGACGGCCTTTGGGTAAGGCTTAGTTCCGCTCGTTGTTCGTAGACTTACCGCACTTGCGGCGGTGGTGTTTGTTGTGCGCCCTTGATTGGGATTTCTGTAGTTTTGTTCGGTTCCTCCGAAATAATCAGCATCGTTACACGGCGATTTCGAGCGCGTGATTCGCTGTCGGTATTTGCGATCACCGGGCGATTGTCGGCATAGCCGATGGCAACCATACGATCAGGCGCTACGCTGTTGGCGCTAAACAGTCGTACCACGCTACTGGCGCGCGCGGAAGATAGCTCCCAGTTGGAAGGATAGTAGGCGGTATTGATTGGGATATCATCCGTGTGACCCTCGACTTGAATTTGATTGGGTGCTTTCGCGAGTATTTGCGCGACTGAAGTCAATACTTTGACTGAATCGGGTTGGAGAACGGCTTGTCCGGGCGCAAATAAAACCGCTGCATTAATTTCCACGGTCACGCCACGCACGCTCTGCGTAATTTTAACTTGGTTGCTGCTAATTAAGGGTTCCAGTACTTTGAGCAAATCCTGCGCGACTTGCCGCATGTCTTCGGTGCGTTTTTTTATCTTAGAATCGACGCTAGCCGATTCCGGTTTTTTTATTAGGGCGGGTTTGATCGGGCGGGTGCTGGGTTGCGCTTGGTTTAGGCGTAGCGCTTGATCGGCGGTGGGCGCATTTTTAAAGGCGTTGACCAGGGAATCGGAAAGTACCCGGTACTTACCCTCGTTGATTGAAGAGATGGAATACATCACCACAAAAAACGCAAACAATAGCGTGATAAAGTCGGCGTAAGAAATGAGCCAGCGTTCGTGATTTTCATGTTCTTCCGGTGGTTTTTTACGACGCATGGCGAGCTTCGATTTTCGAGGTGCGGTTAAACCAGATAACCCTGCAGCTTACGCTCAATCAAGCGCGGGTTTTCGCCATTGGCAACGGCGATTAAGCCTTCAATCAGCATTTCGCGCAGTAAAATTTCACGCCCGATAATATTTTTAAGTTTATTAGCGATGGGTAAGAAAAATAAATTTGCAAATCCTACGCCGTACACCGTGGCGACAAAAGCCACGGCGATGCCGGCACCTAATTTACTGGGGTCAGAGAGATTTTCCATTACATGGATCAGTCCAAGTACAGCACCCAAAATACCGACAGTCGGCGCATAACCACCCGCCGATTCCCATACTTTGGCGGCGAGGCGTTGCTGTCCTTCGTAGGCATCGACTTCAACCTGTAGGGTTTCACGCAGGGTCTCGGGTTCCGCACCGTCAATCAACATTTGCAGTCCGCGCTGGGCAAAGGGGTCGTCGAGATCTTCGATCGCCGGTTCCAAAGCCAGTAACCCACCACGGCGCGCGATATTACTCCATTCGGCCACTTGCCGGATCAGGTGCTCGGGATCTTGTTGTGGCGGTACAAACGCCCATTTCGCCATGCGGATACCGCGTAAAAAAACAGTCAGCGGATTTTGTAGCATGATGGCACCCACGGTGCCGCCGATCACAATGATAAAGGCGGTAAGTTGAAGCAATGAACTCGCGTGCCCACCTTCTAATAGCTGGCCGCCGACGATAGCAAGCAACGCCAGTAGAATGCCGAAAAAGCTGGTGAGGTCGTATTTTTGCATGGCGGATTTGGAGGAAGTATCTACGCCTTAGCGGCGATTAGCGTTTGTCTTGAATCCATTCCAAAAGCTTGACGCGGAGTCGCGCCACCGCTTGGCTATGGAGTTGGCATACACGCGATTCGGAGACTCCCAGTACTTCACCGATTTCACGCAGGTTAAGTTCTTGTTCGTAGTACATACCCATCATTTGTTTTTCGCGTTCGGGTAGGGCGCTGATGGCTTCCGCTAGTATCTTACGAAAACCGGCATCTTCCAGCATTTGCAGTGGATCGTTACTATCGCCGGCGATATGGCGCTCGAAAAAATCGGCATCATCGGAATCTTGCAAGTCTTCGTAGTACAGCAATTGATGGCCACGCGCGTCGAGCAACATCTGTTGGTAGGCACCGATATCGATTTCCATGGCCTTTGCAACTTCTTCTTCGTTAGGCGCACGCTTATTTTGCTGTTCCAATTGATTGATCGTGGCTTCGATTTGACGCAAGCTCTTGCGCACGGTGCGCGGTAACCAGTCCGCTTGGCGTAGTTCGTCCAGCATTGCGCCGCGAATGCGCTGCGCGGCATAGGTCTCAAATTGGGCACCCTGGGTATCGTCGTAATTTTTAGCGGCTTCCATTAGCCCGATTAACCCGACCTGAATTAGATCGTCAACTTGTACACTCGCCGGCAGCTTGGCCATCAAGTGATAGGCAATCCGTTTCACGAGGGGTGCGTGTTTTTTGACGTAATCTTCGATGGTTAAAGAGGTCTTCAAACGGTACCTGGTTCTGGTTGATTAAATCGCTAAACACGGAGGGTTAACTCCTTCGTTCTACACGACATGATAAGCCGTTGTATGAATCCGTCCAAGTGCCCGCTATTTTCGCGCATCATGGGCCAACTCGCAATCATTTGCCCCAGTGCACGGTAAGCATGGCTGGCCGGGGTATCCGGAAAAGCTTCTACGACCGGCTTAAAGCATTTATTGGCGTGTTTAACGCTGGCATCCCAGGGAATTACACCCAATCCCTCGATCTGTACACGAAGGTAGCGCGATGCCGCTTCCAGCATATTACCGCTAAGCACGGCGGCATAGCTATCATCCTTTGTCTTTGCGGTGATTAGATAAAAGCGCCGCCGCCCGAATTCTTGCGACAACTGTTTAATTAGTGCATAGGTGAGCGTGCTGGCTTCCCGTTCCGGATTCATCACCACAACGATTTCGTCAGCCGCCGCCGTCGCCGCGAGCGTGAACTGGCGGCGATCAGCGGCCAAATCAATGAGCAATATATCGGGTTGCAGCGGGAGTGCCGACAAGGAACGGCGTAGTCGCTCATGCGCGGTACTGTTGAATTGACCAATGCGGCGTAGACCTTCGCGTGCCGGTAAAACATGGAGCGTACTGCTATAGGCCAGCAAAGCTTGCGGCAGAGTTGCTTGGTCATTTAAGACTTGCGCAAGCTCGCAGCGGGTCAAGAGACCCAGGCGGGCTGCACAACTGTCGTTGCCGATACCTTCGTCGAGGATGAGTACGGATTTTCCCTGCGCGGCCAGGGTGTGCGCCAAATTGATTACAACATTGGTTTGGCCGACGCGTGGCTTTCCGCTGGCAACGGCGATAACCCGGAGTTGATCGCGCCCCAAGAGTCGACGCAATCCTTCTGCCTGGTCAGCCGTGAAACCGCTCATCGCGTCAGGTGGTCGCTGGGGCGGCGTGGAGAAAAGCGCGCGCATCTTCTTCGTGCGCGCTAATGAGGATAGGATATTCGTCGTCGCGTAATTGATGGGGTGCCTGCGGCGCACATTTCAACGCACGATCAACCAAATAATGCGCTTGCGCTAGATGCAAATCTTCGGGGACGCGTTGTCCATTGGTCACGTATTGAATGCTGAGCGTATGCCGCACAACAACATCTAATACCGGTGCCAGGCTCAAGGTTTCGTCGATTTTGGTCAGAATAGTCCCGGCGAAACCGTGGCCTTGATAGGCTCGAACAATGTCATCCAACGTGCCGCTCTGTGCGGTGGCGGAGAGTAGGAGTAAACGTTGTATGTCCGGGTTACCGGAGAGTAAGGCGAGCTGCTCGCGGATGCGGTGATCGCGTTGACTCATACCGGCGCTATCGATGAGGACTAAATGTCTACGACTTAAATCGTTTAAGGTGCGATTTAATTCGGCTTCGTTCTTGACCGCATAAACAGGAACATTCAGAATTTTACCGTAAATTTTCAATTGCTCGTGGGCACCGATACGGTAAGTATCCGTGGTAATAAGGGCTAGGCTCGACGCGCCATGTTTTAATACGCACCGCGCGGCAAGCTTGGCGATGGTGGTCGTTTTACCAACACCGGTCGGGCCGACCAGAGCATAAATGCCGCCGTGGGCAATCGGCTCGTCGCGGCTGCCGGTGCAATGTAAATTATGCGCAAGCGCATGGGTCATCCAGCGCAACGCTTGTTCTGGATTTAACGCTTTCGGTAAGGCGCTGGAAAGCTCACGCGCAAGTCGCGGTGAGAAACCTACACCCAGCAAAGTACGCAGCAAGTCGAATTTTTGTGGATCGGCATTTTTTACCTGACCCCAGGCTAGGTTGACGAGCTGGCTTTCAATTAAGCTGCGAATGCTTTGCACTTCTAAGGCAAGATTTGCGACAACGGTTGTTGATTCGGGGACGCTGGATGCGGATGGTTTTAAAGGAGCTTGCGTGGGTTCAGGTGCCGCTGATGAAGGGGCTGCGGCATGCGAGATGGCAGGATCACCATCGGCGGTGAGTGTTGAAGGTTGTGCTGGTGGGTTACCGGGTAATACTTGCAGCCCGGGTATGTTATGCCGCAACGATATGGATGCGGCATGGCTGGGCGAAGTAGGGGATGTAACGTTGATGGGAGTGGCGGTAAGGGCGGCCATGTCATTTTCTGCCATAGCCATAATTTCAACCTGCCCATCTTGTATCCGGTTGGAGAGAATTAAAGCCTCGGGTCCTAAAGTTTCTCGTACCTGGGCTAGGGCTTCACGTGTGGTTGCGGCGGTAAATTTCTTAACGATCATGCGTTACCTCCCAGGACAGCGGTGACTTTAATGGTTTTTGTAGTGGGAATTTCAGCGTGTGAAATAACTTTAAGTTGCGGTGCGACACGGCGTAGGAAACGTGACAACAGCGCGCGCAAGGCGGCCGGCACCAACAGCACCGGCGGTAGGTTACGATTTTCTTGCTCTTGAACCACGAGCGTCGTTTGCGTTAACAGACGCTCCGCCAGAGAAGGTTCTAAACCGGCCGCTTGTGCATCGGTACCGATGGCTTGCATTAACATGTGTTCGAGCGCTGGCTCGAGTGCGATGACTTGTAACTCTGCGGCATTTTGGTAGATGTCTTGAATGATGGCACGGCCTAAGCCGACACGAACGGCACCGGTGAGATCGTCCGTATTTTTGGTTGTAGCGGCCTGCTCGGTGAGGACACCGATTACGGTACGCATGTCGCGAATGGGTACGCCTTCAGCTAACAGGTTTTGTAATATTTTTTGTACCGCGCTTAGGGTCAGCAATTCCGGGAATAGCTCTTCCGTTAGTTTTGGTAACTCTTTAGCGACATGGTCTAATAATTGCTGAACTTCCTCACGACCCAATAAATCGGCGGCATGGGATTGGAGTATTTGCGATAAGTGGGTGGCAATCACCGTGCTGGCATCCACCACGGTGTAGCCATAGGTTTGTGCTTGTTCGCGCAGACTGGATTCAATCCATACCGCAGGCAAGCCGAAGGTGGGATCTTTGGTCGGAGCACCGGGTAGTTGGCCCAATACGCGACCGGGATTGATGGCGAGAAACTGGCCAGCCTGCGCTTCCCCACGTCCAATTTCCACACCCTTTACGATAATCCGATACGCGTTGGGACGCAGATCTAAGTTGTCACGAATATGCACGGGTGCGACGAGAAATCCCATGTCTTGCGCAAATTTTTTGCGAATGCCACGGATGCGCCGCAGTAATTCGCCGTCTTGTGTTCGATCCACCAAGGGGATCAATCGATAACCGACTTCCAAGCCTAAAGTATCGACCTGCCCTACATCGTCCCAACTGACATCCACCGGTTCCGAAGACGGTGGTACGGCAACTTGCTCCGGAATTTCATTAACCACGCGTTGTTTTTTAGCGATGTTGTTACCGATCCAGAATAACCCGCCCGCTAACACTAGGAAGGCAAAATGCGGCATGCCGGGAATCAAGCCCATTACGCCGAGAATAGTGGCGGTGATGTACATGACCTGTGGATTCATAAACAATTGTTCAACGATTTGTTCACCGATATCGCGATCAGCCGAGACGCGCGAAACCACAATACCGGCCGCTGTGGAAATAATGAGCGCCGGAATTTGCGCGACTAAACCGTCACCGACGGTGAGCAGGGTATAGTTGTTGAGTGCTTGCGTGAACGGTAGGTCGTGCTGCACAACGCCGATGGCTAGACCGCCGATGATATTGATCAGCATAATTAAAATACCGGCGATGGCATCGCCGCGGACAAATTTACTGGCACCATCCATAGCGCCGTAAAATTCGGCTTCCAGTGCAACCTCTGAGCGTCGGCGGCGCGCTTCGTCTTCGCCGATCAGGCCGGTGTTGAGATCGGCATCAATCGCCATCTGTTTACCGGGCATCGCATCCAAGGTGAAACGTGCGGCGACTTCGGCGATGCGCCCCGAGCCTTTCGTGATGACGACAAAGTTGATCAGCACCAAGATCGCAAATACGATAATACCCACCGCATAGTTGCCGCCTACCAGGAAACTACCGAAAGCTTCAATCACTTTACCGGCGGCATCGGCACCGGTATGACCTTCCAATAAAACGACGCGCGTCGAAGCGACGTTGAGCGATAAGCGCAGCAGCGTAGTGAGTAACAGCATGGTGGGGAATACCGCAAAATCGAGCGGTTTTCTGAGGTACAAGCTGACCAGCAGTACGATCATCGCCACGGCAATATTGAAGGTGAACAGTAGGTCGAGCAAAAATGGCGGCAGCGGCAACACCATCATGGCTAAAATCATCACCACTAAAATAGGCCCGGCGAGGCGCTTTACATCCAGATTGGCAAAGAATCCTGCTGAATTGACGCGCGTATTCATTTACACACGCTCCCCTTCGGGAATATCCATATCTTCGGGTACCGGGAGGTTACGTGGCGGCTTTGGCGCGGCACCAACAACGGGTTGGCGTAACTGATAGACATACGCTAAGACTTCGGCTACGGCGGTATACAAGCGCTGCGGTACTTCGTCGCCGATGTTTGCATGGTGGTACAGTGCGCGCGCCAGGGGTGGCGCTTGCAGCAGTGGCACTTGGTGTTCGCGCCCGAGTTCGAGGATGCGCTCGGCTAACAAGCCGCCGCCTTTGGCGACGATTTGCGGCGCAGCCATTTTGCGGTCATCGTATTTTAAAGCGACTGCATAGTGGGTTGGATTGGTGACGATTACATCGGCTTTCGGCACTGCCGACATCATGCGTTTACGGGCGGCATCGCGCTGGGCCGAACGAATGCGCGCTTTGATTTGCGGGTCGCCTTCCGATTCTTTGGCTTCCCGTTTAACTTCTTCTTTGGTCATGCGCAAATTTTTACCGTAGTTCCAAAGCTGGAACGGGACATCGATGGCAACGATTAAAAGCATGGCGCTTACCAGAAACAAAGTGGTGAGCAAAAGTAAACGTGTGAAATGCGCGATGCTGGATTCAAGGGGTTCCGAAACTAGCGCGAACAGATCGTTGCGGGAATTCCAAATGACCCAGGCGGCGATACCACCGAGCAAAACAACCTTCAACAATGATTTGATTAACTCCACCAAACCATTCACAGAAATAATACGTTTGATGCCGGTGATGGGGTTGAACTTGCCAAAATTGAAAGCGAGGGCTTTCCAAGACAAATTCCAGCCAGACATAAGGAGTGGCCCAGCCAAAGCGGCAACGATCATGACACCGAATAGCGGTAAGAGTGCGACCATAATATGGGTCGACTCCTGCGATAAGCGGGTCAACATCAGGCTGGGATCAAAGGCCGCCGCGCGTTCGAAGGCGAAGCTATTACGCATCATAGCCATGAGCTTTTCGGAGAAAAATCCGCCCAAGGCCATGATTACCAGCACCGCCGCCATTAATTCAACAAAAGTCGACAATTCACGCGATTGGGCAACTTTGCCGTCTTCGCGCGCGCGCTCGATGCGCTTATCCGTGGCCGCTTCTGTTTTTTCTAAATCAGAGTCTTCCGCCATCTATACCCCCACGGGAAGGATAGTCTGAACCTGTTTAGGCTAAAACACAAGATATGGTGGGGAGAATGGCAGAAAAAAACTATAGCTAGTGGCTAGAGGGTGTGGCGGAGGTTCCAAGAATTTGCAATATACAGCGTTTGCGGGCTGGGGCGGGGTTTAAAGGACTTCATCAATCCAGGCCATTTGGATGGCTTCCAGAATCTTTTCGCCGGAACTATTCGGGTCGTCTTCAAAATCTTCTAACTCTGTAACCCAACGATGCAGGTCGGTAAAACGGACATATTGCGGGTCAATCTCGGGGTGCGCTTCGGCAAGCTCAATAGCAATGACATGTACATCGGTCCACTTCATATTAGGTTCCTTCTTTAACCATATTGATACTGTATTTTGGAATCTCGATCACCAAGTCTTGCTGTTGGATCGTTGCTTGGCAAGACAGGCGCGAGTTGGGCTCCAAGCCCCAGGCTTTGTCCAATAAATCGTCCTCTTCTTCATTCGCTGCTGGTAATGATTCTAGTCCTTCACGCACGATGATGTGGCAGGTGGTACAGGCGCAAGATTTCTCGCAAGCATGTTCGATTTCGATGTCGTTGGCGAGCAAGGCATCGCACACCGTCATGCCGCTTTCGGCTTCGATGACGGCACCGTCGGGGCAGAGTTCAACGTGAGGCAGGACTATAAGTTGCGGCATAGTGTTTAAGGGTAACCTGTTTTAGGGAAAAACGATGAGAAATTATGACGACAAATCGGCTATTTTTTGCCCGGTGAGAGCTTTCTTGATAGACGCGTCCATGCGCCGTGCTGCAAAATTTTCCGTAGCGCGGTTGAGCACCTCGATAGCATTTTTAATCGCTCGGTGGTCGGTTCCGGTCAAGCTGTTACGCAAGCTATCTTGGCTGCGCGCGATGCGGCTGCGCTCTTCTGCGGTGAGCAGTGCGCTATCCGTTGTCAGCGCAGCATCGACCGCAGCCAAAATACTTTGTCCTTCGACGCGTTGCTCCGCTAAGGCGCGTGCCTGCTTGTCTACGCTGGCGAAATCCTGTGAGGCGGACAGCATGCGCGTGATTTGATCGTCGCTCAGCCCATACGAGGGTTTGACGGTAATCGCAGCTTCTACACCGCTGACTTGCTCGCGTGCCGAGACTGATAACAAGCCATCAGCATCTACTTGGAAGGTTAGGCGGATGCGCGCTGCACCGGCAACCATCGGCGGAATGCCGCGTAATTCGAAGCGCGCCAAGGAGCGGCAATCGGCGACGAGCTCGCGTTCGCCTTGCACCACATGGAAACTCATCGCGGTTTGGCCGTCTTTATAAGTCGTGAAATCTTGTCCGCGTGCGGTAGGGATGGTCACGTTGCGTGGGATCACTTTTTCCACCAAACCGCCCATGGTTTCAATGCCCAGGGACAGTGGAATTACGTCCAGCAAAAGCATCTCTTCGCTGTTTTTATTACCCGCCAATACATTGGCTTGAATCGCGGCACCGAGTGCCACGACTTTATCTGGGTCAAGATTATTGAGCGGCTCTTGTTTAAAAAACTCTGCCACTGCATGTTGAATATGCGGCATACGGGTGGCACCGCCGACCATGACCACGCCCTTAATATCTTCGGCGCTCAGGTCTGCATCGCGCAAAGCTTTACGCGTGGGCGTCAAGGTTTTTTGCACTAAGCTTTGCGTCAACTCGCTGAAGGTATTGCTGTCAATTTTTAAGTCCACCATCTCGCCCGTAGAGAGTACCGCCGTGAAACGGGTCTCAGGATGGTTTGTCAGTTCTTCTTTGACCTCACGCGCCTTGGCCATCAGCAGGCGCGTATCGCTCGCATTCAACGGGGTAAGAGCCGCTTGTTCCAAGACCCAGCAAAAGATGCGACGGTCGAAATCGTCACCACCCAAGGAAGAGTCGCCATTGGTGGCGAGGACTTCAAACACCCCTTTTTGCAAAAGCAGAATCGAGATATCGAAGGTGCCACCGCCTAAGTCGTACACCGCGTAGATGCCTTCGGAAGCATTATCCAAGCCGTAGGCCACAGCGGCGGCGGTGGGTTCGTTTAATAAGCGCAACACATTCAGTCCCGCCAGACGCGCTGCATCTTTGGTGGCTTGGCGCTGCGCATCGTCGAAATAGGCGGGTACGGTAATGACGGCACCGACCAATTCGCCGCCCAGCGCTTTCTCCGCCCGTGCGCGCAGTGCCTTCAAAATTTCGGCAGAAACTTCAACCGGTGTTTTTACCCCGGCGCAGGTTTTAATTTGCACCATGCCCGGTGCATCGATAAATTGATAGGGCATTTCATTAGCATGCGGTATGTCTTTTAAGCCACGCCCCATGAAGCGTTTGACGGAAACGATGGTGTTATGCGGGTCATCACATTGATGCGCTTGGGCGGCGCAACCGACTTCGGTTTTTCCGGCAGTCGCGTAGCGCACAATCGAAGGCAAGAGCGAACGACCGGTGTCGTCGTTCAGCACGACACTCATACCGCTGCGTACCGTGGCGACCAAGGAATTGGTGGTGCCCAGATCGATGCCGACCGCCAAACGGTGTTGGTGCGGCGCAGCAGTCATACCGGGTTCGGAAATTTGTAACAGAGCCATTAGGCCTCCAGAACTTCTAATGCGTCGTTAATTTCTTCGCGCAGTTTATCGAAGAAGCGCAGCTTACGAACCGTTTCCGCAGCACCGGCGTAATCGTGTTGTTGGTCGATGCGTTGGCCGACTTCAGCGAGTAAAGTCTGCATCACTTGCCGCAGATTGCTCGACAATTGATCGAGCGCGGGTACCTGGTTAGCCGCGCTAATCGCTTCGCGCCATTCCATTTGTTCCATCAGAAATTGGGTGGGCATGGCGGTGTTGGTTTCTTCCTGCGTATCGATGCCGTGCAAAGAAAGTAAATAGCGCGCGCGATTCAACGGCGTTTTTAAGGTTTGATAGGCTTCGTTGACGTGGGTCGAGCATTGCATCGACAAGCGGCGTTCTGCGTCACTGCCACGGCTGAATTTATCGGGATGCACTTGCGCTTGCAGCGCCCGGAAACTTTGCTCTAGCTGCGTTAAATCGATCTGAAACTGTGGCTCCAGATCGAACAGGGCAAAGTGGTTTTTAGAAAAATCAATCACGACCGTGGACGCACTACCGTGCCCGGCTTAGACGTTGAAGCTTTCCCCGCAGCCGCAGGCATCCTTGACATTGGGGTTGTTGAATTTAAAGCCTTCGTTGAGTCCTTCGCGCG
>JAYVZN010000094.1:0-22027 GCA_043783305.1 Betaproteobacteria bacterium
GCAGGAGAGTTCGAGTTCGTAGGAATAATCTTCGCTGAGTTGTTCGGTGCCGGTGAGTTGGCGGGGGACGAGGATCGTTGGATCGAAGCCGCAGTTTTCTGGGAAGACGACGTTCAGAATTCTTTGTTCGGCGTGGATGAGGGAAGCCGCATCGCCCAGGAGTTTGCGGGGGTCGGGCAGGTTCATGGTGATCCTTAGTTTTAAGAGCCCGAAGGAGGTGTGTTTTGCACGGATCTGGCCGCTTCTGCCGGGGTGCTGGGCAGTACGCTTACAGCATCCACCTGATTGCCGAGAAAGTAGTTGTAGCCAAAAAATATGGTGACGGCTACACCCAGGAGTAGGGCGAAAAACAACCAGAGGGGTAATTCATGGCGTACGAATTCTTGAAAACGGAAGGGTAGTTTCCAGTGCGGTGCAAAGGCGGCTTTTCCACCGCGAGCTTGGGCGATCTCTTGCCCGATGCGCCCGATCAAGTAGCTTAAACGTTCGGTGCCTTCGATCAGATATTTTCCTTGGAAACCTAAAATTAAGCAGGTGTAGTAAACCTCCAATGTTTCGAGGTTTTTGTCAGGATCCATACGCAGTATTTCAAGACGGTCAAAAAAGCCCTCGCCGGCCAGGTGCTCGCCAAAGAGGCGTAATTGCAAAGGAGCGCGTTCCCATTCATCGCGGATGGAACCTTCACAACCCAGTATTGTTTCATCCAGGAGAGCGCAAAAAGCGTATTTAGCGCTCTCAACGGCATGGGGTGTTTTACCAAAATTACCGGCACTTTTTTCGAACAGCGCAAGGAATTCATCAACGCGTCGGCCAAGTTCTGCGGCGCTCGCCGGTACGTTGCCGTTGCGCAGCAAGAACAGCAGGTAGATACCTTCTTGCAGCAGGTCTTTCATGGAAGGTGCACTGGCGGGTGCGTTGGTGATGGGGTGATCGAGTGTAGCGGCAGTATTCATGTGGGTCTCTTAACGGAAAACGGCGATGAGTTCGAGTTTGAAATCGAGCAAGGCTTGCGGCACGTAGATGCAGATGCTGCGCGATTTCAGCATGCGTTCAAAAATAACTCCGTGCGGTTCAAGTGCGAAATAGTGGTTGCCGACGCGCACCGGGATGGGAGCCGGTGTCTGCGCAGCGTAACTTAGGCGTATGCCAGGCAGTGCGGAATTAAGAATCTTGTCGACATCGTCCGGTGCGCCGACTTTGAGTTTGAAGGGTACGGTTTCGATGACTTGCGCGGCAGGTAGTTCGCTTGAGATCGAGAGATAAAAATCAGTTCCTTCCAACAAACGATCACTCTCCAATTTACCGATATGGAAAGAAGGCTTGGGGTTGGCCAAAGGAATCAGCATGTAGCGGCTGGAGATCACGGTGTCGAGCAGCTCGCGAATAAGGGAGTCCAGTTTTTGGAACGTTCCCGTTAAATCGTTGTGGGCGTAGAGGGGAATGTCGTTGAGCGTGTACTTGGAAGAGAAGGTTAGGAGTTCACCGGCAAATTGCGCCAGTGTTTTATACAGTTCTTCCGGATGCGCCTGCGGAAAATGCGCCATGTGATTCAGTAAAGGGAATACGCGGTTAACGGTATGTAATAACCAAAATGAGGCAATGTCGGAGCTTCCATATTCAACGACATTTTTGGTGCGCTCGCGATGCGTGCCGGCGAGTGCTTGACTCTTAACCAGTAAAATATCCAGCAAGCGCCGCACCACCATGTGCAGGCTGTTGATCGCGCCGATGGCGACTGCTGGCGGTACAAAATTTATATCTACCGACCACACACCGGCGGGATTTTTAAGGAGGCGTGCTAAGGCAATGGCGAAATGTCCGTCGCGATTTTCTGGTTCCAACATTAAACGCACATTGGAGCGTAAGGTTGAAATTTCGGATTCCAATGCATCCGTGTAGAGGTCGGAGATACTGACATCGGCGGCGTGAAAACGGATCGGCTTAGCCGTGTCGTCGAGCTTGTCGGTTTTATTGCCGCCGAATGCGTTGAGTACGGGCAAGCAGGCATAGACGATGGTTTCGACACCCAATTGCGGTAGCTCGCGAAGATTGCGCGTCAGTGGCAGCGGGTCAGCGCCGGGTGCATCAAACTGCATACCGTCTTGAAATACAGCTTGTAGCTGATTGAGGGATAAGGTGCCCGCAGCAAGCGCGTCGTTGTCGACGGCGACGGCTTGAATACCCCAAGGATGGGCATACATTAGACGGAGTACATCGCTCATACGCGCATCGACGAATAAGGCCTGCTGTTGAAAGTGTTGCGGGCGTAAAAACATACCTTCACCCCACAACACACGTAAGGCTTGACTCATTGGCCGCCCCATTTCGGCAGGGAAAGACTCGGTGCTATATTAATGTTTGCAGCCGGTGTGACGCTGGGCACCGAGATTGACACGGGCGGGGCTGGCAATGGCGCGACGGGTTTTTCTACCCGAGTGACCGGCGCTGTTTGAACAGTGGAAATCGAAGACTTGCCGCTGGGCGTTCGACGTTTCTTTACTGTTTTTCGTGGTTTTTCCGGGGTAGATTTGGTTGGCTCAGGTGTGGCTTCGTTGATTGTAGGCACGGTTTTTTTGGGTACGGCGATATTTTCGCCGAGACATACCGGCTTAGCGTTTAAAGGCTGGCCCGGAATCGGTATAACCGGTGCATTCTTGATCTGTAGGTAGCAATCGAGCGCTTGGAAAGACAAACCATTACGGCGTATTTGGCCGGCATCGACCAAGTAGCGCCAGTAGTGCGCATCAGGACGGCGGAAGAATGCAACAACGCCTAGGTATTGGGCATCGGGAGCAAGCACTTGCGTGCTGATATGGGTAGTGCCGGGCACCAATAAAAGTTCTGAGCGCTGAATCAAACTTTCGCCGAAAAGTTCGGCATCCGTGCGGTTGCTGGTCGCTAAATCAAAAGTCAGGGAGTTGAATTCCTTTGCTTGTTTTAATTGATACAAGCGCACAACCACGGAAAGTGGCTGTCCCGTGATATCGCGGTTGATAACGGCATCGACATCAGCGCTAATTTCATACGATTTAGGTTCTGGGGTTGTGGCGCAACCAGCCAATAAAAAAAGGCCTGCAGCCATGACGAATGCGCCTGTTACCGACTTGTAAGTAGATATTCTCAAAATTGCTTCTCCTGCTCGCTTTAAAATTTTAGGTATTTTAAATTAATTGCGAGGTAGATGCCAGTGTTATACAATTACCCCTCACGAATTATTTATATACGTTTATAAAACGATGTAACTATATGTATATATTACTAATAACGGTGTTTTTTATGCTTGGCTATATTGGGTACAAATATTTCTATTTGGTGCCTGAAAATACGGTCAGCAGGGGTAGAAAGAATTCAATTGGGCGCAATTTTATAGGGCTTTGGAAATTTTTAGCGCTCGGGCAGCGGCTCGGAAAGTTTTTCAAGTCGCTGTTCTTGATGTTGCGGCAGCAGCGTTTGGTGGCGTTGGTATTTTTTGTGGTGTTAGCGAGCATGGTCGTTACCTTGGCGGTTGGTGGTCGGCATTGGCTGGAACGTCCGAACGCCGCAGAAATTAAGTTTACAACGAATGCGCGATTGGCTTTTTTGGATGAGAAATTAGTCTTGCCATCACCGCTCCCACCCAGTGTTTTCCTGGGCTCAGACCGCCCCGCTCTGGAATCCGCAGATCGTGACTGGGCTAAACTGCAACCAGTATTTCGCCAAACACTGTTGATGTTGTTGTCACGTTTATCAGCACGTGGTTACGAATTTATATTGCTGGAAGGATATCGTAGTCCGGAGCGGCAGGAGATGCTTGCTGCGCTTGGCCCGCACCTGACTCAGGCGAGGGCTTACGAAAGTCAGCATCAGTACGGTATGGCGGCCGATCTGGTGCCGATTCGAAATGGAGCGCTAGCGTTTAATTTCGAGGATCCCTGGAGCAAAGTCGCTTATTTAGAGTTTGGCCGCGAAGCTAAATTAATTGGCTTTGTGTGGGGAGGAGATTGGAAGCTTCAGGATTATGGACACATAGAATTTCGTTGATTATATAAATAACTTATTGTAAACACCGTATAAATTTGTTAATAACAATTGAACTAATGATAAATATGTAAAAATCCTCCACTAAATAAATATGCATTTAATTTAGTTTATAAGGCTAATTTTATATGTATATAAAATAATTGAAGATTTGGGTGTGCGCTTGGCGCATGTGATGAAAAGTAAAAGTGGGGCAGAGAGCATGAAATGGCAATGGGTACGTAATCCTAAGATTGCTTCGGCGATTGGTTTTTTAATCCTGGTGGCAATTATTTGGTTTGTCGGCCCTGCTTTTGGTCTTAAATCGGTTGAGTCTCGCACGGCTTGGCTGTTTGTTATTATGCTGCTTTGGGTAGCTACGCTACTGGTAGGCAAGATATTGGCTGATCGTGCGGGCTCGATGCTCGAGCGTGTCTTACGTCGACAATCCGATGATGCGGTATTGGCCGCCAGCCCGAACGCGCGATCAGAAGTTGCGGCGTTGCGTAAAAATCTGTTGACTGCAATCGATACGCTGAAAACTTCTAAGATCGGTAAAACCAAAGGCAAGGCCGCGCTTTATGAATTGCCTTGGTACATGATTATTGGTCACCCTTCAGCGGGTAAAAGTAGTGCAATTGTTAACTCCGGCTTGACCTTCCCCTTTAGCAATAAAGGTAAATCCAGTATTCAAGGTGTCGGTGGAACCCGCAATTGCGATTGGTTTTTTGCCACTGAGGGCGTATTGATCGATACGGCTGGTCGTTATTCGACACAACGTGAAGATCGTCCCGAATGGCTAGAGTTTTTGAAGCTTCTGAAAAAGCATCGTTCACGCGCGCCGGTAAATGGCATTCTAGTCGCCGTTAGCTTGCCGGAGCTGATGCAGCATCAGACCGAAACATTTTCAGCTTATGCGCGCCAGGTACGCGAGCGCATCAATGAAATTGATGACACGTTCGGTATCAAAGTTCCGGTTTATTTGTTGATCACAAAAATTGATTTGCTAGGTGGTTTTGGTCAGTTTTTTGAAGATCTAAACGAAGAAGAGCGCAGCCAAGTTTGGGGTGCAACGCTGACCCACGAACAAGGCAAGGATTTTGATGCGGGCCGGGCAGTCGGGCAGCATTTTGATGCTTTATGGCAAGGGTTAACGCAATTGGGAATGGATAAGCTTGCACTCAATCGCGGGAATGTAAAACGTCCGGCTTTATTTGCTTTTCCAATCGAATTTCAAGGTATTCGCGAATCCATCTGCAAGTTTGTCGATATTTTATTTGAAGAAGATCCCTACCATACCCGCCCTCTGTTGCGCGGTTTCTATTTGACCAGTGCTTTACAGGAAGGGAACCCCCGTATCGCCGCCGGTGTGAGGGTGGCGCGTAAATTTGAATTGCCACGCTCTGGGTTCGAGACCACACAAACACCGGCTGCAAACAGTTTTTTTCTGCGCGAATTTTTTCGTGACGTTATTTTTCCGGATCAATTCATGGTGGGGCGACAAGCTAGCCCGATGCGCAATCGCGCGCGCTTAGGCGCTATCGCCGCAGGAATTTTCGGTCTGGCGTTGTTGGCGGCGGCCTGGACTTGGTCTTTTGTCGGTAACCAAAAGTTGATGGAAGCCACGCATCAAGAATTGATTACGGCTCGTAAATTAGCGGATACGGGGCAATTGCTTGATCGTTTAAAAAGCGTGGAAATATTGCAGTTACGCGTAGAGCAACTTTATCGTTACCGTCAAGAAGGCCATCCGTGGCAGCTTGGATTCGGCTTGTACCAAGGGGATGAAATAGAGCGTAGTTTCCGCACTATTTATTTTGCCGAAGTGCGCAATTTGATGTTGCTGCCGGTGAAGTCTGATTTAGAGCGTAAGTTGGCGAGTATTCACGTAACAGAAACTGGCCCGTCTCCCGTTGCGACGGCGACTCAAAATGCCGGTGCTGCGCTACGCAAAGTAGGTTATGGCCAATTCAATAGAGCAAGTGGATCTGCTTGGAATAATCTTAAGCAAGTGGCTAGTGTGACGGCCTCGGTGGCAGCAACCGCTAGTCCAGCGGCCAAACCCAACGTGCGCGAAGCCAGTGAACTCGAGCAAGCCTATAACGCGTTAAAAACCTACCTCATGCTGCATTCACGCGATCGCATGGATGCGCCCCATCTGGCCAACCAATTACCACGCCACTGGCAAGCTTGGTTGGAAGCGCATCGTCAGGGCGATTCGCAAGCGGAGGTTAGCCGCATCGCCGGTCGAATTATCGCGTTTTACTTGTCGCAAATTCCTGAGCCAGACTTACCTTTGATTGAAAATACGGGTGAATTGGTTGGGGAAGCACGTAACGTGTTACGCGCCGAATTGCGTCGTATGCCGGCGAAGGAACGTCTTTATAACGAGATCAAGACTCGTGCTAACGCACGTTACGCGCCGTTGACCGTAGGTCGAATTTTAAATAATGCGGATATGGATTTGATTGCTGGCAGTACCGCAGTACCGGGAGCTTTCACCCGCGAGGCTTGGGATAATTATTTTCGCAGTGCGATTCAAGAGGCCAGTAAGGGCGAACTTAAAGGCGACGACTGGGTGTTGGCCGTGGCTATGAGCGATTTTACAAGCAAGGATGCGACTTCGGACCGTAATCGTAGCGAGCTAGAGGCTTTATATCGCGCCGAATATGCGACGGAATGGAAGAAATTTCTGCAAGGTTTGGCGGTGCAGGATCTCGGTGATTTAACCAAAACCGCGAACGCGGTAGGGCGTATGGGCGATGTCGTTAATTCACCGCTGAAACGTATTTTACAGCGCGCCGCTTTTGAAACGGCGTGGGATAACCCAAGTGAACTCAGTAAAAAATTGGAATCGGCAAAAACCAATGTAGTGGCTAAGGCCGAACAATTGATCCGAAACAATTATCCCTCCGCCCCCAATTCAGCGACAGGTGCAACACAGTATGGCGAAGTTGGAGCGCAGTTTGCACCATTAGCGATTATGGCGGGCATGCCCAATACGCGTGCGCCGGTTGATGCCTATTTAGAGTTATTGCTTAAGATTAAAAGTAAGCTGAGCACCATTTCCGCTTCAGCCGAGCCGGGACTCAATGCGCGGCAATTCATGCAGGCCACCTTAGTGAGTTCAGGCTCGGAGTTTTCCGAAGCTTTGAACCATGTCGACAATGTTTTACTGAATGGCGCGAGCGAAGAAACCCGCGCGTATTTGCGTCCAATCCTTGTACGGCCTTTGATTCAAGCCTATAGCGCTTTGGTGCCGATTGTAGAAGACGATATCAATAAGGCTTGGGATCAACGTGTATTTACAAGTTGGCAAGGCTTGGCTTCCAAGTATCCCTTTGCCAATAGCACTAATGAAGCGCAAATGTCAGACATATCCAAGTTTTTGCGTCCTGGAGAAGGGGTGTTGGCGCGTTTTGTCGATCAGCATTTAGGTTCCTTGGTGGCAAAACGCGCCGATGGCTTAGTGGGGCGTACCTGGGCTAATGTCGGTGTGCACTTTAACTCGATATTTTTAAGTGGCCTGTCACGATTGTTGGCCACGGGTTCAGCCGTCTTGCAGGAAGGAGACGGTTCGCATTTTGAACTGCAACCGATTCCAACTCCCGGCCTATCCGAGATTCTGATTGAGATCGATGGGCAGATTTTGCGCTATCGCAATGGGCCGCAACCTTGGACGGCCTTTACTTGGCCGAATAATTCTCAGAGCCAAGGTGCTCGACTGAATGCTGTTTCATTTGCGGGTGTGCCAACTCAAGTCGCGAACTATAACGGGCGTTTAGGATTAATGCGTTTGCTGGCAGATGGACGAGCGATACGTCCAACGGACGGTAGCAGTGCGATCGAATGGCGCTTTAAGCGAGTACGCGCGGATGGCAAAGAATCAAAGCCAGAAATGGAAGCTATTCGCTTCAACTATCGTCCAGTCAGCGGCGCGAACTTACTTGCACTGTCCAATTTGCGCGGGCTGGCTTTACCCCAACGTATAACGAATTGAGGTCGAATCCGTGCTCCCATTTTTAAAATTACGGGAAGAAGCTATTAGCTATGCCATCGTTGGCAAGCTACCGAATCGCCCGGATTTTGTGCGCATTAATGCGACGCATCCCGTGGTCTATGAATTTGACGAATTAATTCAAAGTGCGATGACGCAATTATTGAATGAATCCGACAATGAGCTACGCTATCTACGCACCGTTACCGATTTTTATTACACTTCACGCGATCAACAATGGGTGTTTATGGGTGTGTTAATGGGGAGCCGCGATTTATCTGGTCGCCGGTTTCCATTTTTCGCCGGCTCCATTATTCCTAGCGCGCAGATTGCGGCGGAAGCAGCTTTAACGCCGATATCGCATGAAATCTATTTCGATGAATTGCGCCGGCAAATCGCCAATGCCATCGATAACGCCGTAGAAGCCATTTCCTGCCAGGCTTACCTGCATACTCAATGCAATTTAGAGAGCGGCGGAACGGTTGATTTTGCTCTGGCGCGCGATTTAGTCGAGCGTTTTTCAACCAGTCAAACCGTGTCGCGCTTAAGCCAAGTTTTAGCGTTAGATACAAAGCCCGCCGCCTTAGATCAAGCTTTACTCAATATCGCCTGCTATGGCGATTTTTTAAGTCGATTCGAAAATCCTGCGACCCTGCAAGAAGTCGTGCTACCGCTACCTCCAGAAACAGGCGAAGGCACGTTGGTTGCGGCGGAATGGTTGTCTCTATTAATGGCGGCGTGGGGTTTACCGGCATGGCGCGGCAGTTACTTCATTCGGCGCGATGCAGACTCAGCTTGGTTGGCCGCTTCTTATGGACGCATTCCGGAGCGCTTTATGTCGTGGATCGTCGGCGGAAGTATCAACGATTCAGTACGCTTGAATCTCGCTACCGAAGAAGAAGCTTGGCGAGCGCATATCTATTATGCCGAAACGGCTTATGCCTTAGGCCGCCTATTGAGTGACCCCGGTGCATCCATGCTGGCATTGCGCGAAGCCTTAATTGAAATTGGGCATAAATTAGCACGGGACCCGCGGTAATGGCGGGTTCTATTTATTTTTTATAACTGAGGGGGATTGTCATGGCAAAAGAAAGTACGCAACAAAAACTGTCTCGAGTTCGTCCACCGCGGGTGCAGATTACATACGATGTCGAAATTGGAGACGCCATCGAAACCAAAGAACTACCGTTTGTTTTGGGCGTGCTCGGCGACTACAGCGGTCAGCCGAAAACGGAGCTACCCAAACTTAAAGAACGAAAATTTGTAGCTATCGACCGCGACAATTTCGATGAAGCCTTAAAAGGCATGGCACCGCGCTTGGCCTTGCAGGTTGATAACACTCTAAAAGGCGATGACAGCAGACTGTCTGTGGAATTAAATTTTAACAAATTGGAGGATTTCGAGCCGCAGCGCATTGTCGCGCAAGTTGATCCTTTACGGCAGCTTTTAGAGATTCGTACCCGGCTATCCGATCTGCGCAATAAAATTATCGGCAACGACAAGTTGGAAGAATTGCTGGATGAAATTGTGCGTGACACCGACAAGCTGGAAGCGATTCAACAATCTAATCCCAAATTAGGGGAGTAAATAATGAGTACACCATTGCAAGTACAAACCACGATGGACGCAACGGTCCTACCGGGTACAGGCCTACTGGATTCGATTATCGATGAGAGCCATGTTGCCACCAATGAAACTGAGCATTCGCACACCAAACATCTAATTAATGAGCTCGTCGATCAAGTTTTGTCCGGTGCTGTGACCGTTTCCAAAGATCTGGCGGCCAGTATCGATATGCGTGTTGCCGAGTTGGATCAGCTCATTTCCGATCAGCTCAACGCTATCATGCACCACGCCGATTTTCAAAAATTGGAATCTTCATGGCGTGGCTTGAAATACCTGGTGATGCAATCCGAGACCAGCACACAGCTTAAAATTAAAGTGCTCAACGTCAATAAAAAAGACTTGATCAAAGACTTTAAAACCGCGCCGGAATTTGATCAAAGCGCGCTCTTCAAGAAAATTTACGAAGAAGAATACGGCACCTTCGGTGGCGCACCCTATGCTTCCTTGGTGGGCGATTACGAGTTTTCGCGCCACCCGGAAGACTTCTTCCTGCTGGAACAAATGTCGCATGTAGCCGCCGCGGCACATGCACCGTTTGTAGCCGCCGCTTCATCCAGTTTGTTTGGTTTGGAGTCATTCACCGACATCGGCAAGCCACGCGATTTGACGAAAATTTTCGATACGGTTGAATACGCTAAATGGAAATCTTTCCGCGAATCAGAAGATTCGCGTTATGTCGGCTTGATGCTGCCGCATATGTTGGGCCGCCTGCCTTATGGCCGCGACACGGTGCCGGTCGAGTCCTTTGGTTTTGAAGAAGACGTCAACGGGACAGACCACAACAAATACCTCTGGACCAATGCCGCATACGCATTTGGCGCTCGCCTAACCGATGCCTTTGCAAAATTTGGCTGGTTGGCGGCGATTCGCGGTGTTGAAGGCGGCGGCTTGGTCGAAGGTCTGCCGACACACACCTTTAAAACCGATGACGGCGAAATCGCTTTGAAGTGCCCGACCGAAGTCGCCGTGACTGATCGTACCGAGAAACAGCTTTCCGATTTAGGCTTTATCAGCTTAGTGCATTGTAAAAATACCGACTACGCGGCATTTTTCAGTGGCCAGTCCTCGCAAAAAGCCAAAATTTATAACACCGATGTAGCCAATGCCAATGCTCGCCTTTCGTCGCAGCTACCGTATATTTTTGCAGTCTCGCGTATCGCACATTATATGAAAGCCATTATGCGCGACAAAATTGGTAGTTTCGCCTCGCGCCAAAATGTACAGGATTTCCTGAATACGTGGCTCGCCCAGTATGTCTTACTCGACGATTCCGCCTCGCAAGAAGCCAAAGCAAAATATCCTTTGCGTGAAGCGCAAGTAGATGTTGTTGATGTACCGGGTCGTCCTGGCACTTATCGTGCGGTGGCATTTTTGCGTCCGCATTTCCAATTGGATGAACTCACCGTATCACTACGCTTGGTAGCCGAATTACCAAAATCAACGCGCTGATTATTCGTTTTATTTTTTTGTAACTGTGATTGAAAAGGAGAAGTAACTATGGCATTTGACGCATTTCTTAAAATTGATGGAATTCCCGGCGAAAGCAGCGATGCTAAGCATGCAGAATGGGTCGAGATTGTTTCGTTCTCGCACAGCATGGATCAGCCCGCATCAGCTACCGCTAGTTCCGCTGGTGGCGCAACCGCCGAGCGCGTGAATCACGGCACGTTTAACTTCGCACACTTGCTCGACAAAGCTAGCCCCAAGTTGTATGAGGCCTGCTGTACCGGTAAGCATATCAAGGAAGTTACGCTGGAGCTTTGCCGTTCCGGTGGTGACAAGATGAAATACATGGAGGTCAAACTTGAGCAAGTATTGATTTCCAAAGTAGCACCGTCAGGCACTTCGGGTGAAGGTTTCCCAAGCGAAGAAGTGAAATTATCCTACGGCAAAATCAAGTGGACCTACACTCAGCAGAAACGTGCTGATGGCGCGGGCGGTGGTAATGTTTCCGCAGGTTGGGATCTTACTGCTAATAAAATCGCAGCTTAATAAAGCGATGAAGTGTTACGAATGACAGAGCTGTCGTTCGTAACACTGACGCAAGCTCTCCAAGTAGCAGGTCTAAGTGTTACCCCATGTACTGGTTAATTAGTCTAGTCAAACGATTCTTTTTACTTTCAATACTGATTGCTATTTGGGTCGGTATTTTGTGGTTCGTCATACGCCTCGACATTTCGCGTTTTAATCTACTGAGCCTGGTTGCCTTGCATGTCCTTCCGCCATTGGGTATATGGGGTGGGTGGTCGCTCTGGCGTCGCTATGTGGTGGCGAAAAAGCTCAAGGCCGAAGAAACAGCGCAAGAGCAAGTGGTGGTCGAGCAGCAAGTGCAAAATGATGCAGAACGAAAAGCTTTTGATACCGCATTACGCGAGCGTCAGTTTGCTTTGGATTGTCGGTGGGCGGAAGTTTACAGCAATCAACCCGAGCTGATTAGTTCGGATGAAGTGGCAACGATGGCCGACAGTGATGGCTATACACCGGTTGGTGATCGTCTGCTTGCCTCGTTAACACAATCACTGGCGAATTTATTTAGTCAGTGTCCTGGCGCGCAGCGCTTACCAATCTTTGTAGCGGAATCGATGCTTTTCGATCGTGAGCTTGCTTCCCGTGCTATTGCCGCTTGCAGTGATGCCGCTATCTTGCCGCAGGTCAGAGTTCTGCCTTTCGCCGAAGGTGTCGCGAACGAAATTTTTGCACGTTTTGAGAGTGACCCTAGCCTACCAGGGGCCATATTTTTATCCGTAGATGGTTCCGACCAGGTGGATACAGACGATGAAGATGCCTTGATGCCTGCGCCGCTTAAAACTGCCGATGCGTTAGTGCTCTTATTATTTACACATCCGGAGTACGCTGCAGCCAATATGGAACTAGTAGCCGGAACAGGGCCGACAGGGGAGCAAGTCGACCCAATGACGCCCTTTTGGGAGCGGAGTCAACGCCAACTGCAAGGTTTAACGGAACGCCTCAGTCGCTTTCCAAGTGAAGCGCGGGACTCACTAGCCGCCCTTGAAGTACTGGGGAAACTACGGCGCCCCGTGGAAGTCGTGGGTAAAAAACCTGAAAGCGCATGGCGTAGCGCGATTGAGCATGCGTTGATCAATGCTGAGTTAAAGCAAATTTATTTTCAGCCAGAGCCCAAAGAAGCAACCGCATCAGATACCGAAGAAGACATTCCTTGCGCTTGGATCGTACATAACGCCGGCACCTATGAGACATCCGGCGACCGACTCGCCGCACTCGGTAGAGGGCTGGATGCACACGGAATTGAACTCAATATTATTCGCCAAGCCACGAATGTGCTGGCGCAAGTCAAACTGGGCGTCGTCGATCAGTGGGCCAGTGTTGCTCTGGCTCTAACGCGGGCACAGGCCTTAGAAGCGCCGACTTTATGGGCGGTATTTGGATCGCGTAGCGCGGTGGGTTTGGTCACTAACGCTAAGACTTAAGAATACTGAAGGGGGAAGAGCAATGCAGAAAATCATTCGCCTCGGCGATTCCACCAGCCACGGTGGCAAAGTAGTCAGCGCTACAAGTCATGTCACCGTTGCAGGCATTCCCGTCGCACGGCTGGGCGATAAATGTACCTGCCCTAAGCGTGGCCATAATAATTGCGTGATCGTCGAAGGCGATCCGAATTGGACGATCGACGGCATACCCGTCGCGCTAGAGGGGCACAAAATTTCTTGTGGCGCGGTGCTGATATCTTCTGCACCGAATACCGGTCGAAAAAATGAAGGCGGCGCTTCAACAAAATTCAGTAATCTTGGGGCTGGTAGCGCAGTGGCTCAACAACATCCCGCTATGGGCTTACTAGCACAAGCGGCAAATCAAAAACAGCCCGACACTCCACCGCAAGAATACGATTTATTCTTCCACTTAAAAAATGCTAAAACTGGAGCAAGTCAGCCGCATACTCCCTATCAAATTATCCTTGAAGATGGGCGTGAGTTTATAGGTATTTCTGACGGGAACGGTTTTACCGAAAAAGTTTTTGCAGATTCTCCTCAAACCGCGAAACTGGAGGCTCCATATTATGACGACAGCCGTGGCAACTCTTACGCCAACGTCGAATCAGACACCTGTAGTTGCTAATATCACTGATGAATTGAGTGGGGCACAATGGGTATCACGATTTCCTGGTAGTGCAAGTACAAGCGATTTAACGGGTCAATTTAGATCATCTGTAGAGAACTTTATTGCCGCCTTGACTCAAGCGGGTGCAAGCGTAATTATTTCAGCGACTTTACGTCCAGTGGAACGTGCTTATCTCATGCATTGGTCCTGGAAAATTACTAATGGAACTACACCAAACTCTGTGCCGGGTATGGCGGGAGTAGATATTGAGTGGGTTCATCCGAATAATAACGCTTCTATTCAGGCAGCGCAGGCCATGGTAAACGCATTTGGAATGGGAAGTTTAGGTGTGGCGCCGGCGTTAAATTCCCGGCATACCCAGGGAAGTGCTATTGATATGTCTATTAGTTGGAGCGGTAATCTCTCAATTGTGAAAGCAAATGGCACAACAGAGGTAATTTCTTCGTCTCCAAGGACTGGGATGAACTCTACTTTGCACGCTGTCGGTGCAAGCTATGGGGTAACTAAATATCAGGGGAGCGGTGTGGATCGCCCTCATTGGTCTACCGATGGTCACTAAGATGAAAATAATCGCCCGCGCCCTTTTTGTACTTCTCTTGGCATCGGTACAACCAAGCTCGGCAAATTCATTGGTTGTTTTTCTTGGGTCGTTCTCTAATCAGCAGCAATCGATCTCAGAGGACCCGCATATCGAAGGTTACAGCCTCACGCTGTATCGCCAAGGCAATATTGTATTTGGACGGTTTTGCTGGGCAACTGGTATTGAAGCTCCCTGTGCTCCAATTCAAAATGCCGTGATTGATAGAGCGGGTAGGATCACATTTAAAACCAAGTTGTCGATTGGAAAAGAGTTCTCCAAAGATGCGGGCGTTGAGGGGCATCCTGCATGCCGCGTAATAAAGTTCCGGGGGAAGATTAGAGAAAATTCAATCCCTGGTGTAGTTTCAGTATGGAGCATATATACACCTCAAGCACCTGCTGAAACTGAAACGGTGAAGTTAAAACGAGTTCCCTTCAAGGGTGGCTCCATACAAAGTTATCAAGAGTGGGCTTTAGATCCCCAAAATAAGCCAATTGATTGAACACCTTTGAGAGAAACAACATGCCAAACCAACTAGTCGCCGAGTTATTGGAACCAATTCCGGGTAGTCATCCGGGCGGCTCCGATTTAGCTTATTTCAAAGAATTTGATGCAATTCGCGAGGCGCGCCGCGCCGACGATCCGACTCTGGCGCAGGGCGCTTGGGAAACGGAGATTAAAGCCGCGCAGTGGCCCTTGGTACGCGAATTATGCGAAGAGGCGCTGCGCAAAAAGAGCAAGGATTTTCAAATTGCTTGCTGGTATATCGAAGCCATGACCCGCTTGGAAGGGTTTAGCGGCCTGGATACCGGCTTGAAATTACTCAATGGCCTCCTCACAGACTTCTGGGAATTTGCCTATCCCGAGTTAGACCCAAACGATCAAGAAGAGCGCATCAGTAAATTTGAATGGCTGGATACGCAAATGCCACATGTCGTGCGTTGCGTGCCGATGACCAGCGCTGTATCCGGTGGCTATAGCTGGTTGCAGTGGGAAGAGTCGCGCAATGTGGAAAACATTGGCGCACGCGATGCCAAGGCCAAAGAGACCGCTTTGGCGGAGGGTAAATTGGCGGCGGATACTTTCGATAAAGCAGTAACCGCTTCCGGTGGAAAATTCTACGAAGGTTTGCTGGCGCAATTATTAGCAGTACAAGCGACACAAGCCAAACTAGAACAAAATGTAGATCGCGCCTTTGGCGCGGAGGCACCGAGCTTGCGCGGTTTACGCGACACCATCGCTGCAAGCGTGGATTTGGCGCAACGCTTGGCCGCACGTACCGGCGCTAAAGCGGCAGCTACACCCCCGCCAGTAACCACCACTGCGGAAGTAATCGTCACTGAGCAAAAGAGACCTCCTATGAATGCACCCCAATTTTCCGGCCCTATCCAGTCACGCGACGAGGCGGTCAATCAATTACGTGAAATTGCCCGTTTCTTCCGCGATACCGAACCGCACAGCCCAGTGTCCTTGCTGGCCGAGCGTGCTGCGCGTTGGGCTGAAATGCCCTTGGAGCAATGGCTCAGCACCGTTATTAAAGACGAAGTAACACTGGGCCATCTACGCGAATTGCTGGATTGGGAGCGCGACAGTTCCTCCAGCTAAATCCAGTAAATACGCCTGCACAGTCGATCCCTACGGCATATAAAAATCCGAGCCGCCACGGCTTAGAGAGCCCTGTTAAAATGGGCGCATGAGTTATCAAGTTCTGGCCCGTAAATGGCGCCCTAAAAGCTTTGCCGAGATGGTTGGACAAGAGCACGTGGTGCGAGCCTTGTCTAATGCCCTGGACCAAAACCGCTTGCATCATGCGTATTTACTGACGGGTACGCGCGGCGTGGGAAAAACCACCATCGGTCGGATCATCGCCAAGTGCCTCAACTGCGAAACGGGGCTCACCGCCAAACCTTGCGGTATCTGTACCGCATGCACCGAGATCGACCGTGGCCGTTTCATCGACATGATCGAACTCGATGCCGCTTCCAATACCGGCATCGACAATATGCGTGAGGTGCTGGACAACGCTCAGTATGCGCCGACCAGCGGTCGCTTCAAGGTCTACCTCATTGATGAAGTACACATGCTGTCTAAAGCCGCCTTCAATTCCATGTTGAAGACGCTGGAAGAACCGCCACCGCATGTGAAATTTATCTTGGCCACCACCGATCCGCAAAAAATACCCGTTACGGTATTATCGCGCTGCTTACAGTTCAACCTAAAGCAAATGTCGCAAGCGGCGATTGTCGGCCATTTAGAGCGTGTGTTGCAGGACGAAAATGTCAACTTCGAAATCCCTGCGCTGCGTTTGCTGGCGCGCGCCGCACAAGGCTCGATGCGTGATGCGTTGAGTTTGACCGATCAAGCGATTGCGCATGGGGCGGGGCAAATACAAGAAAGCGAAGTTCGCGCCATGCTTGGCGCGGTGGATCAAACTTATTTGTTTGAATTATTGGAAGCATTGGCGCGTCAAGATGGCGCAGGCGTTCTGGAAGTAGCTGACCGCATGGCGGAACGTAGCTTGTCTTTTGATGCCGCATTGCAAGATTTGGGTGTTTTGCTGCACCAAATTGCCTTGGCGCAATCGGTGCCCGAAGCCTTGAGCGACGACATGCCGGAAAAGGCTCGCATCGAAGTCATGGCGAAAACTTTTGGGCTTGATGAAGTCCAGCTTTATTATCAAATTGCGTTGCACGGGCGTAAAGACTTGTACCTAGCACCGGATGATTACGCCGGTTTCAGCATGACGCTACTACGCATGCTGTCGTTCCGGCCGGAAGCCATAGCGCTGACGGGCGCAGCTCCCAGCGCGCCGGTGCAAAAAAAAACTAATGTAGAAATGACCGCTGCGCCGGCGCGTGTAGCAACTGCCAGCGTGGCAACGACAGCCCCAGCGCAACAAGGCGCTTTTAGCGGTGATTGGGTTAGCTTGGTGAATCAACTAAAAATCGCCGGCATGGCCAAAATGCTCGCCCAACACTGTGAGTTGGTAAAATTAGAAGGCGATATACTGGTCTTAACACTACCACCGGAGCACAAGCATCTTGCCGAAAAATCGTATCAAGAAAAACTCAAAATGACGCTCAGCGAACATTTCGGCAGACCGATACGCATTACAATCGAACTCGGTGCCACCACCGGGCCTACGCCGGTTCAAGTACAAAAAAACGAAAAGGCGGCGCAAAATAAACGTGCCATTGAATCGATCGAGCAAGATCCTTTCGTGCGCGATCTGGTAGAGCAGTTCGACGCTAAAATAATTGAATCCACGATTAAACCCTTATAGACCTAGCAGGAGATGAAGATGATGAAAGGCGGCTTGGGAAACCTAATGAAACAGGCCCAAATGATGCAAGAAAACATGAAAAAAATGCAGGACCAGTTGGCTTCCGTCGAAGTCGAAGGTCAGTCCGGCGGCGGCATGGTGCAAGTCACCATCACCTGCCGCTACGATGTGAAGCGCGTTAAAATCGACCCGAGCTTGCTCGGTGACGACAAAGACATGCTGGAAGACCTAGTCGCCGCCGCCATGAACGATGCCGTGCGTAAAGTCGAAGCCACCTCGCAAGAAAAAATGGGCGCTATGACGGCTGGCATGGGTTTACCACCGGGATTCAAGATGCCGTTTTAAGGGCTTGTCCTCCACGAAGAGCCGCTCCTTCGTGCAACATAAAATGAAAACTCCATCCACCCTCGACGAATTAATAGAAGCCCTGCGCTGTCTCCCCGGTGTAGGGCCGAAGTCGTCGCAGCGTATGACCTATTATTTGCTGCAACACGACCGCAATGGCGCGACACGTTTGTCAGCCGCTCTAGCCACGGCGCTGTCTCAGATTCAACATTGCCAAAAATGCAATAGCTTCACCGAAGAAGTATTGTGTGATTTGTGTGCCTCACCCAATCGCGATGGTGCCACCCTATGTGTGATCGAAATGCCCGCCGACCTAATGATGATGGAGCAGACCCAGGTTTATCGTGGTTTGTATTTTGTGCTGATGGGACGCTTATCGCCGCTTGACGGTATCGGGCCTAAAGAATTGTATTTAGATCGCTTAATCAAACGCGCCTCCGACGGCGTGGTGAAAGAAGTCCTGCTGGCCACCAATTTTACTGTTGAAGGCGAGGCTACCGCGCATTACATCGGCGAGTTGCTGAAAGAGAAGGGTATTCGAGTCACGCGCATTGCACGTGGAGTACCGGTCGGTGGCGAGTTGGAACATACCGACACAGGAACGCTAGCGCAGGCCATATTAGAGAAACGTGAAGTATTCTAATTTGGGATGTAGTCTCTTCCCTCCAACAAGGAGGAGGGCTAGGATAGAGGGCCGTACAACCACAAGCGCTATAAAACAAGGTGGAAATCATGCAAACCATCCTCGTCGTCAACCCGAAAGGCGGTAGCGGAAAGACTACGCTTTCCACCAACTTAGCTGGTTTTTTCGCCCGGAAAGGCGAAAAAATCACGCTAGGCGATATGGATCGTCAGCAATCCGCTCTGCATTGGCTCTCCATCCGCTCCGCCGATCTACCGGCAATTAACGCCTGGGATGCGCGCGAAGAAGACTTGGCCAAACCACCGAGCAGCGACTTTCTCATTCTCGATGCACCTGCGGGCATCCACGGCAAAGAACTAACCAATGCCCTTAAACATGCCGACAAAGTGCTGATACCCGTGCAGCCGTCTTTATTCGATATATGGGCGACCACGGAATTCTTTGATGCACTGGGCGAACACAAAGCGCTACGTCATCACCATGTCGACATCGGTGTCATCGGCATGCGTATCGACTCGCGCACCCGCGCCGCCGCTACGCTGCAACATTATTTTGAGAAATACGAGTTGCCCGTTATCACCAACCTGCGCGATACCCAGGTCTACATCCAAGCGGCTGCGATGGGGGAGACGCTGTTTGATCTACCGCGCTCGCAAAGTGAAAAGGAGTTGGAGTATTGGTTACCGTTGATTGATTGGGTGCGGTCGAAGTAGCGATACAAAACAACGATATGGCATAGCTTCGCTAGTTACGTTATAGTCAAATCATGCCAGTCGTATTCCGCTACAAAGGTCTGCGTTTTTTCTTCTACTCGAACGAGGGTAGCCCGCGCGAGCCTTTGCATATACACGTACGTGGCGCTGACTGTGAAGCGAAGTTTTGGATAACACCAGAGGTCCGAGTGGCTGATAGCGATGGTTTTGATTCCCGCACCCTGCGTGAGCTGTCAGAAGTAGTAGAGCAAAACATTGAATTGATCGAAAGGAGCTGGAATGAGCACTTCCGCTAAATCCGTACGTTTTGACGATAATAGTATGTGGGTTGATTTGTCTGATGGCCGTGTGATCGCGGTACCGTTGGCATGGTTCCCACGTCTTTTGCATGCTACGCCGGAGCAACGCCAGCGAGTGGAAATCAGTTTCAAGGGCTTGCATTGGGATGAGCTTGACGAAGACATTTCCGTGGCGGGCTTACTAGCCGGCGTGGGGGATGTGTCCCGCCCGACGTCGGTGGTGGCTTGATTTGAAATGTATCAATGCAAGATTTGACCCCATGGTAGGTGTGTGACCCCATGGTAGGTGTGTTCGACATGTGGAGCACCTCGAAAAAATTTCGACACTCTGTAAAGAGCATAAAGCCCTACGCCATCATCACGTCTAAATCAGGGTCATCAACATGCGCATCAATCCCCGTACTCGTGTCGCCGTCACGCTGCAGAATTACTCCGAAAAGTACAAACTACCCGTTCACCAACCTGCGCAACACCCAGGTTTACATCCACGCCGTCGCGATGGGAGAGACGCTGTTTGATCTGCCACGCTCGCAAAGCGAGAAAGAGTTAGAACATTGGTTGCCGTTAATTGATTGGGTGAGGGCGAAGGGGTGATGCATGATTTTTAATGTGTCATTGCATGATCTTCCCCCGTGTGGGAATGATCTCCGTTGCTCAACAATTTGGTTGCGACTTAATGTGTGTCAACCGTGACAAGAACGCGGATACCAGTACCAAGGTCATTGGATCTACCTTCGGCACTTAGTTTTTCTATCGCTCTTGCCCAATTTGAGCAGGTAGATGAGTTCGTTTTTGATTTTTCAAATACTCAGAATATAGAGCCATTCCCGATGCTGTTGGTATCAAGCGAAATACAGCGCCTAGTTAGAAAATTTCCTGGTACTAAAACCGCATGTATAAATTTTGATCATATGACCTATGCTGGGCACATGGGATTTTTTCAGGCGTTTGGGCTTGAATACGGAAAGGCGCCAGGTGAAGCAAAAGGTAGCAAACGCTATCTCCCATTAAGGATTTTCAACTGCGAGCAACTAGTTAAAGATGCTGCTAGAAAAGGGATAGAGGTTGGGGATGAAGTTGAAGAAGAGAGTAAGAGTATGGCCGCATTGCTCTGTGGTAGTGATATTGGACCAATCTTTGAAACACTATCCTACTCAGTTCGAGAGATGATGCGCAACGTCGTCGAACATAGTAAGGCTACTCAATTTGGTATATGCGCACAATTTTGGCCAAGCAAAAACAAAGTAGAGGTTGCAATACTTGACCGCGGTATCGGCCTACAGAGAAGTCTTCAAAACAACCCACACCTTGATGCATCTAATGATAAAAGAGCGATTAATTATGCTTTGATGCCCGCTGTTTCAGGTAAAGCATTTAAGGGTGCCAGACAAAAACAACGTGGTCCTTGGGCTAACTCTGGATTTGGTTTGTACATGACTAGCCGTATATGTAGAAATGGGGGTACGTTCTTTATTGCGAGTGGAGACACTGGAATGCTCCTTACAAAGAAAGCAGAGGCGAAACGTTATTATGGTTGTATCTTCGAGGGTACCGCCATTCGCATGGTCGTCCGCACCGATCAAGTTGCTGATCTTAAGAATGCATTGGAGATTTACAGAAACGAGGGTTATCTTATTCAAAATAGGTATAAGGAAATCGTAAGTATCGACCCGTCTTCTGCTTCGCTGATGTTATCGGAGGACTTTGATTTGACAGTATGGGAAAAAATTCTTACAAAAATTAAGGGGGGGCGACGAATATAAGTTCAAACCTTGATCAAATCAAAGCTGGCGTTTAAAGTTCATAAGGCGTATGTAAAGTACAAATAAATAAAGTGCTTTGCAAAAGAAGTTTTCTGCTCCATAAGTTTTACGGAGGCTATGATCGTTAGGGAATTTCAATGGTAGAAAAGGCACCCGAACTCCAAAACATCTTTCGTCTTGATAAGGGGCAGATGACTGGACCTGTATCGCGTGGTGCGACTCACGCATGGCAGGTTCGTGTTTTTCGGGATAAGAAGCATCGTTCGATGACATTTTCGGACAGCAAGTATGGTTCACCGGAGGCTGCGTTGGAAGCAGCAAAGACTTATCGCGATGAATTGTTCCAAGAGCTTGGTATTAATTTCGGAACTGGTGCCAACATCATTACCGATACCCTCCCGATTAATAACAAAACGGGAATTCTTGGTGTCAATCGTGCAGAGTCACTTGAGTCGAATGCGGAAATTAGGGAGGTTTGGCAGACAACTTTCCCTATTGAATCTGGCGGTGTCGAGACTGCAAGTTTCAACGTCAAGCGATTCGGTGAAATTGGTGCCATGCGCTTGGCTGTAGAGCAAAGAATGGAAGGAATTTCCGCGCTCATCGGCGTAAAGAAATACGCTGCATCCCAAGCTACCATTAAGCGCCTCATAGACAAGTACCTCAACATTCTTTGCTACCTTG
>JAYVZN010000095.1:0-3714 GCA_043783305.1 Betaproteobacteria bacterium
CATGTGACTGTGTCACTGTCGGGTGATGCGGGGGATGAGCTATTTGGCGGATACAACCGTTATGTTCTCGGGCAGCGTTTATGGGGCACCTTGTCGCGCTTGCCGATTGGTTTGCGGCAGGTGCTTGCTCAGATGATTTCTGGTGTATCGCCACACATGTGGAATCGCTTGCTGGGACCAATGCAAGGGTTGCTTCCATCAGGCTTTGCGCAAGCCAACATAGGTGACAAGCTGCACAAGGGTGCTGCGGTAATGGCTGCGCAAACACCTGCGGAGCTTTATCGTCTTTTGGTCAGCCATTGGCTACATCCTTCCGAATTGGTAATCGGCGCCACAGAGCCACTCACGGTATTGACCGATCCTGTACAACAGCCGCAAACCGATCACTTCGTACATCAGATGATGGCGCTGGATTTGCTGACTTACTTGCCGGACGATATTTTGACCAAGGTGGACCGTGCCGCCATGGGTGTGAGCCTCGAATCCCGCGTACCGTTTCTGGACCACCGCGTTGTCGAATTCGCCTGGCGTCTTCCATTGGACTACAAGTTGCGAAATGGTATTGGCAAATGGCCGCTTCGTCAGGTGCTGTACAAATATGTGCCTAAGGAGCTGATTGAGCGCCCTAAGATGGGATTCGGTATTCCCATAGACAGTTGGCTGCGGGGCCCACTACGGGATTGGGCAGAGGAGTTGCTCGGTGAATCTCGCCTGCGGCAAGAAGGGTACTTTAACCCCGCACAGATACGTCAGAAGTGGGCGGAGCATTTGTCTGGCAAGCGCAATTGGCAATATCATCTATGGGATGTGCTGATGTTTCAGGCTTGGAGTGAGCAATGACGGTTAAGGTTTGTCAGCTCTGCGCCGTTGATTTCACGCTTCAACACTTTTTGCTGCCGCTTATCGATGGTATGCGTACTGTGGGCTGGGAAGTTAAAGCAGTCTGTTCTGAAGGCGAATACGTTGGCCCCCTGCGTGAACGCGGCTATGAGATTACTACTGTGCCGATTGCACGCAGTCTCAATATTTTTAGCCACGCAGTTTCTTTCTGGCTGCTGTGGCGATTGTTTCGGCGCGAGCGTTTTAATGTGCTCCACGTTCACACGCCGGTTGCGGCACTGATCGGCCGACTGGCTGGTTGGATGGCTGGCATTCCGCTCATCGTCTACACCGCGCATGGTTTCTACTTTCATGACAACATGCCGCGCTGGAAATACAAATTTTTTGTAATAATAGAACGGTTGGTTGGATGTTTTACGAATCAATTGTTTACACAAAGTTCGGAGGACGCGGCGACTGCTGTGACTGAAGGTATTGTTGCACGTCGAGACGTGGTAGCGATTGGTAACGGCGTCGATCCGAATCTCTTCGATCCGACGCGCGTTCTTGATGCCGCATCCGCGAAAAGTGTGCTGCGTATCCCGCCGCATGCAACGGTGATAGGAATCATTGGCCGCATGGTCCGTGAGAAAGGCTACCGCGAGTTCCTGGAAGCAGCTGAGTTGCTTGCTTCGGAATTTCCCGAGGTTTATTTCCTGCTTGTGGGTGGTCGTTTGGCAAGCGATCACGATGATCCGATCGAACTGGCTGTTAAGCATGCCAAGGCCGTTCTCGGCGAACGACTGATTCTAACGGGTTACCGCGCAGATACGCCCTCCGTGTTGGCGGCGATGGATGTATTCTGCCTACCTTCATATCGCGAGGGCATGCCGCGCACAATTATCGAGGCCATGATGATGGGTAAGCCGGTTATTGCCACCAATATTCGCGGCTCGCGGGAGGAGGTGGTCGATGGGCTGACAGGCATCCTCGTTCCGATATGCGACTCCAAGGGGCTGGCGGCAGCAATGGGTCACCTACTAACAAATCCCGTCGCGGCAGCATGCATGGGCGAGGCCGGTAAAAAAAAGGCGCTCGAGCTTTACGTTGAAAGTCACGTTGTTGCTATTCAGATTGCTGCTATTCGAGGGCGGTTGGATACTCTCGGTCCTGGCCGTTGAAAGACAGCAAACGCAGGGAAATTCCCCGAGGTTGCATGCTTGTTTGATACGTTGTTGGTGATGGCCGGAAACTCCACACGGAGTTGGGGTAGCAACCACGATATTCGTTGGACGAGGGTTTGTGCTCGACTGTAAATTGGTATCGCCAACGTCTAAACGTTTCGCCTACCGGATATCCGCCTATAATTTAAAGATTGATAGAGAATTGTGACGATGAAATCTTTTAGCTGGCGGGGCTGGGTCGTAATCCACGATCTTCTGATGGCGGTGGCAGCTTTCGGATTGGCTTATACAGTACGGTTTAATTTCTCAGTTACTGCTTCTGATGTTCACTACATCGTTAATCTCATTCCTATCCTCGTCGTTGCGCAGGGAATTGTTTTCTGGTGGTCGCGGCTCTATCGTGGCGTGTGGCGTTTTGCCAGCATCCCTGATCTTTCGAATATTATTCGTGCCTCGTTGATTGGCGCCCTCGCTGTTGCATTGTGTCTGTTTCTCTTTAATCGGCTGGAGGGCGTGCCGCGCGCAACGCTAGTACTTTATCCAATCTTTCTTACGTTTTTTCTGGGCACTCCCCGCTTGGCTTATCGTTTGTGGAAAGACCAGCGCTTGCAGGTTTTCCAATCGGAAGGTCGCAAACGCGTTTTGATTTTGGGAGCAGGGCGCGCGGGTGAAATGTTGGCTCGCGATATGGTGCGTGATCTTGACTATTTCCCGGTCGCATTTCTGGACGACAGTGCGCGATTGCGCGGGGGGAAGATCCACGCCATTCCGGTGATTGGTGGAATTGATCGGTTGTCGGAAGTTATGCGGGAGATGGATATTCACGTAGTGGTTATTGCCGTTCCTTCTGCAACAGCTGACCAATTGCGCCGTATCGTTGGACTGTGCGAACAGGCGAATGTGACGTTTCGGATTTTGCCGCGGCTGCAAGACATGATGTCTGGACGCGCGTTGGTTGGTGATTTACGTGAAGTATCGATTGAAGATCTATTAGGGCGGGATTCGGTGACCCTAGAGTGGGAGCGAATTCAAAACGGGTTAACCGGTAAAAAGGTTTTGGTCAGCGGAGGTGGTGGTTCGATTGGCTCCGAACTTTGTCGGCAGATTGCGCGGCTAGAACCTGCCGAGCTCGTGGTGTTTGATCATAGCGAATACGGTCTTTACAAAATCGAATGTGAATTGCGCCGAACCTGCCCTAAGCTTAATTTGCGCGCCCGGCTGGGCAGCGTGACCGACAAAATCGCAGTTGAACACCTCTTCGCAAACGGCAAGCCCGACGTAGTTTTTCACGCAGCGGCTTATAAACATGTGCCTATGCTGGAGTCACAAGTCCGCGAAGCAGTTAGAAATAACGTGCTCGGAACCATGACCCTAGCATTGGCTGCCGCTGAACACGGGGTAAAAAAGTTTGTGATGATTTCTACAGATAAGGCGGTGAACCCTGCGAATATCATGGGAGCGACCAAGCGCGTTGCCGAAATTTTCTGCCAGAATTTGAACCAACGTTGGAAAACTGATTACATCACTGTTCGTTTCGGCAATGTGTTGGGTTCAACCGGTAGCGTGGTGCCGTTATTCAAGAAACAGATTGAAGTAGGTGGCCCGATCACCGTAACGCATCCGGATATCACGCGCTATTTCATGACTATTCCCGAGGCAAGTCAGTTGATTATGCAAGGTGCTGTCATGGGCGACGGCGGTGAAATTTTCG
>JAYVZN010000096.1:0-57962 GCA_043783305.1 Betaproteobacteria bacterium
AAGACTGCAGCGCCGATTTTGCCGATTGCCTGATCGGGGCGCATAACCGTAGACTGGGTTGCCGAGCCACAGCGACATTCGATGCGCGGGCGGTTAAATCACCAGGGTTTGTGTCCGTATAGTGTCTGGCGCAATGCCCTTTGGTTATTGTGTCCTACGCGTGCTTGGCGGATATCGCGACACACTCGTGTTGACGTATCGGGCGCAGGGCTTTCAGGAGCAACGCTAGAACCCTACCTAAAATCCTTGTGTTCGATAGCGCACGGAAGGGGGCAGCATTCGAGTTTACATTAGCTTCCTGAATTAGGCGGGAATCCCCGAATAGCACCGTTACGCTCGCCGCGGCGGTCGACTGTTTTTGCGAATCCCATCACGCCCAGTATGAAGTCACTAAACAGAGGAGAATTGCAATGGATCAAATTATCGCTGGACGCTTCCCTACCAAGACGGAAGCGGATGTCGCCGCCGCATGCATGGCGGATTATGTCGCCACGAACGATATTTGTATTTTCCATAACAACGCCCCTGGCCAACACGGCGTGCACCCCGGCGGCGGCGACGAACATTCCGATCCCGGCGCACGCGAAGCGGAAAGCCCGCACACCAGTGCTGCTGCAGGCCTTACTGCCGGCGCTATTGGCACAGTAGTCGCTGGTCCATTGGTCGGTCTGGCAGCGGCTGGCGTGGCAGCGTATACCGGTGCGCTATTAGGGGTCTTGAACGACTTGGGCAATGAATCCGATTCGGATGAAAAACATGACCGCCGCCCGGCTGGGATTATTCTAGCCGTGCGCATTGCCGATCAAGCTTCTGAAAACCGCATCATCAACGCTCTGCAATCGCAGGGTGCCGTGGATATTGAAAAAGCCGATGGTAAATGGTGGAATGGCGAATGGATGGATTTCGACCCTATCGCGCCGCCCAAGCTTGTCGCGGCAAACGAAATTCGTTCAGAATAACCGCTCGCCTGTTTAGCCGGGAAAGCGCAAAAGGTGCGACGCGGTTTGAGTAAATCAATGGACTCTGCCGATACGCTTACCGTCATCTGCTGCCCAAATGTAAACGACTTTTCCAACCGTTTCCTCCACGGAGAGGAAACCCCAAAACCGACTGTCGTTCGCATGGTCACGATTATCGCCCAAGACAAATAGCTGTCCTTGCGGAACAACGATTTCATCCATCGACAAGGAGAAATCCTCCGTGGGTGGCTGATTAGTGAGATAAGGTTCTTGAATGGGGTTGCCGTTTAAATAAAGTTTACGCCAACAACGTATCTTCCTCGATAATCTCCAACACCCCACGCAAGGCCGCTTCTACAGCTTGTACGCGTACCGCGCTGCGATCGCCGTCAAAGAGAAATGTCTGTGTCCGCCCCGCCCCTGAGCGCAAAGCCAATACACACAGTACCAACCGGCTTGCCCGGAACCGCACCACCTGGCCCGGCAATACTGCTGATAGCGAGCGTGACATGGGCGTGGCCGTGCTTGAGCGCACCGGCCGCCATTTCGCGTACGGTGGGTTCACTCACCGCACCATTTTCCGCCAAGGTGGTAGCAGACACGCTGAGCATTTCTTGCTTCGATGCGTTGGTATAGGTGATAAAACCGCGGTCGTACCACTGCGAGCTGCCAGCGACGGCGGTAACGGCGGCACCGACCCAGCCGCCGGTACAGGATTCGGCGCTTAAAGCCTGGCATGATGTCGATGCTAATCAGGTGGCAGGGCAACAGGCGTTGTTGAAACGCGCGCCTCAATAGTGCGGCGCGGCAGGGGAAATATTTGGCTTCGATGGAAGTCAATTTGACTGGTCAAAGATGTTTAGAAATTCGGTGCAACGCCCTGTGGTTATTGCGCCCTACGCGTGCTGGTATTGAATCCCTATCAGGGGTAGCTAATCACCACCACCACCACCGCCACCCTCGCCAAAGTGATCATGAATCACGTTGTTTACTTCCGCTGCGACCATCTTTCTTGAGCGCTCCGGGTAAGCGCGCGTATCGAATTTTTCCCAGTTGTATTGCGCGCGGAGAAATAGCCCGATCGCCACCACACCTATGCCCGGGGGCAGCCAAACGATTAGACACTGCATAAACTTCTGTAGTGGCGAATAAAATCTGGAAAAATCACTGCGCCGGAAACGATTAAATTGGCTAGGCCTATAAATGCCACCAGTACCAACATGATCTTTGTTGGTTCATCCATGCAAAACGCCATATAGGACTGAAGATACGCTCACAATGTTCTGAGTAACTCTTTGAAATATTGAAAATTGACAGCTTTGCACTTCTTTGCGTGCGTGTTCAGGCGAGTACGACAACGATTGTCCTCAGAAACAAGTAAATCACAGTCACTATCAGCTGTCTCCGCGATTATGGCGTCCTTAGCCTTCTTAGGGTCGCCCCGGTGAGCATTGTAAACGACACCCTCACTTGGTCTCGCAAGACCTACGATCGCATAACCAACTACAGCAACCCCTTCAGGTATGTTGGTGACTGGAAAAAAAGTAGGCATGCCTTGGAAATGACTTTCTTTGAGTTCTCCCATAATAATTGGCGAAACTACGACTTCTAGTACACCTTGTGCGATTTTCTCAGCAATCGTATTAATAGTTGCACGGTCTACCGCGAGCTTGTCGTAAATGTTTGTGTCGAGTAAAACGCGGATCATCGTGTTAGTGCTAGGTAGCCCATGTAATGCCTTCCGGCAATCTGTAACTCGAATACTCAAAATGCAACACTCTACGTGGCAAAATCTCAACCGATTTTTCTGAGGAATGCAGAATGTGCGGACGCATGACGAGTGCACCGCCCGCCGGTACTTCGCAGTACACGGCATGATCTTTATTGATCCGCTCTTGCAACTCTCCACTTACTAGAAGCCCGAATCGATGTGATCCAGGAATAATCTTCAGGCAACCATTAGCTGCAGTAGCTGCATCCAGATGCACGCGAATCGTAATCATGTCTTGCAGCACTTCAATCGGTGGTTGAACATGCCACACACCAGACTTTAAAGACCAAGGACCCCAACCATCCACCTCAAAACATTGGGACACCGCTACCGTTCTATCTTGGTGCCAAGTCACAGACCAGTTGTTCTCTGGCGTTTTATCAAAGTAGATTGCCCGCACCAATTCGGGTTGGCCGGACACATGAATACTTGCTGCAGACAATAGATTGGGTGATCTTGCCAGGCCGGCTACTTGAGGAATGAGCTGATCGATCCTGCGGATGCCACCACGTAGCGGTTCAAGTTTGAGTTGTGCCAGTTCAGAGATAAGTGTTTGAACAACTTCCGGTGCAAGAAGGTTTGCAACTACTTGGTAGCCGGTATCATTAAAGCCCATACGCACTCCTAATGCATTCACGCCTGCTGAACAGCTCGCGCTATTACGCTAGCAGCGTATCCTCTTCAAGAATTTGCAGCACACCACGCAAGGCCGCTTCTACAGCTTGTACGCGTACCGCGCTACGATCACCGGCAAAGTGAAATGTCTCGGCCCGCCCTGTGCCCGAACGCAAAGCCCACGCGATGCACACAGTACCAACCGGCTTACCCGGAACCGCACCACCCGGCCCGGCAATACCGCTGATAGCGAGCGCGACATGGGCGTGGCTGTGCTTTAACGCACCAGCCGCCATTTCGCGTACGGTGGATTCACTCACCGCGCCATTTTCGGCCAGCGTAGCGGCAGACACACCGAGCATTTCTTGTTTAGATTGGTTGCTGTAGGTGATGAAGCCACGCTCGTACCACTGCGAACTACCAGCGACGGCGGTGACGGCGCCGCCAACCCAACCGCCGGTGCAGGATTCAGCGCTGGCGAGCATTAACCCGCGGCTTTGCAGCGCGGTGCCGACTTGTTCGGCTAATACTTCGAGATTATCCATACCAAGCCTTGTATCAGCGCAACGCTATACACCGCCGCTAGCGCATCGTCGAACATGACGCCGAATCCGTTTTTGATGTGGGTATCGAAATAGCGAATCGGGTAGGGTTTCCATATGTCGAATAGGCGGAAGATGAAAAACGCGGCAATGAACCAGCCAATGGTATGCGGCGTGAAATACAGGATGGCTAAAAACGCGACAATCTCATCCCACACGATGCCGCCATAATCAGCCACACCAAGTGCACGTCCGGTTTCGTGGCTGGCCCAAACGCCGATCAAGAACAGTGCGGCGATCAGCGCAAAAAACCAGAGCGTGCTTAAACTCGCCATGTAGAGCAATGCATACAGCGGAAACGCGGCCAGCGTGCCTGCTGTGCCGGGCGCGAAAGGGCTTAATCCACTGCCGAACCCAAAGGCGATGAAGTACGCCGGGCGGCTGGCGATAAATTTAAAATCAGGCGAAATGATCAAAGCCGGTTCCTTCAATGTTGAGTACTTGATTGTCTGCATCGCGCACGATTAAACCCGGCTCGCGGGTAATTGTGCCGATGCAGCTTAAGGGTAATTTCAAACGTTTTCCGAGTTGCACAATGGCGGTGTGTTGTTTGGCTTTGGCGGTAAAACACAATTCATAATCATCACCGCCGGCCAGTGCGGCCTGGCGCGCCGCATCTTCCTGCCAATAAACCCGCAGGGTTTCGGAGAGCGGTATCGCGTCTAAGCGAATCGCTGCACCTACATTGGATGCCTGTAACACATGGCCTAAATCGGCCAGCAAGCCATCGGAGATGTCGATGGCGCTGTTTGCTAGCGCGAGCAATTTTTGTCCCAGCTTGACGCGCGGTGTGGGGCGATGCAGGCGCGGTAAGACAGCGGCGGCGGCATGTGGTGTAATCTGAATACGGCGCTGCAAATAAGCCAACGCTAGGGCCGCATCGCCGAGTGTGCCCGAGACCCATATCTCATCGCCGACTTGCGCACCGCTACGGCGCAGCGCTTGCCCGCGCGCCACTTCGCCCATGATGGTGACCGAAAACGCCAGCGGCCCGCGCGTGGTATCGCCGCCGATCAAGCTCACGCCATGTTGCTCCGCCAGCGCGAACCAGCCGGTGGAAAAACGCGCCAACCAGTTTTCGTTGGCTTCCGGCACGGCTAAGGAAAGTAATGCCCAGCGCGGGGTCGCGCCCATAGCCGCAAGATCGGATAAATTCACGGCCAGTGTTTTATGTCCCAAAGATTCGGGATCGTCGCCGGGAGAAAAGTGACGGTCAACCAGCAGCATGTCCGTCGAAACGGCCAACTCATACTCGGGCGCAACGCGCACCAACGCCGCGTCGTCCCCCACACCCAAGACCACGCGCTTGGCCGGACGGGTGAAATATTTTTGAATCAGCTCAAACTCGGAAGGCATCCGGACTATACCGAAACTCTTGCGGCGATCTTCATCGGTGGCATACAAACTCCTTCACCACAAACGTTCTATCGGGAAACGTTCGTTTTTGTTTCCTGCGGGCGCACTTGCGGCAGCAACTTATCCAGCACGCCATTCACATATTTATAGCCGTCGGTACCGCCGTAGGCTTTGGCTAATTCCACGGCTTCGTTGATTACAACACGATAGGGTACATCAGGACAGTACATCGCTTCATACGCGCCGAGTAAAAGCACCGCGCTTTCAATGGGCGATAAGGCACTCAAATTACGGTCGAGGAAGGGTACCAACGCTTCCTCCAGTGCAGCCGTGTGCTGCGTCGCACCATTGAGCAAGATCAAAAAATATTGGTCGTCGATTACGCCGTAGCCTTCCTCGTCGCGCAAATGCAGGGCAATGCTGGCAATATCATTGCCGCTCAGCTTCCACTCATAGAGCGCTTTCAACGCAAATTCACGCGCTTTGCGGCGGCTTTTTCTCATATTGATCGACCTAATGCTTTAAAGAACAAAACAAACGCAAGCACGAATGGACACCGATAAAATCAATCGTCCAAGAGCAAAGTCAGCCCGTTATCCGTGTTCATCCAGGCGCATTTGCGGTTGAAAATAGACTTTAAATTTTCTGCAACAAATTGGCCATTTCCACCGCCACCATTGCACAATCAGCACCTTTAACCGCCATGCGCTCCAGCGCCTGTTCGTCGGTATCGGTGGTTAGAATACCATTCGCGATGGGCACACCGCTATCGAGCTGAACTTGGGTAATACCACTACAGGATTCGTTCGCGACGATTTCGAAATGGTAGGTATCGCCACGCACGACGGCACCGAGTGCAATCAGCGCATCGTAGCGATCACTCAAGGCCATTTTTTCCAACGCCAGCGCGATCTCCAGCGCACCGGGCACCGTCACTAGCGTTACGTCGCTTTGCTGCACACCCAGTTTATTCAACTCCGCCACGCAACTTCCCAACAAGCCTTCGCCGATATCAATATTAAAGCGGCTCATGACAATACCGATACGCAGGCCGTCGCCATTTAGATCTTTTTCAACTTCAGAAATGTCGTTGTATTTTTTACTCATAGTGTCCTCACTCGGTTTCGTTGGAAGGATCGACCCAATCCTGGGGTAGAAAATAACCGGTAACTTCGAGATCGAAGCCCTCCAGACTGGGCATTTTACGCGGCGCGGCGAGCAGCCGCATTTTGCGTACATTCAAATCGCGCAAGATTTGTGCGCCGATGCCGTAGTCGCGCAAGTCGACCTTGGCCGAAACTTTTGGTGCCGAAAGGTCAAAACGCGCTAACAAGCTCTCACTAGATTCCGGGCGACGGAAAAACACCACCACGCCCGCATTAGTTTTGCTGATGGTTTTTAAAGCCTGATGCACATTCCACGAATGTTCACTACCGGTATCGTCCAGAAAATCGATCACCGACAGCGGCTCGTGTACACGCACCAATGTTTCCTGATCCGGATCGATCATACCTTTGACCATCGCTAAATGAATTTCACCCGATGTTTTATCGCGGAAGGCGACGAGTTGAAAGGCACCGTAAATTGTCTCGACCTTACGTTCAGCAACGCGCTCGACTAGGGATTCGGTCTGCGAACGGTAGTGAATTAAATCGACAATCGTGCCGATTTTCAACGTGTGTTGTTGCGCAAATTCGATCAAATCCGGCAGGCGCGCCATGGTGCCGTCGTCTTTTAAAATTTCGCAAATAACGGAGGCCGGTTCCAAACCTGCCAACGCGGCTAAATCGCAACCCGCTTCGGTGTGACCGGCGCGCACCAACACGCCACCGGGTTGTGCGCGCAAGGGGAAAATATGTCCGGGCTGAATGATATTGCTAGCGTCGGCATCTTTGGCGACGGCGGCTTGGATGGTGACAGAACGGTCGGCGGCAGAAATACCGGTGGTCACACCTTGCGCGGCTTCGATGGATACAGTGAAGGCCGTGCCGTGCGGCGTTTGGTTATCGGCCACCATTTGCCGCAAACCCAGTTGCCTGCAACGCGCATCGGTCAAGGTTAAACAGATCAAGCCACGGCCATACTTGGCCATGAAATTAACGGCTTCGGGTGTTACAAACTCGGCCGCCATCACGAGATCGCCTTCGTTTTCGCGGTCTTCTTCGTCCACCAGGACGACGATTTTTCCGGCTTTAAGCTCAGCGATAATGTCTTGTATTGGGCTAATCATAAAAACGCAGCAGCTAAATGCTTCCTAAAATCTTGCGGGGACGTATTATCGCATTTCGCCGTGCCTACAGCGAATCTCATTCCATCACGGGCTGAGCCGGGGTGTAGTGCAATAAGCGCTCGGCATAACGCGCCAGTAAGTCTACTTCCAAATTCACACGGCTACCCGGCTGTATCTGCTTCAAGGTGGTTCTGTCCAAGGTATGTGGAATCAGGTTCACTTCAAAGCGATCGCCTTGCACTTGGTTGACCGTCAAGCTCACGCCGTTGATGGTGATCGAACCTTTAGTCGCAATAAAACATGCCAAGGCCGGGGGCGCGTCTACTTGCAACTGGTAACAATCGCCCACCGACTCGAAACGCTGCACACAACCCACTCCATCTACGTGCCCACTTACTAAATGGCCACCGAGACGGTCCGCAAGGCGTAGCGCTTTTTCTAAATTCACCGCGTCGTCCAATGCAAAACCAATCGTGCAGCGCAAGGTTTCGGCTGACACGTCAACATCAAAACTCGTTGCATGTTTCGTGACGACGGTCAGGCATACGCCATTAACGGCAATGCTGTCGCCCAATTGCACGTCCGCCAAATCCAGTCCGCCCGCCGCGATGGAGAGGCGTACGTCGGCACCGTGCGCTTGGCTTTGCGCGATCGTACCGATAGCTTGAATAATGCCTGTAAACATGTTTAAGTTACCCGCGCAATCACGCGCATATCGTTTCCCACTTGGCGCACATCGCGCAGGTTTAAATTTTTACGTTCATCCATTTTGTTGAAGGCCGGTAGTGCAAATAAACCACGCGCCGTATCGCCCAGCAGCATTGGGGCTAAATACATCACCAACTCATCCAGCAGACCCGCCTCAAGTAAGGCTCCGTTTAGACGAGCGCCCGCTTCCACCATTAAATTATTCACGCCGCGCTCGGCCAGCCGCTGCAGCAAGCGCATTAAATCAACTCGACCGTCGGTGCCGGGTAAGACCAACACTTCGGCTCCGGCATCGCACAGGGCTTGCATTTTTGATGCGTCCGCCATCGCGCTGACGATCAACGCGCCACCGCGCAATATTTTCGCGCTGGGCGGTGTGCGTAGCTGCGAATCAACAACCACGCGCAAAGGCTGGCGCGGTGTTTCGATATCGCGCACATTCAATTGCGGATCATCGGCCAGCACCGTGCCCACACCCGTGAGGATGGCGCAAGATTGAGCGCGCCATGCCTGTACATCGCGCCGTGCCGCCGCGCCGGTAATCCATTGCGAGACTCCATTCGCTAATGCAGTTTTGCCGTCCATACTCGCCGCTATTTTGGAACGCACCCAAGGGCGACCGCGCGTCATGCGCGCGATAAAGCCGAGATTTAATTCCCGCGCTGACTCTTCCATTAAGCCGTATTCCACGCTAATACCGGCAGCCTGTAATTGCGCCAGTCCACGTCCATTCACTTGCGGATTGGGATCGACCATCGCCGCCACCACACGTCCGACCCCAGCCGCCACCAGTGCATCGGCGCATGGAGGCGTGCGCCCCTGATGAAAGCAAGGTTCTAATGTAACGTACACCGTAGCGTCACGCGCCGCCGCTCCCGCCTGCTGCAACGCATGCACTTCGGCGTGCGCAGTACCGGCCCGCTGATGCCAGCCTTCGCCGATAATTTTGCCTTCGCGCACGATGACACAACCAACGCGCGGATTGGGGCTGGTGCTATGCAGCCCCAGCGCCGCCAACTGCAAAGCTTGGGCCATAAAACGATGATCGTCAGCGGTATACACAGCGAAAATCTATTTCGCCGTCTTCGGTGGTTTCGTGATCGGCGGGGCCTCTGACTTGGCGACCACTTTGGCGCGTTTGGTACCGCCGTCGATATCCTGGATAGCCTCGCGGAAATCTTCCACATCCTGAAAACTGCGATACACCGAAGCAAAGCGGATATACGCCACGGTATCCAATTTATACAGCGCTGCCATCACCATCTCGCCGACACGCCGCGCGGGAGTTTCGCGTTCGCCCAAGGCCAATAGCGCTTGTTCGATGTGTTGAATCGCTGTATCGACGTATTCGGTCGGTACCGGGCGCTTGTGCAGCGCGCGGACAAAACTGGTGCGCAATTTTTCGCGATTGAATTCTTCACGAATGCCGTTTTGTTTCACCACTTGTGGCATGCGCAGTTCAGCATACTCATACGTGGTAAATCGTTTGCTGCACCCAACGCAGCGGCGGCGGCGGCGAATGCTATCCCCTTCTTCGCTGACGCGCGAATCAACGACCTGGGTATCCATTGCACCGCAGAAGGGGCATTTCATGTATCAGACTCCACGGGTCAGAGTACTGCCCTGACCTCTTACGCTTGGTGCCTGCTCTTTATTTTCCATATACCGGAAATTTCGCACACATCGCCTGCGCATCGGTCGCCACGCGCGCAAGAACAGCTTCGTCCCCTGGCGCGTCCAACACATCCGCAATCAAATTTGCTAAATGTTCAGCCTGGATTTCCTTAAAACCGCGTGTCGTCATCGCAGGAGTGCCGATACGAATACCGCTGGTGACGAACGGCTTTTGCGGATCATTCGGAATCGCATTCTTGTTAACTGTGATATGCGCGTGACCGAGCGCGGCTTCGGCATCCTTACCGGTCAGGTTTTTCGCGCACAGGTCAACCAGAAACAAGTGGGAATCGGTACGCCCGGAAACAATACGCAGGCCGCGTTCCTGCAATACTTTAGTCATCACACGCGCATTCGCAATAACCTGCTCTTGATAATGTTTGAAATCTTTGCTCATGGCTTCTTTGAACGCTACCGCTTTAGCCGCGATCACGTGCATTAAAGGCCCGCCTTGAATACCAGGAAAAATACTGGAGTTAATCGATTTTTCAAATTCCGCCTTGGCCATGATGATGCCGCCACGCGGACCACGCAGAGTTTTATGCGTTGTGGTCGTTACAAAATCAGCAATACCGACCGGACTCGGATAGACACCCGCCGCTACTAATCCAGCGTAATGCGCCATATCCACAAATAAATAAGCGCCGACACTGTCTGCAATTTGGCGAAAGCGTTTCCAATCGATGACTAAAGAATACGCCGAAGCGCCCGCCACGATCATCTTGGGTTTGTGCTCCGTTGCAAGTTTTTGCACCGTGTCGTAATCGATGGCTTCCGTATCCGGGTGCAAGCCGTAGGTCACCGCTTTGTACAACTTACCGGAAAAATTCACCGCAGCACCGTGGGTTAAATGTCCCCCATGCGCCAGCGACATTCCCAATATAGTATCGCCGGGTTGCAGCATGGCCATATACACAGCGGCATTCGCTTGCGAACCGGAATGCGGCTGCACATTAACGTACTCAGCTTTAAATAAGGTCTTGGCGCGATCGATGGCCAATTGTTCGGCAATGTCCACATATTCGCAGCCGCCGTAGTAGCGTTTTCCCGGGTAACCCTCGGCATATTTATTGGTCAGGAGCGAGCCTTGCGCCTGCATCACGGCTGGACTGGTATAGTTTTCGGAAGCAATCAATTCAATATGATCTTCCTGGCGCTGGCTCTCGGCCTGCATCGCTGCCCATAAATCAGGGTCGGTGGCTTGAATAGTCTGGCTGTAACTGAACATAATGGATAACTCGATTGTCGTTTGAAAAAAGCGCATTTTAGCACGATAACCCCGCTCTAAACTCTAGCGAGAGGGCTTGCGGCTCATCCAGGCTTGCCCAACGGCGCTCACCTGCTTCTTGCCAGATCTGCCGCCGCCGGTCTTGCACGTTTTCTCGACGATGCCTTTCTCCCAACCGGCGGCGCGGTTGCAGAAATCCGACTCAAACAGGTAGTGGCTACACATGGCGGTGAAGCCCGCATTGACCGTGCGCTCCTTGCCGCGTCCGACCCGGTCGACTGCGGTCTTCATGTTGTCGTAGATGCCGCGTCGCGGCACGCCGCCTAAGGCGGCGAAGGCACGGGCATGTGCATCGAAGAGCATCTCGTGGCTCTGGCTGAAATAGGCGGTCTTATTCGTTGGCATTTACAAAGGCTCGTAATCCGGTAGCTGACGGTGATGCTCTTTGGCAGCAGCCACAACTTCTTCATAGATTCCCCGAAAATCTTTCGTTGTTCGCATTGCAAAGTAGCGTGATCGAAGATCTGCGTAACGTTGCTCACCGACAAAGGGACGAACGATTTCCATTGAAGCTAACGAGAATGTGATTGTCTCGTTAATGTGCCGGATTCTGAGTGAGGTAAAAATCGTTCCAAACGCTATTGCAATGGTTAACAACATGATTAGCCAGTAACCTTTTCGGGAGCGTATGAAAATACGAATTGGATCATTGGGGTCGCGAACTGCCGTTGGATGTCGTCTAAGCAACATGTAGTAGAGCAAGGGCAGCATTCCAATGAGTAGAGTGTGAACCACCAAAGAATGCTCTTCGTGAAATCCCTTCGCAGCGTTAGCGTAAATGGAGTCTTGATAGGTACTAAAGGCAGATGCATACAAGCCGACAGTTGCGCGCGTTAACCAATCCAAGAACGGCCCGAGCATACGTTCCAAAAGACCGCTACCAATAGCACCCAGAACGATAGTCGCGATAACTCCCAACACCACTTTGACGAACTTGTTCATATCAATTTGATTTCCCGTACTTGTTCCCAGATGCCCAACGACTAGCTCAGCGGCGGAGCGTTAGCGGAGTCGGCTGGAGCGCTTTGTTGGGCAGTCTCAATCTCAGCAATATAATCATCCACAGCAAGCGAAAATGGCGTGGAACTGAACAAATTTTCGCGTAGATATTTTTTCCACATTGTTCTTACTTTTGGGTTGCGGATGAAGTTTTTTCTGAACAAAGTTAGCTCAACGTCTTTATCGTCAGTGATTCTGTAATGGGCAGCTCCAGCATCAAGATGAATATATATGTAGACAAACTCCTCAACCGAAATCCCGTCATCCGACAACTTCTCGGCGGTGACTCCATGTAGACTGAGCAATTCAGGTTTATTGACCAGAAATTCTGCCGCGCGAAGGAGTAATGCGTGGTTCACGGCCCACGCTTGGACATGATGCTGACTGTCAACTGCTCTTCTGGCAAAGACTACAGCCGCGACGGCGGCGAGCGTCGACAGAATGCTTATGACCAGGGTCACTACATCTTTTGTTTCCACGAACACCTCCGTGCTTGCGTTAATGCCCAACGAATGTTAGGTCATAGTTCATTTTTGTATCTTTGATGATGACGTGGCAGCAATTGACTGGATGTCTTTGACTTCAACCACTCTGAATTGCCTTTGGCCCTCTTTCGCATCAAGTTTTACAAGCAGCGCTTTGTCTTGAAGGAGTTGCACCAGCCGCCAAGCGCTCGCAGGTTGTGTGGATTCAACTGCTACAAAAGGCAATGGTGAGTTTGTTAGGTCCATGTCGCGCAAGGACTGCGCTTGACCTAGACGCTCAGGGGCCCAGAAGAGCCCTGGTAGCACGATCCAGTAGATAAGCCAAAGATGCCCCGACGACAGTGACGCTTGAATTGCCTTCGTGTTCCCGTAGAGTTCAGCCACAGTCATGCCAGCAGCCACAGCACACAACATTGATCCAATGGTTGCAAACGTGTAGGCATCTGTGGACTGGAGCTGGCCAAATGTGCCTTGGGAGGCAATAAGGCATACCGAAGAAGCCAGGAGGAAGATTGCGCAAGCCCAGCTTAGTTTGCGTGTGGTGATCTTGTTATCGTTTAGTAGAACCAGAGAGTAGAAGGCACCAAATATGATGGCAACGATGGTGTTCGCGCTTTGTTGAAGCAAGATTAGTGGCGGTACTGATGCTGTGGCCCAGCTTGCGCCAATTGATGTGTAATAGGCCTGCGTCTCCTTCCAGCCGACGAAATACCCAAGAGCAGAAAGGGAAACGATTGTGCTGACTGCTTTGGGTAACAAGTCCCACAAGCGATTCGATTCGACCGATGAATGCTCAGCGTTCATACTTTGTGGCCTAACGACGCTGTAGAAAAACTACTTGAGTGGTCGAGCATATCATTTTATGAGGGTCTTCCAACCCCTCCCGATATAACGATCGTCGATTACAGCGCATTTTGAGAGGTCGAATTTTGTTCATCACCATTTCAATTTTTTATCAGGTAGTTTTTCTACAGCCTCAACGTCTAAGCTCAGCCGCGCGCAAAGCGCATCGGCTGGAGCGCATTGTTGGGCCGCACGCTCATGGATTGACAAGCCTCAGCTTCATAAAAAACAACATTATTGGCCCAAGAAGAAGATAAAGCAGCACGAAAGCCGCCACCGCCAAACCTACCCCAATGCGTGGTGCCACTAGCAATGCACAGATGAGCACAACACAAATTGTCATCAGGGCAGCTACCGTATTGTGCCTGGGCAACAAAAATGACTTGGCACCACAGCTACCGCACTGATACGGTCGCCTCCGAGTCATGAGGAGAAGACGAACAATGCTCGCCCGCTGACCACATTTAGGACATGTGTTCATACGGCCCAACGAACGAAATGAGCGGCGCGCGTCTTATGCGCGTCCGGCCCGCGCTTTTCGCGGGCGTACTCGATTGACTTGTTATGTTGCTTTTTAAAGGCCATTTCTAGCCGCAGCCTCTTTCAATAGAAGAAACCCTTCATTTGGCTCGATTCTTCCAGCTTGAATATACGCTTGTTCTTTAGCCTGCTCAGTTGTACATAATTTGTTTAAAACAGATTCTGCAATTTCCATATGCAACTTTAGCGAATTGGCGAACTTCCTCAGCAAGACTTTCTCTTCTTCATTAGATTCATGACCGTCTAATGCATATTCTCCAATAGGGTATCCATACTCCTTCAGAAAGGCATCAAAAGGGATTTCACCAGAACAGCACTTTACGACCAACTGATCAAGATTGCTCGTAATCTCTTTCAGATCGGATTCATTCATGGTTTATTTATCAACATAACGAAGTTAAAGGGGCCGGCCACACTGCTATGGAACGAAGCCCTAAATATTAATGATATAAACATGCCTAAAAAAACATGATATAGCCGGTCCCGCTCGAATGCGGGTTGGGCGGCTGACTCACCGGCAGACTGGACATTTGTTGTTTTATTATGTACAGTAACACGTACACATTTGGAGACCTCACATGGATGCAATGACTTATACCACTGTTCGCGCAAACCTCGCCAGCACTATGGACAGAGTTTGTAACGACCACGAAGCCCTGATTATTACCCGCAACGGAGAACAGGCCGTGGTAATGCTTTCGCTCGAAGATTTTAAAGCGCTTGAGGAAACTGCCTATCTCTTGCGCACGCCCACTAACGCCAAGCGCCTTCTTTCGGCGGCAACACAACTGAGCGCCGGCAAAGGCGTTGAGCGGAAGCTGGCAAAGTGAAGTTGATTTTTGCTGATGAGGCATGGAAAGATTACCTCTACTGGCAAAAACAAGACAAACGCATGGTTGAACGGATTAATAAGCTAATACGCGAAACCCAACGTGAACCTTTCTCTGGCGTGGGCAAGCCGGAAGCATTGAAGCACGCGCTATCAGGTTTCTGGTCCCGCCGCATAACAGACGAGCATCGCATGGTTTATCGCGTTGAGGGTGATGCTCTGCTGATTGCTCAGTTGCGTTTTCATTATTGAGATGCCCAACGACAGAGTCCGCACGCCAAGTTCGACGGCCAGATTCAGCAGGCCAAACTTGTGTTTGATGACGTTCTGTTGAAAACTATTCATGGGGTTACTCCTAGGCGCTTGCGCGCATTGTTTGATTAAGATTCGCACCTATATCAAACCGGGTAACCCCGCCCTTTGGCAAGGCCTTACTGTCAGATCAAGTCGAAACTACTACAGGTAAAGGTGCCATTCGGATTTTTTGGGATGCGTGAAATCAGGAAGTGGCTCCACGCAAAAGCCGTGGCGGAATCGCCACAGTTACGCTGCAACTGTAGTGATTTTTTCGCTTAACGTTGGTGATGCGCACCAAACCGGCAACGTACCGACGCTGTATAACGCGCTTGGCAAACACCGCTTGATGGTCCACGCATGTAGAATGTTTGACCCAGAAGGTGGCCTTGCTGCTTGTCTGGCAGAGACCACTCGTCGACGGCAAGCGTCGGTCCGCCTATAATCTTAAGCCTTTTGAAGCACCTTCCATCCACTTACCATGAAACACCTACTAATACTCGCGCAATACATCGACCGCTTGAACCAAGCCATTGGCCGCGCGGCTACTTGGCTGATATTGCTCATGGTACTGATTAGTGCGGGCAATGCCATTGTGCGCAAGGCCTTCAATATGAGTTCCAATAGCCTGTTGGAAATCCAGTGGAGTCTGTTTGCTGCCGTATTTTTACTGGCGGCAGCGTATACCTTGCTCAAAAACGAGCATGTGCGTATCGATGTCCTTAGTAGCCGCCTTAGCCTGCGCGCGCAAGCCTGGATCGATATTTTCGGCGCACTGTTTTTTCTGTTGCCGCTGTGCATACTGATGATGTATTACGCAGTGCCATTCTTTCTGGAATCCTATGAATCACAAGAATGGTCGAACAATCCGGGCGGCCTAATATTATGGCCCGCTAAAGCCCTAATCCCGGCCAGCTTTGTTTTGCTTGGCTTGCAGGGTGTTTCGGAAATTATCAAACGTATCGGATTTTTACTGGGCATCACGCCCTTGAGCGAAACACTCCTTCCACAGGCACCACCCGAGCGACATTCATGAGCCCCGATCTATTTCCACCGCTCATGTTTGCCGGGCTGGTGATTTTTTTATTGCTGGGCTACCCCGTCGCGTTTTCCCTCGCGGCGAATGGCTTGTTGTTTGCCTTATTGGGTATTCATGAAGGTTTACTGACCCTTAATTTACTCAGCGCGCTGCCATATCGCATCTACGGCATCATGCTCAATGAAACACTGCTGGCGATTCCCTTCTTTACCTTTATGGGTTTGATTTTGGAACGCAGCGGTATGGCTGAAGATTTACTCGACACCATCGGTCAACTCTTCGGCCCGGTTCGCGGCGGTATCGCTTATGCCGTTATTTTCGTCGGCGCACTCCTCGCGGCGACCACCGGTGTTGTTGCGGCTTCAGTCATTTCGATGGGCTTAATTTCCTTGCCGATTATGTTGCGCTACGGCTATGACCGACGGCTATCCACGGGCGTGATCGCTGCCGCCGGTACGCTGGCGCAAATTATCCCGCCTAGTTTGGTTTTAATTGTGCTGGCCGATCAACTACAGCGCCCGGTCAGCCTGCTGTATCAGGGGGCGATCTATCCGGGTTTAATTCTGACCGGAATGTACGCCGTTTATGTCTTCGGTGTTTCGTGGTTTAAACCGGAAGCTGCACCGGCGTTACCGCTCGCGGTGCGCATCTTACACGGGCGCAAGCTGGCGCTGCATGCCATCGTGACTTTACTGCCGCCGCTGTTATTGATCTTTTTAGTACTCGGTACAATTTTTCTCGGCATAGCGACACCCACCGAAGGCGGCGCGATGGGTGCCAGCGGCGCGCTGGTATTGGCCCTGCTTAAGCGCCGCTTAACATTACCACTGCTGAAACAAGCCTTGGACACGACGGCCAAATTATCTTCTTTCGTTATGTTTATCTTGATCGGTTCCACGGTGTTTGGTTTGGTGTTCCGTGCGGTGAGCGGCGATCTTTGGGTAGATCAATTACTGGCCCATCTGCCCGGTGGCGCGCTCGGTTTTTTGATCGTGGTTAATCTTTTGATTTTCTTCTTGGCCTTTTTTCTGGATTTCTTTGAACTCGCCTTCATCGTAGTACCGCTGCTCGCGCCGGTCGCACAGAAGCTCGGCATCGATTTGGTTTGGTTCGGCGTATTGCTTGCGGTGAATATGCAGACTTCCTTCATGCATCCACCGTTCGGCTTTGCCTTATTCTTCTTGCGTAGCGTCGCACCTAAAACCGACTATGTAGACAAAGTCACCGGCAAACTCACGGGTGCTGTTAAAACCACTGATATTTATTGGGGTGCAGTACCCTTTGTATTAATCCAAATTTTAATGGTGGCGCTGATTATCGCTTTCCCGGAGTTAACCGGTATCCGCACGAAAAAAGTGGAAGTGGATATACCGCTGCACTTGGATATACCGATAGAACAAAATGTGACTCCCGCCCCCTTTAACTTCAATCCCTAAGTGTTAGCCATGCAGAGTATGCCAACATGAGCCCATTGATCGTCGCGGCTTTATACCAATTCGCCAAACTGCCGGACTGCCGTGCGCTGCGCGCGCAGGTGCTCGAATTTTGTGAGGCGCACGCCCTCAAAGGCACGATTCTATTAGCCGAGGAAGGCATTAACGGCACCGTCGCCGGTAGCCGTGCCGATATCGATGCCTTACTTGCCTTTCTACACGCCGATGCGCGTTTGGCTACACTGGAACACAAAGAATCCATGACCGAAGAGATGCCGTTTTACCGTATGAAAGTACGCCTCAAAAAAGAAATTGTAACGCTCGGCGTACCCGGTATTGATCCCAATGAAAAAGTCGGCACCTACGTCGTACCGGAAGATTGGAATGCCTTAATTTCCGACCCCGACGTTTTAGTTGTCGATACGCGTAACGATTACGAATGCGACATCGGTACTTTTCGTGGAGCGGTCGATCCGAAAACAGCTACTTTCCGCGACTTTCCAGCGTATGTGCGCCAAAACTTGGACCCTAAAAAACATAAAAAGGTGGCAATGTTTTGCACCGGCGGCATTCGCTGCGAAAAAGCCACGACGTTTATGCTCGAACAAGGCTTTGAAAATGTCTACCACTTGCAAGGCGGCATTCTTAAATATTTAGAGAAAATTCCAGCCGCGCAAAGCCTGTGGGAAGGCGAATGTTTTGTCTTTGACCAGCGCGTGGCGGTGGGGCATGGCCTGACACTGGGTGAACATGATCAATGCCGTTCTTGCCGCTACCCCGTTTCACCGGAAGATCGCAGTTCGCCAAAATACCAAGCCGGAGTTTCTTGCCCGCGCTGCTTTGACACCCTGTCCGAAGACAAACGGGCGCGCGCAGCAGAGCGGCAAAAACAAGTAGACTTAGCACTCCAGCGTGGTACGTCACATATTGGCGTACAACATAAAAAACGTGACGCGTAAGTACTTCGCCGTTTAAACTTCAATTTGACAATCATTTGGGTTCGTTATGAAATTAATTTTTAGAACATTCTTCAAAACTCTACGCATCGTACTCGGCCCATTTATGTTGTTATGGGAGTACATCAGCACCCCTAAAGGCGTGGTGCGTACACCTGAAGCCCAAGAGACCATCGATCAACGATGCAAAATGATCGCACTGTATCAATTCAAGACCTGTCCTTTTTGCATCAAGGTACGGCGCACCGTCAAAACGCTGTCGCTGAATATCGATCTACGCGATGCCCAGCATCATGCACAAAATCGTGCTGACTTACTGCAAGGCGGGGGACAAGTTAAAGTGCCGTGTTTGAGAATTATCGATGCACAAGGTAAAAGTCATTGGCTTTATGAATCGGCTGTTATCAACCAATATTTACAGCAACATTTCGGTTAGCGCATGGGCGGCGCCGCTTGCCGATGCATCCAACAATATTAACGTGCCGACCAAACCTACATATACCAATAACGAAGGTGCAGCTCATCACGGCTACACTTCAACCGCAACTTTGTGCGTGCGTTAGTCGCGTAAACCGGGAGATATTTGCATCGTATACGCCGACACATCCGATGCCTTATTTGCACGTCTTAATATAAATTACTTCAAATTTACAGCTACTTTCCAGGGCGGCATGAATTTCGTCCAACAAAGACAACTCCATAAACCGGCCATTACTTGACGTGGTTAAACGTAAAATTGGCGTAGCTCAATTCCGCCACGCGGAACCATTGAAACTGGTCATTACGGAAACGGTTCCAGGGCTCGTAGATTTTTTTGAACGCTGGATTTTTGGCGGATTCTTCGGCGTACAGTTGATTGGCCACTTTCAAAGCGGCCAACATAATGTCTTGAGGGAAAGGGCGCAGCTTAGTCCCGGCTCGAACTAAGCGTCCGAGCGCGGCAGGATTTTCAGCATCGTACTGCGCCAGCATGTGTAAATTCGCTTCCGCCGTCGCTACTTCAAAAGCGGCTTGATAGGTTGCCGGAAGTTTGGCCCACGCTTTCGCATTAATCAAGAAGGAGAGATTGGGCCCTCCTTCCCACCAACCCGGGTAGTAATAGTGTTGAGCGACTTTGTAAAAACCAAGTTTCTCGTCATCGTACGGCCCGACCCATTCGGCTGCGTCAATGGTGCCTTTTTCCAAAGCAGGATAAATATCCGATCCGGCCAAAGTCTGCGTCACCACACCCAGGCGCGACATAATTTCACCGGCGATGCCGGGGATGCGCATCTTGAGGCCTTTTAAATCGGCGAGGCTGTTAATTTCTTTACGAAACCAGCCGCCCATTTGCGTGCCGGTATTCCCACCGGGGAAATTTACCACGCCATAATTTTTGAAAAAATTGCGCAGTAAATCCAAACCTCCCCCGTGATAGATCCAAGCATTTTGCTGGCGTGCAGTCAGCCCGAAGGGCATGGCCGTGTCAAAAGCAAATGCCTTGTTTTTACCTACATAGTAATAGCTGGCCGTGTGCCCGCATTCCACCGTACCTTGGCTGACCGCATCCAACACTTGCAGCCCCGGCACTAATTCACCACCGGCAAAAACACGGATTTGAAATTTATTGTTCGTTAGTTTTGCAACGCGATCAGCGAGGCGTTCCGCCGCGCCGAAAATCGTATCCAAGCTCTTCGGAAAACTCGATGCGAGGCGCCATTTCACCTCGGGTTCGGCTCCATGAGCCAGCGTGGCGGTAGTGCCTAGAGTAAGGCCAATGCCCGCACTTTTTATGAATGCACGACGTTGCATATTGGTATCCTTTTAGTTTTTCGGGATGAACGAGGCTCACCACCCAACCTGCTCTAATCACCGGCGATGGTCATGTTTTCAATCAAGATCGATCCGCTCTGACGTGAACCGCGGATCACGATGTCGTTACCGACAGCGACGATCTGTTTCAACATATCTTTTAAATTGCCTGCGATCGTAATTTCCTCCACCGGGTACTGAATCTCGCCCTGCTCTACCCAAAATCCGGCCGCGCCGCGCGAATAATCACCGGTAACCGGATTAACGCCTTGGCCCAGTAATTCAGTCACAACTAAACCCTTTCCCATTTTTTTCAACAAGGCGGCAAAATCAAGCTCACCGCTTTCGAGAATTAAATTATGACAGCCGCCGGCGTTACCGGTGCTGTGCATGCCGAGTTTACGCGCCGAGTAAGTTGACAGAAAATAGCCTTGCAATATTCCGTCTCGCACCACATCGCGTGCTTTTGTGGCCACGCCTTCGCTATCAAAAGGAGAGCTACCCAAGGCACGCTTAATATGCGGGCGTTCCACGATTTGAACTAAAGGCGCGCAGACGCTTTGCCCTAAGCTGTCCAGCAAAAAAGAGGTTTTACGGTATAAATTGCCGCCGCTGACGGCTGAAACCAAGCCGCCGAGTAGGCCGGTGGCAATCGATGCCTCAAAAATAACCGGTGCCTGCATTGTTTTTAATTTACGCGCATTGAGGCGGCGTAAGGTACGTTCACCGGCAATTCGCCCGACATTGGCGGCGCTTTCCAGTTGCTCTTCGGAGCGTGCGGCTGAATACCAGTAATCGCGCTGCATACCAGCTTCGGATTCGGCAATCACTGCGCACGAGATGCCTTGGCGCGAAGTGGGATAGCCGGCCAGAAAGCCCAGACTGTTGCCATATACGAACAAAGATTCTTGCGTGGATACTGAGCCGCCTTCGGAATTATTAATGCTGGGATGCACCGCCAGCGCGGCGGATTCGCAGGTTTGCGCCAGTTCAATGGCTTTTTCGACCGATAAGTCCCAGGGATGATATAAATCAAGTTCCGGGAGATCGCGCGCTAATAATTCCGGTTCGGGTAAACCGGCAAAAGCATCGGCGGCGGTATATTTGGCGATGCTGAGCGCCTTGGCCACGGTATCGCGGATGGCCGTTGCGCTTAAATCCGAGGTGCTGGCATGCCCGCGTTGCTGACCGAAGTAACACGTCACCCCCAAGCCCTTATCGCGGTTGTATTCAATCGTTTCGACTTGGTTTAAGCGCACCGTAACGCTCTGCCCGAAGCCTTGATTGACCTCGGCTTCACAAGCGGTAGCACCCGCCACCTGCGCTTGCTGCAAAATGTCTTGAGTGATTTGTTTTAGCTGCTCGATACTATAAGAAAAACTATTTGCGGCCACGGCTACTTTCTAACGGCTTACCCGATAAATGGTAAAAAGTGGTTATCATAGCAACTTTGACCGCCCTGGGCGATGCCCAGGATACACAGAGAACAATATGGACGAAGTAGAAGGCCCGAGCAAAACCAAGCGTAAGCAGGCGATGACCAGCCTGCAAAAATTGGGGGCTGAGATCGTCACGCTCAAACAATCCCAAATTGAGCAATTAAATCTTCCCGAGTCGTTACTGGATGCCGTTCTGGAAGCTAAGCGCTTAAAACAGCACGAAGCGATTCGGCGGCAAATGCAATTTATCGGAAAAATTATGCGCGGTGTCGATGCTGCGCCGATTCAAGATCAAATGGACGCTTGGAACGGTGTGAACCAGCAAGAGGCTACGCGCCTACATCGTCTCGAATATTGGCGCGACCGCCTGCTGGCGGAAGATGCCGCCCTCAGCGAATACCTGAATGTGCACCCCGGCTGCGATGCGCAACAACTGCGCACGCTGATCCGCAACACCCGCAAAGAGCAGGCGGCAAACCGCCCGCTGGCCAATTTTCGCGCCCTATTCCGCTGGTTGCGCGAAACAGAGCAAGCAACCCCCACGAGCGATGCGTCCTAAATTTAATCGAACAAAATGTCCTGCGGTGCCTTTGTCTTCAAAAGACAGCCGCCCGTTTTAATGTCGTTTAATGTGGACGAATCGCCCATCAACTATTTTTTATAGGTACAGGCTATGGTGCAGGAATTGATTGTCGGATTAGTCAGCGTCAGTGATCGCGCAAGTTCCGGTGTTTATGAAGACAAAGGTATCCCCGCGTTAAACGCTTGGCTAAGGAGCGCCCTCCAATCCGCCTGGCGCGCCGAAACACGCCTCATCCCGGACGAACAGGTGTTGATTGAACAAACTTTAGTCGCGCTAGTCGATCAAGTGGGTTGTAACCTGATTTTGACCACCGGCGGTACCGGACCGGCACCGCGTGATGTTACGCCCGATGCGACGTTAGCCATCGCGGATCGGGTATTAGATGGTTTTGGCGAACTCATGCGTAGCGTCAGCCTAAAATATGTGGTCACCGCGATTCTTTCCCGACAAGTGGCCGTAACCCGCGGCAAGTGCTTGATTATAAACCTTCCAGGCCAACCCAAAGCGATCAAAGAAACGTTAGACGGCGTATTCGCAGCCGTGCCCTATTGCATTGAATTAATCGGTGGACCCACGATTAAAACTCATCCGTGAGTGCTGTATGCAATCCAGCGCCGTAATTTCCCCAAAAACTTACGCGGGATGTTCAATAAATGACGTTTTTTGTCAAACACATAGCATTCACCCACGAATATGATGGATATAGTAATAGTATCCAAGGCTTATTACAGGTACCATTTTGCCTGCTACAACAAGCACTAAGATTACTCTTTAGATAAATTTTTTGGTTTTGGCATATTCGTTGCATCCATAAAAATTACATGCAGGCGCTTATGACGAAGGATGTCGAAATGTTAGGTATTTCCCCTAGAGCTGTGGCCCCAAAGCGCAAGTCGATGATCGGCGCAAGCACCATTGTTTCTATTGATGGGTACTCTGTTTTGCAGCCAATGTGCGCAAATCCGCTGGGTGAGGCGTTGAATAGCGTGCAAATGGCGCAACAAAAATTCAAAATTCGTCTGACCCGCGAGACCGCCCACACCCAATCCGCGAATCTGCTCATCCGCAAAATGTACTCTTGGCGTGGCTACGAAACTCATTCCAGCACGATTAATAATACCCCCAACAATATTTGTTTATCCGTGTTCTCGTCTGAGCATGCGATTGGAACGCTGACCTTAGGCATCGACTCCATCGAAGGCATGTCTGCCTCAGCGATGTATCCGTGTGAAATCGATCAACTGCGCGCTCAAGGACGTGTGCTGTGCGAAATTACAAAATTAGCGGTCGATCAAAGCGTAAGCTCACGCAATGTCTTGGCCTCGCTCTTTCATATCGCCTACATCCACGCGCGCCAACTCAATGGTTGTACCGATATTCTGATCGAGGTAAACCCGCGCCATGTTCCGTTCTACCAGCGCATGTTGGGCTTTCGCCAAATCGGTGATGAGCGTCAATGTTCCCGCGTAAAAGCCCCGGCTGTGTTATTGCGCTTGGAAACCGATTACGTGGAAATCCAATTGCGAAAATTCGGCGGCATGATGGAAAATGCCGTTAACGAAACGTCGCTCTACCCCTATTCTTTTAGCCCTACCGACGAAGTCGGCATCATGCAGCGCCTACAAAGGGAACAGGCATAAACACTTAGCGTTGCGACGGCACGGGGCTTTGCCACGCGCAATGCCTTTATCATTTAATTCCGGCTTCAATCACTTCGGCACTATTGCCCTCTCCCGCTCCATGTATTAGTATTCAGGCGGGCGCAATAAATTTATCTTCTTTAATTCACTACTCCGTTAGCATTATGTTCGACTTTGGCGGTCTCATTAACGCAATTTTGCGCAAAAAGTCCGACGATCCTGTCGGCGACTTAAAATCCGCAACTATCTGGGTACAAGAGTTGCCGTTGGCGGATGTTCATCGCGCGCACGTGGAAATTGTGCGTGCTTTATCGTCCATTAACGAAAATAAAAAAATGCCGCTCAAGGAGCGCATCCAGGTTTGCACCTACCTCAATGAAAAGGCGCAGGGACTACAAAGCAATCTATGCCGTGATTATCTCGCCGCTGCGGAGGACTCGCACGCGATTGAGCGCACCTTTTTGCCGAGCATCCTGGCCTTTTGGGATGAAATGGCCGTGGCCTACCAAATTTGTATTCGTAATTTCGCGCAAAATCCGAGTGCCAAATTTTGGCCCACAATTCACGTGATGACCGCACGCGCGCTGTACTACTATGCGATGCAAGCCAAATGGGCGCACCTACGCTATCTTCCCGTGGAGGGAACCGTGTGGCGTAACCTGCACCGCCTTTACTTATTCGCCGAGCGTGAGAATTTCGATAAAATCACACTTAAACTGTTTCCCGATAGTGCGGATAGCACCCATTGCCTGTCCGAGTATCTGCAACCGCAGATGTTGCATCTAGCCAATCCCGAAAGCCTATTGCCGCTACAAATTGATCAGTTGGATCGGTGGCTCGATACCTGGGCCAAAAGTCTCACATTGGAAAACCAATTCCGCCCACACCGCCAGTTGTACGCCGTGAATCTGGGTGATGCCAAACCGGCTCGCAATTTACGGCGCAATATGCTGGGTGAAAAATACCGCTATTGGGGCGTGGGTTTGCTGGTCGTGACCATCGAAAAAAACATCGAACAACTTAAGGCCGGCGAAGTCCCCGCCCGGCTCGGTCTTGGTGAAGATTGCCGTCTCCCGCAATGCTTGGATCTCATCGAAACTGCAGAGCGCCGTTGGTCGAAAAAAGATGTACAGCGCAAGCATGAACGCACATCCAATGTAAAAGTGGTGCATGTGGTACAAGGCCTACGCGATATCATTGCGCAATTGAAGCCAGGCGCCAAAATTAAGCGTAAACCCAAAGGTGAAATGATCGGCTACCAAGTGATCGGGCAAACGGTGGGCGGTACTCCCATCGATATCAATACCCCTAGCAGTCCGGCATTGTTTAAACCGGTATTGGAACAGTGGATTATGGAAAACGAAAGTGTTACGGGTTATGGCGTTACTTTTAATCCCTCCGGTAACGCGGGTTTACGCATCGGCTCCCTGACGGGGCTAAAACCGGAAAACGCCCCACATTTTCTGATCGGCGTGGTACGGCGCATGAATAACAACCCCGCCAGCAAAACCTATGTCGGCATTGAAACCTTGTGTCAAACACCTATTTTGGTTGAGCTGCACGCGCTACCTAATAGTGAAATGCCTGAAAAAAATCACATCGAAGCCGTCTATTTACTAGAAATGCCGCAAGCGCAAATTGTGCGTAGCCTGCTGATCCCGAGCAAAAGTATTTCGATGGGGCATCTGCTGCAACTTAAAGCGCAAGGTAAGATCTACACCATCCGCCCACAAAAAATACTCGAAGAAACGACCGACTATTGCCGCCTAAGCTTTGATGTACTCGCCCGACATCACTAGCCGACTTTAGCCCTATCTTTTTAAATTCTCTAATGACACTCCACTATACCGCGCCGTTGGAAGTTATCACACACGTGCCAGCGCGTCGCAGCGTCATTTGGCTGCACGGCTTAGGTGCGAATGGTTATGATTTTTTACCCCTCGTCGACGAAATGGGCGGCACCCATTTACCCGCAATACGATTTGTCTTTCCGCACGCACCAGAACAAGCCGTGACACTGAACGGAGGGCATGTAATGCCCTCTTGGTACGACATCATCGGCTTGCACGAAGCGGCTCCCGAAGATGAAAGCGGTCTGCGTGCTTCGATGCAATACGTGAACAAGCTCATTACACGCGAAATCGAACGTGGTATCGCACCGCAGCACATTGTGCTCGCGGGATTCTCACAAGGCGGAAATGTTGCGCTCAACTGTGCGTTGCGCTATCCCGAGCGCTTGGCCGGTGTTTTGGTTCTTTCCTCCTACTTAGGTCTACGCGAACAATTATCGACCCAAGCCAGTCCTGCGAACCGTGACCTGCCGATTTTTATGGCGCACGGTACGCAGGATGATATTGTTCCACTCGCTTTTGCGCGGATCGCGTGCGATGCACTGAATCATTTAGCGTACCCCATTGCTTGGCATACCTATCCGATGGCGCATAGCGTGTGCGCCGAGGAAATTCGCGACATTAGCCAATGGCTGCACGCGATCCTGTAGCGTTATCGGTGCCTATGGTTTGCTTACCTACCACCTCGAATGAAGTGCGTAACCAATCATCACCACGCTCCAGCACATTTTTCAGTCGAATATGGTAGATCGTACCGCGCGCGTTAAACCACAGTTCGCGTCCGTTGGAAAACTCCGCACTTTGTAAAATCAAAGCATCGGTTTGCGCGGATGATCCGGCACCTTTCAAGTACAGTGCGGGAAAAGGTAATTTAAGATCAAGAGTATCGACATTGTCCAATCCATCGACGGAAAGTGGGCGTTGCTCGGATTTTTCCGCACGCAGTAACAAGGTCACGGGATGCTCATCAATAACCGCAATTCCAACATACTGCTGGTTCGACTGCGTACGCTGCAAGCGCCGGATCACTCCAATATTCCAGTGCCCTTTTTTCTCGGCCTTGAGTCCGACTAATTTACCCAGGCGTACCCAATCGTCCGCTTGGTCATTAATGTGCGCCCCGTAGCCCGCTTCGCTTTCGTTTTCCATCACCCAACGTTCGTGCACAATCACGTGCTCGACTTTGTCGTCTTTTTTACCTTGCCCCACTTTGGTTTGGGTACGTTGCGTTATAAAACCATACAGATGCACATCGACCATTTCGTTGTAGCTCAGTCCGTCCGATACTTTCCCGCCTTGAGCGCGTTGCGATTGCACATTATCAGCACGTACATTCACGCAAATATCGCCCAACCCACGCACAACCTCAATCGACTTCATCGTGTCTAAGCGTTTAGAGGCACGTTGCGTTCGTTTTAAACCGATGGGCGACCAGTAATCGGCAATGCGCTCTAAAAGTTCTAGGCAGGTCGGCAATTTACAATCTTCCGTAAGCCCCAACTTGGCCGGAACGACACCTGCGGAAAGTTGGCTACGCAAAGCATCGAGCTTATCTTTGAGCCCGGAAGAATCCCAATAGCGGAACGTTTCGCTGGGAATAATGCGGCGAACGCGACGCGCCCCGCGATTTTCTTCGAGGTTCACGTAAAATACATGGTGCCCCGGTTTGTGCGTCGACTCCAAGCGAATACCCTGCACCAGCATCGGCAACCAACGTTCCACCAAATAAATTTGCCGCGGCGTCAGACTGCCGGTATTCAGTGTTTCCAACATGAGCGATTGCAGGTAGAGCTTTAAAATACTGGTTTCGTCCTCGGCTTCATAAAGTTTAAGGGCGCGTGTCTCGAACTCCTCATACTCCGCGAAGTGATACAAATTGTGCATGCGCTTCCACAGCTTAGAATTCACTCGGGTGTAGCGGTAGTAACTCCATTTAGCATCCAGCCCGAAGTAGCACAACGCACGCGCCGTCAACAGCGGAATGTTTGCCGCAATTTTGCTGCTGCTCGGATTGCCGATGTATTCCATGATATGGGAATGATAAGCACGTAAAATTTCTTGATAATAAAGACTGACCGCGTTCCATAACCGACTCTCCACGGCCCGCGACATACGCGGGTTTTGCAAATATTGTTGGCGTAGTATCTCTAATAGTTCTTGCGCGGCTTGATCCAACGTCGACAATACGGCCACGCGCTCCTTATCGGCAGCGATGGGCCGGTCGTTGTATTCTTTAATTTGTTTGGTCAACGCCGTGATCGCCTTCACGCTATCACCCAAGGGTAACGAGTCCATCCAGCGTGTCACGGCTTCTACATTGGTGAGTGGGTGTAACGATTTGGAGCCGAGGGTCGTTAAAAACTTAAGCATATTATTCAGATCGATGGATTAGGTTTATTAGTTTATTAGCTAAAAGCAGAATTCATGCCAGCTAACCAAGCGCGCAGAATACGTTAAGGCGCGTCTTACGCGCTCAGTCCGCTTCGAGGTATGGCGATTATTTGACGGGATCTGTTGAGACCAAGAACGTAGGTGCGTACTGCGCTGTACGCGCTACTGTGCCTTGGTTTTCCAGAGCGTTAGTCTACCCACGGTGAGCAAAGCCATGAGAATTAAAAGCACAACACCAAACCCTTGGGCTAAAGCAATGACATCCCATCCTCCCTTACGCGCGGCGGTAAAAGCACCAACTAATATCAGCATCGCAATGCCTTCGCTGAAATTTTGCACGGCGATTGCATGGCCGGAGCCTACCGTTTCATGTCCGCGCTCCTGTAATAACGCATTCAAGGGCACCACATAAAATCCGCCGCAAGCCCCAATGAAGACCAATAAGGCAATAGCTAGATATAAATTCGACGTGCCCGCAAATACCCACACCCCAAGCCCGAGTAGTAATCCGGCAACCAAGGCACGATTCACTGTTTGCAAATTAATCCAGCGCGCGGCAAGTGCGGCACCAAACGCAATACCAATAGCCACAACGCCATTCAAAGTAGCCGCAGTCTGATTGTCATCAATGGCGAGCGCGACCGGTACCCAGGCCACTAACATGAAACGCAAGGTGCTCCCACTACCCCAAAACAAACTGGTACCGAGTACCGCAAAACGTGCGTCCGGGTTACGAAACAATTGTTTTAAAGCGTGCCAAAAATCGCTGACCAAAGTGATCACATTAAATGAATGTAGCGGATGCGCCGCCGCTATCTTCGGAATGCGGAGATTGGCCAATGCCGCAACGGCATATAAAGCCGCCACGGTGCCCAACGCCCAATGCACCGATAGATCGCTCAACCAACCGCCCATGAGCGCTCCCAGCAAAATAGCGACGATGGTCGAGCCTTCCATCAAACCATTCGCCTTCACCAACTGCTCCGGCGCTACCAGCTCGCTCAGAATGCCGTATTTTGCCGGCGAATAAGCGGCGGCACCCAACCCGACAATGCCATACGCCAACAAAGGGTGCAGACCCAAGAACATCGCGCCGGCCCCGAGAAATTTAATCGCATTTGCAATCAACATCACCCGCCCCTTGGCAAAAGCATCGGCCAACGGCCCTACAAAGGGCGCTAATAAAATAAAAGCACCGGCAAAAAACTCCTGCAGCATAGATTCAAAATAATCTGGAAAGCCGTTCGCCTTAATCAAGCCGATCGCCGCGAACAACAAGGCATTATCCGCCGCCGCGGATAAAAACTGCGCCGTCAACACCGCCAGCATGGCACCGGAAAATAGTGTGCGATTATTGTGCGGTATGGTCGACATAGGACGTGCGCTCGAAGAAGGGGCGGGTTTCAAAAATAGCGGACGGCAAACGCGTGCCGTTCAATCGCAAGGAACGCTTCAACACAAAATCGAATAATAAAGGATTGTATTGCTGAATCACATCCAACACCGGAACAGCTTCGGGTGCCAGTAGCCCCAGATCCACGAATTGTGTTGCCGAATAAATCGGCAAAATACCGGGCAAGGGATAATCCGTGCCGTTCAATAAGCGCGCATGCCACTCGGGTCGAGCTAGGATTTTCTTTAAAAATGGGGCGCGATTACTTTGCGTCATCGCCGAAATATCTCCGAACAGCCGCCCTTGGTAACGCGGCTCTTGCATCATTCGGGCGAATAAATCGAAGCTCTGCAACGTAGCGCTGTTGGAAGCTTGATCTAAATCACGATCCTCACCCAGCGATGCGCAATGCGCCACGATAACACGCACACCTCGGTCCAGCGCACGCCTTAATTTTAACGGGTTGCCATAATCTTGTGCTGCGCCGCCGGTTACGGCGCGCTCTTTTCCTGCATGCGTCAGCAACGGTAAATTGTAATGCGCCATGGCGCGGTAAAAAGCATCGCACCGCGCCGAGGCCGGGTCAATATTCATGGCACTGGGTAGCCATTTAATTGCCCGCGCTCCACTCTGAACCGCTTGCTCCAGCACCGTCACTGCATCCGCACGATACGGATGGATCGAAGCGATCCACTCAAAATAGCGTGGATGCTGCTGCGCCATTGCCTGCGCATAAGTATTGGGCGTGTAAAAACTACTGTTCGCCCAATCCACTTTCCCATTCTCGTCATGGTTGCGGTCGAAAGCCAACAGCATCAACTTAGCGCCGGGCTGCAAGCCCTCGGCAAGATTAAGCAAACGCTCGATATAGCTTTCATCCACACGGCCCGGCGTTTTTTGTACGCAACCGGCGTTTAGATAAAACAATTTTTGCGCATACTGTATCGGATGCCACCCCGAATCCAACTGTGGATTGATCCACACGCCGCTCGGCGAATCACCAATACCGATTAAATGCACATGACAATCCCAAACCTGCTGTGCATCAATCCCCGCCCAGGCCGCTTGCACCAGCGCACTCTCAGCGATGGCCTGTGGCAATTTCGTCAAACAGGGATTCAACCAAGCTCGGCGTGGCCATAAGGCCCATGCGCCGCCCAACACGCCGACACCCGCCGCTAGGGCTAAAAATTTGCGTCGCTTCATGTGCTTTCAGCCATTTTTTTCAACGTAACATAATCTGTTTTTCCTGTGCCCAGGAGCGGGATGGACTCCAGCACCCAAAGCTTCTTCGGCACCGCAATTTCAGGCTGACCTTGCGCACGCGCACTCTCCAAGAGACGTTCGCGATTCAAAGTACTATCCGTGGTGTACAGGATTAAAGCTTCGCCGCGTTGTATGTCGGCCTGACTCAGTGCCGCATGAACATGGTCAGGAGAAGCCTGCGCGGCGATTTTTTCCACCATTTCCAGCGATATCATTTCACCGGCGATTTTGGCAAAACGTTTCACGCGGCCTTTAATGGAAATAAAGCCCATCGCGTCAATTTCCACGACATCGCCGGTGCTGTACCAGTTTTCACCCATCGTGGATTTGGGTGGGACTAAAACGCCCGGATGATCGTATAGAAAATAACCCGACATCAAATTCGGCCCACTTACATGCAGAACACCGCCACGTTCGATGCCGGGCACCGGCTCAATGCGATGCGCCATTCCCGGAAATAACTGTCCCACACTACAAAGTTGAAACGCCATGGGTGTATTCACCGCCAATACCGGTGCGCACTCGGTTGCACCGTAACCCTCGAGAATGCGGATACCGAATTTCTCAAACCAGATTTTACGCACTTCATCATTTAATTTTTCCGCCCCGGCCACCACATAGCGCATGCGGTAGAAATCATATGGATTAGCAAATTTGGCATAATGCCCCAGGAAGGTACTGGTGCCAAAGAGCACGGTGCAATTACGGTCGTAGATAACTTCCGGAATAATTTTGTAATGCAGCGGTGACGGATAGAGAAAAAGTTTTGTCCCTGTCACCAACGGTAAGATCGCCCCCGCCGTTAATCCAAAAGCGTGAAAAATCGGCAGTACGCACATAAATTTATCGTCGGGTGAAAAGTCAATGACGGCACACATTTGTGCGACATTAGCGAGCAAAGCGCGGTGCGACAACACCACTCCTTTTGGCCGTCCTTCCGAGCCGGACGTAAAAAGCACCACCGCCGGGTCTTCCGGCTCCACTTTGACGGTGGCTAGATGCGGAAACCACTGTGCAAATGCCGCCAGCCAAAGTTTGTCCAACCAAGTCAATGTCTGCGCTAAATCTTCTAAGTACACCCATCGAATACCCGGCATGGCGGCAATCGTTTCGCTGAGCTTGGCACTTTCCAAAAATTTACGTGAGGTTATTGCAACTTGCACTTGAGCGGTGGTGCAGGCATCGAGCATACCTTGTGCGCCCGCGCTGTAGTTCAGCATTGCCGGTACACGTTTAAAAGCCGACATGCCGAAAATCAAGCACACGGTTGTCCCCAGATTCGGTAACAAAATGCCGATGCGCGCATTTTCCGGTGCCAACCGAGCACTCATCCGGCCCAATGCAAGCGCTGTGCGTAAAATTTCAGCGTAAGACAATTCGATCTGACGCATGTCCTCCATTATTCGCGTTGCACGGCCATGCACGCAGATTGCCTCCACCAAGGCATCCCACAGCGTACGCTGGGGTGTGGAGGAAAATAACATTTCCTGCATAATTTTGCGCATGGCTTCGCCGGCTATTTTGCGACGCAATTTTGCGCTGGGTGCATCCGGCATTGCGATGTGCGCCTCGGGCAAGATGGTTAAGCGGATACGCGGAAAAAATTGTTTCTTCAGCGCGCCGGAGGTACGGCTGAAATAGGAGCGCGTTGCCCCGTCCAAACGGACGGGAACAATCGTCGCGCCCGTGCGCGCCGCTACAAAAGCGGGGCCTTCATAAATTTTCATGAGACTGCCCGTGACGGTGATACGCCCCTCCGGAAAAATCACAACGGGCCGCCCTGCTTCGATTGCTTTGACCACGCCTTTCATCGCCATCGGATTTCCCGGGTCAACCGCTAAGTAGTCAACCAAAGACAGAATGAGCCGAAAGCTCCAACGCTTTGCTATCGTGGTATGTACTACGAATACCGCGTTGTAGGGTAAAAACAAACCCAGCAGAATGCCATCCAGAAAGGATTGGTGGTTGGCAATAATTAATAAACGCTCCGCGCGTAATTCTTCCGCCCTACCGCGCACCTCAACCTTAAACAACCCGCGCACTACACTTCGCAACAGCGTCTTCAGCATTTTAATTCATCTCTTGATTTAAATATTCGAGCACACCGGTCAGCGCTTCTTTCAGGCGCGCTGAATCCACCCAAAAATAAATTTCCTTGCCGATTTTTTCATTTTGCAATACTCCGGCTTCACGCAAAATTCTCAAATGATGCGACACCGTGGATTGCGCTAATGGACACGCGGCGGCGATTTGGCCTGCATTGAGTTTTTCGCCACGTTGAAACAATAACAAAATACGCTGCCGACGTTCGTCGCCCAAGGCAATAAACACTTTCGAGATTTCTACCCAAGCCGCAGGTAAAGCCTGTTCATATTGTTTTTTCATTTCGATATATTTAATTATATCGAAATGTTTTTGTCAAGCCTGTCGCAACAAGTAAAAAAGACCATGCTTCTGACAGCATGGTCTTTTAAAATTTTGGTGCCGGTGACCGGAATCGAACTGGTGACCTACGCGTTACGAGTGCGTTGCTCTACCAACTGAGCTACACCGGCAAATAAGAAGGAGCGGAATTATAGAGCTTTGCAGGGTGCCGAGCAACGCGCCGAAAAATCACTCATAACGTTGAGTTGGAAGTTTTCCCTGGTTCGGTATCAGGACGGATACGGATAATCACGTCAATGCCTTCGGTCACCATGCCTGCGGGAAGCTGCGGTAAGCCGTTAATTTGCACCGCATTCGCGTCGATATCAATTAACTCGCTGGTTTCCAAATTAAAGAAATGGTGATGCGGACTAGTGTTCGGGTCATAAAAAACTTTGCTCGGATCGACAATAACTTCACGGATCAACTTTTGCTGCTTAAATAAATTAAGCGTGTTATAGACCGTTGCTTTAGAAGTTTCACTATGCCGGTCATTAACCGCATCCATGATCTGATCTGCCGACAAGTGTTCCTGACGGCCAAACAAAGCATAGGCAATCTCGATGCGCTGATGGGTTGGATTAATCCCATGCGTGCGCAGCAAATCTGCCATGTTGTCTCGAGTATAGCTTTGTTTTTCCATGTGAATATATTAAACCAAGGCATGGACATTGTCTAATCGTTCGGGGGATTATGAGATTGGAATTCATTCGTGTGCTCGCACAGCATTCTAGAGAAATTGGCCAAGTAACATTTGGCCCCACAAAATAACTGTTACGGCCAAGAGTAAAATCGCCCGGTGACGGTGCGCTGTAGTGCGGATTTATAGCTATAACCCCTTAAATGATAAAAGATTAACAAATTACGTCTACGAAATTAACAAATCCATTCATCCCCGCATGACAACCGGCAATCGGAAGGAGCTTTCTTAGTGACATGAACTTTCGTATGCTGAGCGTACAAGAATACTCGTCACAGGAAAGCACCTAGGCTATATATGCAACACAAGGGATTCACACTTATTGAATTGATGGTCACCATAGCGGTACTGGTCATCCTGCTGACTATTGCCGTGCCATCATTTCAGTACATCATTAACAGTATGCGTATGAACAGTGAAATCAATGTGTTGCAAGGCAACATGAATTTCGCTCGAAGCGAAGCCCTCAAACGCGGTCAGAACGTTTATGTCTGCCCTTCAGCGAATTCGTCAGCACCTGTGCCCGTGTGCATCACCGCATCTCCTTTGGATTGGTCAAGCGGTTGGGTCGTTTATGTCGGTGCCCCTATCCCAAGTGCCGCAACTCAAACATTGCGTATCTCCAGTGGAGTGACGCACGGCGACACGCTGACTGGCGGCACAGCACCTGGTCCAGTCGTGTTTAGTCCGATCGGATATGGCTTATTTACAGGTACGGTCAGCTTGCATGATAGCAACGACGATCAAAATCTTCGCCGGTGCATTACTTTTGCAACCGGAACAACATCCATAAAGACTGGAGCACCTCCCACATGCCCATGAACCACATATTTATAAGAAAAATATCCGGTTTTTCATTGCTGGAGGTTTTAATATCCTTGCTGATTATCATGGCGGGAGCGTTGGGTATTGCCGGTATTCAACTGCAAGCCATCAACAATACAGAGGTGGCACGCTACCAGAGCCTTGCCGCATTACTGGCTTCCAGCATGGCCGCCGAGATGCAGGCGAATGTCGCATATTGGGATACAGCACCCGCCATAGCACCCACCATAACGGTCTCCGGTACCACCATCACCGGCGGCCCAACTAGCGGAAGTTGTCTCAACACCGTCTGTAACTCTTCGCAAATGGCCTACTATACGCTGCAAAACTGGGGCGGGGCTTTGGCTGCCACCTTGCCAAGTGGGACTGGTACAGTTACTTGCATGACGACCACCCCGGCAGTTTGCAGACTCAAACTAAGCTGGAATGATAATTACACCGCAATTAGCGCTAGCACACTGCCGAATACGCAGACTTATACCACTCTGGTGACCGTGCAATGAGCGCGCAACGTGGTTTTGGACTTATCGAGCTCATGGTGGCCAGCACTATTGGGTTATTTCTAGTCGCCATCCTGGTAACGGTTTTCTCAGCAACGCGGCAAACCTCTATTGCTAGACAGGGATTGTCCACGCTTCAAGACAGCGAACGCTTAGCAATGACATTTATAAGCTCCGGTATTCAGGGTGCGGGTTACCAACCGAATCCGACTACCATCAGCACTGCCGCAGCCTTCCCGGCTTTGGCGGCTTCGTTAACTACTACCGGCGGCGCATTTCTTAGCGGGCAATCAATTACCGGCACAGGGAGTAGCACCGGCTACGGAGCGATAAGCCCACTCGGCACCGATACCCTGAGCGTCCGCTTTGTCGCCTCCGCACTTAATCCGCTTCAAGGTTGCACTGCCGGCCTTACTTCCGGGACGTTATACACCGATTATTTTTTTGTTAACACCGCCACAAATACTTTGAACTGCATCGAGAACAGCGGTACCGCCATCCCGTTAGTCGCCGGTGTGCGGGGGATGGCGGTTCATTATGGCGTAGACACAACGGGGAGCGGTTCGATAACCGAATATCTAGCGGCAACCGCAGTTACAAACTGGACTACCGTCAAAACCGTCAGCATCACACTCCAGTTCGCTAACCCGCTGGCCGGACAGCCTTCGCAACCCGCGAGCGTGAGTTTCACGCGAACAATTTCTTACATGAATGGGCTTTGACATGAGACAAAGCGGTTTTACACTCATTATCACCCTCATTTTCTTGGTCATCATGACCATACTCGGCCTGACCATGTTTAACGGGTTCACATTGGATCAAACAATAGCCGGCAATCTCCGCGAAAAAAGCCGAGCGTTCGATGCCGCGCAAACTGCGGTTAATTACGCGGAGTGGTGGCTGGCACGGCCCGGCAATGCGACTACCGGCGTAGCGTGCTCCTCCACTTTGGGGATAACAAACACTCCACAGGTGTGCAGCAACAATCTTCTGTCGAGCCCGACCACGCTTCCCTGGACTATCGGAATGAACTACATACCCACGGGTATGAGCGTGTCCACCACAGGTGGCACTGCAATAAATGGTGATGCTAAGTATTACGCTAATCCGACTCTCTATATCCAGTACATCGGAAAGACGGCAGCGGGCTCGTATTATTCGATTACGGGTGCCGCTCAAGGCGGCAATGCCAACGCGGCCGCAGTATTGCAGTCCGTTTATCAGATCAGTGTTCAGACTAGCAATCTGGGAAATCCATAAAATGAAAGGGATGACATGTTAAACGCACGACTCAGCTTGCTCCCAGCGCTGTTTGCGCTGACTTGTTCTGGTACGCTCTTTGCGGCGACGATAACTCCGATAAAGGATAATTTCACCGGAACCACCGCCGCGAACTCTTGGATGGCGCTCAATTACGCCTGCCTGACCGCCGGCAACCAGCCCCCCGGACCTGGAGCCATACCCGCCTGCACCTCACCGACCGACGCTGCTGGCAGTGGAGCGCTACGTTTGACACCGGCACTATATAATCAAACCGGTGCCATTCTGTCCAATTTTTCTTTCCCATCGACCAAAGGATTACAAGTTACGTTCACAACTTATACCTACGGTGGTGATAGCGGCGGAGCAGCGCTTGATGGTGCCGACGGCATTGGTTTCTTTCTAACGGATGGAGGCACCACGAGTGCGCCTACACCGGTGCTCACAACTGCTGGCGCCCTTGGGGGAAGCCTTGGTTACAGTTGCTCCAATAGCAACTCCATCTATAACGGCTTGGCTGATGGTTACCTTGGCCTGGGGATTGACGAATACGGGAACTTTCTAAACTCAGGTGACAATACCAGTACCGGCATCCTTAATACCAACAGTACGATTACTGGTGTTTCGACTGCGAATGGGACAAATAGCTTTAGTAGTAGCCCAAATGCCACGCAAAGCAACGGTAGCGGACGTTACTACCAACCCAACCGGATTGGCTTGCGCGGTGCGGGCAATGTTAATTGGGCGTGGCTAAGCGCAAATTATCCGAATCAATTCCCTTCAAGTTCGAACAGTACCATCCAGAAGAATTTAGTAACAAGCGTGTGCCGCACTGGCGCGTTTAGCTATTATCCTCAGTTGCAGTTTCCTTCTGGCACGAATATATCGACATATAGTAATCTGAACGCATACAACTCGACTTATTACCCTTCTTCGCTTTCAACCACGCAAAAGGCTTCCGCCGTCAGCAGCGCGTCTAGTGGAGTCTGGAATTATTCGAGCCCTAGTAGTCCTACTAAAGTCTTGTCAACCACACTAACCACCGTTACGGTCCCGGACTATGCGGCGATTCCAGGCGGTTACTGGGTGTTACCTTCTAGTCAATTGATCGCTGCAGAAGGCGCTTCTACTAGAACGAGTGGCTGGCCTATTACCTACAAACTAACTATTTCAGATACGGGTTTATTAACCTTTTTGTACAGCTACAATGGCGGTGCCTTTCAGCCGGTGCTGACAAATCAGTCGATTACCGCTTCAAACGGCCCTTTGCCATCGACCTTTAGATTCGGTTTTTCTGCAGCGACGGGCGGCAGCATTAATGTGCATGAAATTACCTGTTTCCAGGCCCAAACTAACGAATCCGCCAGTAGCGTGGGTGCTAACACGATTCAATCCGGGCAAGTTAAAACTGGTACACAAATTTACTTGGCGTACTACAATTCCAATAACTGGTGGGGCTCGCTCGTCTCCGACCCACTAGTAGTAAATAGTAGCGGTACGCCCTCCGTCGCCACAGCCAATTGGGATGCCAATTGTGTACTGACCGGGGGCGCATGCACGAACACCGGAATTACCAGTACGACCAACCCAGCGCAACCGACATCGGCAGGCTCAACTAACGGACGGCAACTCCTGACGTGGGACCCATCAGCATTGGTAGGCATCCCGTTGGAATGGCTAAACATCACGACCGCACAGAAAACCATTCTAAACTCTACGGATAGCTTAGGAACTAAGCGTTTGGATTGGTTGCGTGGCGACCGAACCCAGGAACAATTGGCGGCCACCCCTGGTCCGTTGCGGGCACGCACGAGCGTATTGGGTGACATCATCAACTCCAGTCCAACTTGGGTAGGTGGACCCGACCTGAAATATACATCGCCATTTAACGATGCATTCTATGGTGGCGTAAGCGCTCCTGAAAACGCCACCGGTGCCCAGCCCTACAGCACGTATGCAAGCAACATGGCCACCCGCACGAACGTAGTGTATTCAGGCAGCAATGACGGCCTGCTTCACGGCTTTCGATCGGGTAACTTCAAAACGGACGGAAGCTACGACAGTACCAACAACGATGGCCTTGAAGTCATTGGTTTCATGCCATCCAGCGTACTCGCCAACGCCAATGTCGTCGGATTGACCGATCCTCTCTATAGCCACAGCTATTTCGTCGATGCCACCCCTGGTACTGGGGACCTATTCTACAACGGTACTTGGCATACTTGGCTAGTGGGTGGTCTAGGGACTGGCGGCGCGGAAATCTACGCACTCGACATTAGCGATCCAAGCCTTTTCAGCGAAACTAACGCATCTACCCTGGTCAGGGGCGACTGGACCGCAGCGACTTTAACCTGTGTTACCACCCCCACCGCTTGCGGCTCCTACCTGGGCAACACCGTGGGCACACCGCTGATCCGTCGCCTGCACAATGGGCAGTGGGCCATCATCTTCGGCAACGGCATCGGCAGCAGCACAGGGCATGCCGGTATATTCATCGGCTTGGTTACCGCGCCGGTGAGCCCCGCGACCAGTCCAACCCTCGCCTTTCGCTGGCTGGATACTGGCATAGGTTCGTCTACCAACCCGAACGGCATCGCTTATGTGGCTTCCGCCGACCTCGATGGTGATCACGTCACCGATTATCTGTATGCCGGTGATTTATTGGGCAACGCTTGGCGTTTCGACCTCACCAGCAGCAACCCAGTGGACTGGGCCGTCTCGCAGTTCGGTGGCACTTCGCCAACTCCGCTGTTCACTGCGAAAGTTGGCACCGTTATACAGCCCATCACTACTAAAATCGCGGTTGCAGCGACAAACACGGCTGGTGCGAATCGGGTCATAGTGATGTTCGGCACTGGCCAAAAAACACCGGTTACCGCTACGGCATCAGACACCTACTCTACCGGTACTCAGACCGTCTACGGAATATGGGACTGGGACATGACCGCGTGGAATAACGGCTCTACGACGGCATCGTTGGTGACCATCCCAGCCTCTGGGGTCTCGTATGGCGCATTGACGGGGCCACCGTCTTCACCAATAGCCCGTGCAGACCTTCTGAGTCAGGTCTCCACGACAACACTAAATACCTCCGGTGGTGCCGGTGTACCGTTAGGCTTCCGTACAATCAGTTCCACCAATAATGTCTGCTGGCAAGGTAGCGCTACTTGCACCTCGCCAACCCCCGGCAATAATCAGTATGGTTGGTACTTTGATTTACCAACCACTAACGAACAGGCCATCTATAATCCTATCATTGAGGATGGCGCTTTGGTTTTAAATACGACCATTCCACCCTCTACAACAGCAGGTCAGTGCAATCCTACGCTCGAAACCGGCTGGACGATGGCGTTTAACATTAACTCCGGCGGCGGGCTACCGAGTAACTTCTTCGCCAATTCGAGCGGATCTTTCGCTCCCACCTCATCTGGGTCAATTGCTGGCATCATGATTAACGCTGTCGGTACCACAAGAGTGGTCACAGTCGGCAACGTGCCTTATTTAGTCACACAAACCAGCGACGGCACGCCAAATGTCGTCAAAATTAATCCGCAAAACGGCATTAGTGCTCGACGGATATCTTGGAAGGAAATACGGTGAAAACTCGCACCAAATCAGGCTTTACCTTGATAGAACTCATGGTTACAGTCGCCATCGTGGGCATCCTGGCCGCCGTTGCCTTGCCGTCCTATCGCAGTTACGTTCTCAAGTCACATCGCACAACGGCTGTCAATGGCTTGGTAGATTTAGCAAGTCGAATGGGGCGTTTTTACACCATCCAAAATACTTATGTTTTAGCTTCCGGCATGACGGATCTTGGGTATACGCTCAACCCATCAAATCCAATACCGGATGCGGCCTCGCACTATTATGATCTGAGCGTGGCTTCTGCTAGTGTCGCTGCCTTTAGCTTGCAGGCCGCACCATTCGGCGGCCAAACCAACGACAAATGCGGCACATTCGTCCTCGATAACCTTGGGAATAAAACAATGAGTGGCGGGACGGCATCAGCGGTGGACTGTTGGACAAAGTAGGGATGCGTGTATAAAAACCCAAGCCCATAATTTCATAAACGAAGGAGAGCGCGCTTTAGGTTGGCAATATTTTTATCACCAAATCTTTCGGCAGGGGAAACACCACACGCTCTGTCACGCCTTGCGTTTCCCGTATCACTTGCGCTCCCAGAACGCGCAAGTGATTCACCACCTCCTGCACCAAAACCTCCGGTGCCGAAGCCCCGGCCGACAATCCCACGCGCGCTTTCCCCGCAACCCACTCCGGTCGCAGATCCTCTGCGGTATCCACCATATAAGCAGGAACTCCCAACAACTCCGCCACTTCGCGTAAACGATTGGAATTAGAGCTATTCGGCGAGCCGACCACGATCACTACGTCGCTTTGTAACGCCAGTGCTTTCACGGCATCTTGGCGGTTCTGGGTGGCGTAGCAAATATCGTCTTTTTTTGGGCCTTGGATACTGGGGAAGCGCTGTTTAAGGGCTTCGATGATTTTGGCGGCATCGTCGACCGAGAGCGTGGTCTGGGTAACGAAGGCTAAGTTGCTTGGATCTTTGACCGTCAGTGCGGCCACGTCTTCCGGTTTTTCTACGAGATACATACCACCGGCGGCTTGGCCCATCGTTCCTTCGACTTCGGGATGCCCTTTGTGGCCGACCATGATGATTTCTTTGTCGCTCGCGCGCATTTTCGCGACTTCAACGTGAACTTTGGTCACGAGCGGGCATGTCGCGTCGAACACCTTCAAGCCGCGTGCTTCCGCTTCTTGGCGCACCGCTTGCGATACGCCGTGCGCGCTGAATATAACAGTGCTGCCGCTCGGCACTTCTTCGAGCTCATCCACAAATACGGCGCCCTTGCGCCGCAGATCTTCCACCACGTATTTGTTGTGTACGACTTCATGTCGAACATAGATCGGCGCACCGTATTGGGCCAGTGCCCGCTCGACGATTTCAATGGCGCGATCAACACCGGCGCAGAAGCCGCGCGGGTTAGCTAAGAACACTTGCATAATTTAACCAAATCGTTTATCAATAGCGGCAATTGTTCATGATAACAATGTTTTAGCTCATATCAAAAACTAAAGAGGAGGAGTCGGTATGGCCAACGGTATCGTCAAATGGTTTAACGGCAGCAAAGGTTATGGATTTATAGCGCCGGATGAGGGCGAGGATCTATTTGTACACTTTTCATCGATTCAAATGGATGGTTACCGCACTTTAAAAGACGGCCAGCGCGTTGCCTTCGAAATCGCGAAAGGTGAAAAAGGCGCGCATGCCATTAATGTGAGTCCGGTGCTGGAAACGAGTCCACAGGCGTAATTTTTAAGACTTCAACTTCAAAGCGCACCGGGCAATCGCTTAAGGGGTGGTTGAAATCCACCACGGCTTCGTTTTCATCGATTGTTTGAATGGTGCCAGGCATGCACGTGCCATTCGGCAACTGAAACTCCATCACCATCTGTGGCGCTAACGCGGTGTCGGCAGGGAAATCACTGCGGGGCAAGCGTTGAATCAGGTGCTCGTCGAAACAGCCGAAAGCTTGGGCAGGTTCCAGTAAAAATACATGGCGCTCGTGCGGGGGTAGACCGAGTAAACAGCTTTCCAGATTCCACGCCAGTGCACCTTGTCCGAGCGTAATTTCAATCGGCTCATCCTCGAACGTGCTTTCGATTTCAGTCCCATTAGCGCTGGATAGTTTGTAGTGCAACACAATAGTATCGCCCGTGCCGACGGTGTTTTCCAGATGATTCACAGATCGGGATTTCTACAGAACGCACGCATCACGCAGCGCTTTTTTCCTTGTTGCGCAAGCTGTCCCAAATCAACAACACCGCACCCAAGGTAATGGCTGAATCCGCCACATTAAACGCCGGGAAATGCCATCCTGCGTAATAAAAATCCAAGAAGTCGATCACATAGCCGAAGCGCACGCGGTCAATCAAATTACCCAGGGCACCACCCAACACGAGACTTAGCGCCAGACAAAAGCAGCGCTCATCCGCATGCTTGCGTAGCAAATAGACCATCAGCAGCGAAGCGGCAGAGGCCAACGCAATGAAAAAAAAGCGTTGCCACCCACCTTCGCCCGCTAAAAAACTAAACGCTGCGCCGGTATTATGCGCATGCACCAAGTTAAAGAACGACGTAAGCGCAACGCCGCCCCCATACTGAAATGCGCCGTTGATCCAAAATTTGCTCACTTGGTCGAGCACGATCACGAGCAGGCTCAGAGACAGCCAGCGTATTAAATTAGGCATGGCTGCGCACTTCTCCCGCGCCGAATAAATTGGAGTGGCAACGCCCGCATAAACCCGGATGGGCCGGATCGGCACCTACGTCAGCACGATAATGCCAGCAGCGCTCACACTTCGCAGCGGTGCTGGGGGTCACCACAATCTTTTCATGCGCCGGATCGGCTACCGCCACGACTTTGGCTTGCGAGGTGATAAGTACAAAGCGTAAATCGTCATCCAAACCTTGCAATAAAACCTGTTTCGCGCCGCTAGCATGGATTTCCAATTCGGCTTGCAGGGAAGAGCCAATACTGCCGGACACGCGGACTTCTTCCAACTGCTTGGCTACTTCGGTTTTGATCTCGCGCAAAGCGCGCCATTTAGCGCGCAAACTCGCGGCATCTTTGGGCAAGGCATGTTCATACCAAGTGTGCAAAAACACGCTATCGTCCGTTTTCCCTGTGAGCACCGCCCACACTTCTTCACCGGTGAACGACAATACAGGCGCGAGTAAGCGCGTCAACGCGTGGCTGATGTGGAACAACGTATTCTGCGCCGAACGCCGCGCTTTGGAGTCTTTGCCCGCCGTATATAAACGATCTTTTAAAATATCGAGATAAAAACCGCCCATGTCTTCCGAGCAGAAACTTTGTAACTTTTGCACCGCTTGGTGAAATTCATATTGCGCGTAATGCTGCTCTAGCTCGATTTGCAGATCGGTCATCATGACCCAAGCATAGCGGTCGATATCCAGCCATTCCTCCATTGGCAGCGCATGTTGCTGATAGTCAAAATCCGCCACATTCGCCAATAAAAAACGCAAGGTATTGCGCATGCGCCGATAGCCTTCCACCACGCGCTTGAGAATCTCGTCGGAGATCGTCAGCTCACCCGAATAATCCGTCGCCGCCACCCACAGCCGTAAAATATCAGCACCCAAGTTGTCGATCACCTTTTGCGGCGCGACGACGTTACCCTTGGACTTACTCATTTTGTGCCCTTTGCCGTCGACCACGAAACCATGCGTCAGCAGAGCTTTATACGGTGCATAGCCGTCGGTAGCACAACCGGTCAGCAAAGCGGATTGGAACCAGCCGCGATGTTGATCCGAGCCTTCCAGATACAGATCCGCCGGATGCTTAAGGTATTCGCGGCGCTTCAATACACACGCGTGGGTTACGCCGGAATCAAACCAGACATCGAGCGTGTCAGTGACTTTGCGATACTGAGCGACCTCATCACCCAATAGTTCTTTAGGGTCGAGGCTGAACCAAGCTTCGATACCCGACTGCTCGACGCGCGCGGTTACTTGCGCGATCAGTTCCTGCGTACGCGGATGTAGGATGCCGGTTTCTTTGTGCACGAATAGCGGCATCGGCACACCCCAACTGCGTTGGCGTGATACGCACCAGTCGGGACGGTTTGTAATCATCGCCTCCAAACGCGCCCGCCCCCAGGACGGAAAAAATTCCGTGGCGGCTACCGCTTTCATGGCATTACCGCGTAGTGTGCCGTGCTTGGTTTTCACCTCCATGCCGATGAACCACTGCCGTGTGGCGCGGAAAATAATGGGGGTTTTGTGGCGCCAGCAATGCGGATAGCTGTGCTTCAGTTTGAATTCTTTGAGCAACAGTCCGGATTGCGTGAGTGTTTCGATAATGGTTTTATTCCCAGCCCAAATCGACTGACCACCCACCAGCGGCGTTTTGTCGTAAAACTTACCATCATCGCCAACCGGATTATCCACTTCTAATTTATATTTTTGCCCCACCACGTAGTCATCCAGACCATGACCCGGCGCGGTATGCACTAAGCCGGTACCGGCTTCGAGCGTAACGTGATCGCCGCAAATCAGCGGCACTTCGCGGACATAAAATGGATGCTTGAGCCAAGCGCCTTCGAGCGTAGCGCCCTGCACACTCCCCAACACTTCCCAAGACTCGAAACCGTAGCGCTGCATGCAGGCTTCTACCAGATCACGCGCAAGGATGAGTGTGCCCTTTGGTGTTTTAACGAAGTCGTAGTAAAAATCCGGATGCAAACACACGGCCTGGTTCGCCGGTAACGTCCAGGGTGTCGTGGTCCAAATCACGGCGTAGGTATCGGCACCCAAGCCGGGTATCCCAGCCAGGGCGGCCAACGCTACGGCATCCTTGACCGGAAACGCGACATCGACTGCGGGTGAAGTTTTGTCTTCGTATTCCACTTCCGCCTCGGCCAACGCCGAGCCGCAATCGACGCACCAATGCACGGGTTTGGAACCTTGGTACAGATAACCTTTTTCCAGCACTTGGCCGAGTACGCGTATGATGTCGGCCTCAAACTGGAAATCCATCGTAAGGTACGGATGATCCCACTCGCCCAGCACGCCGAGACGAATAAAGTCTTGCTTCTGGCGCTCAATTTGTTCTTTGGCATAAGCGCGGCATAGTTCGCGGAATTGGGCCGGATCAATATTTTTACCGTGCTGTTTTTCCACCTGCAGTTCGATCGGTAGGCCGTGGCAATCCCAGCCGGGTACAAACGGCGCATCGAAGCCTGCCAAGGTTTTACTCTTGACGATGATGTCCTTCAAAATTTTGTTCACGGCATGGCCGATGTGAATATCGCCGTTCGCATACGGCGGGCCATCGTGCAAAATAAACTTTGGGCGCCCTTTGGCCGTTGCACGGATGCGCTCATACAACTTGCGCGCCTGCCAGCCTTGGAGCATCCCCGGCTCCCGTTTGGCTAGATCACCGCGCATGGGGAACGTAGTGTCGGGAAGGTTTAGAGTGTTTTTATAATCAGCCATTTTAAATCATCACCACCATGACACCGGTACGGAAAAGTAGCGCTATTTAGCGCTACTTCTTTGTGCCAGCATCGTTAAAATATTTTTTTGCTTCGACCACATCACGCTCGATCTGCGCAATCAACGTCGGCAGATCTCGAAATTTTTCTTCGTCGCGTAACTTGTGCAGAAAATCCACTCGGACATGGGCGCCATAGATACGCTCGTGAAAATCGAAGACATGCACTTCCAAGGTTACGGCACCGTTGGTCTTAACCGTCGGGCGCACACCCAAGCTCGCCACGCCCGGTAAACGCGCACCCTCTAAGCCCGCTAATTCTACCGCAAAGATGCCGGACAACGGCGGCTTGTTGTGCTTCATCTGTACATTCGCGGTGGGATAACCCAACTCGTGGCCCAGCTTATCGCCATGCACCACGCGTCCACTCATGCTATAAGGGCGGCCGAGAAATCGCGCCGCCTGCTGTAGATGGCCCTGTGCCAGCGCCGCACGCACGGCGGTAGAAGAAACGCGTTCGTTATCCACTAACACGCTACTGAGATTTTCAACTTCGAATCCAAATTGTGCACCCGCCTGCCGCAACAAAGCCAAATCGCCAGCGCGTTTAGCACCAAACTTAAAATCGTCACCAACCAAAATCCAACGTGCCTGCAGGCCCGTAAGTAATATTTTCTGAATAAATTCCTGTGGACTCAATTGTGCAAAGCGCGGACTAAAGCGCACCAACACTAAACGCTCGACACCATGCTGCTTGAATAATTCGATTTTCTCACGCAGGCTGGTCAGCCGCGCCGGCGCTAACTCCGGTGTAAACACTTCACGCGGATGCGGCTCGAAGGTCATCACCGCCGCCGGTAAACCGCGCTCCACGGCCGCCGCCTTCAAGCGCACGAGCATGGCTTGATGGCCGCGATGGATGCCATCGAAATTACCGATGGTCAGTGCGCACGGTGCGGAATCGCGTGCAAGGCCGGGATCAAGATTCAACAAACTAAACATAAGCTTCGAATTTTAACGGATTAAAGATACCGCCGTTGCGGGGTTTAAGATGCGCCACGTTTCATAAAATCCCGCCAACGCAGCCCAAGCGCATATAAAGCCAGAAAATAAGTCGTAGCGCCCATCGCTACTAAGACGAACAAATGTAAAACCTTAGCCGTTGCACGCATGTGCAGCCAAGCTTGCGGGTCGCCCATCGCCCAGAACACCACGCCCCCCATCGCCGTCAAAGCCAGCGCCACCTGTATCAAAAAGCGCGGCCAGCCGGGTTGCGGTATATAGATGCGCCCTCTGCGCAAGTGGTACAACAACAATCCCGCATTAAAGCAAGCCGCCAATCCAATTGAAAGCGCCAATCCGGCATGTTTAAAAGGGCCAATAAATGCCCAGTTCATCAACTGCGTGAGCACCAAGGTGGCCACGGCAATTTTAACCGGCGTGCGAATATTTTGCCGTGCGTAAAAGCCGGGGGCTAATATTTTTACCATAATTAAGCCGAGTAAACCGAAGCTATACGCCACCAACGCATCGCGCGTCATGAATAAATCAAGCGCACTGAATTTACCATAATGAAACAAAGTTGCGATCAAAGGTACCGCAAGCAAGGCCAGTGCGAGTGCGGCGGGTAGCGCAAGCAAGAGCGTAAGGCGCAGCCCCCAATCCAGCAGTTTGTTATATTCTTCATGCGCGTTTTGCGCAAAATGCTTGGATAAACTCGGCAATAAAATCGTACCCAAGGCCACACCCAACATCCCCGTTGGAAACTCCATCAATCGGTCTGCGTAATACAACCAAGACACACTGCCGGTAACAAGAAACGAGGCAAAAATTGTGTTGATTAACAGCGAAATTTGCCCAACCGACACGCCGAATACCGCCGGGCCCATCAATTTCATCACACGCCACACACCGGCATCACGAAAATTTAAACGCAAATGCGGCAGTAATTTTAGCTTGTGCAAAAAAGGGATTTGGAACGCCAGTTGCAGCACTCCGCCCAGCGCCACTGACCACGCCAACGCTAACACTGGCGGGTGAAAGTGCGGTGCCAACCACAACGCTCCCGCGATCATGCATAAATTCAATAAAACGGGCGTGAAAGCCGGCACTGAAAACTGGCTATAGGTATTCAGGATGCCCGCGCTGAGCGCGACCAATGAAATAAAGAAAATATAAGGAAAAATAATACGCAATAGACTGACCGTAATATCCAGCTTCTGGGCATCAGCGGAAAATCCGGGTGCGCTCACATAAATCACATAGGGCGCGGCAATCACGCCGATCAGCGTCACGACAAACAGCGCCAAGGCCAACATGCCCGCCACATGGTCAACCAAATGCTGCGTCTCTGCGGCTCCGCGGCGCGATTTGTATTCGGATAAAATCGGTACAAAAGCCTGCGAAAAAGCGCCTTCCGCGAATAGCCGCCGCAGCAAATTAGGAATTTTAAACGCGACAAAAAACGCATCCATCATTAACCCCGCGCCGAAAGCACGCGCGATGACGGTATCGCGTACAAAACCTAAAATGCGTGAGAGCAGCGTCATGGCGCTCACCGTAGCGAGTGCCTTTAATAAATTCATAGCGCTTTAGCCTGTTTAGATGGAGGACGCGCCGATTATAAACGCTAGCACCGGCTCTAGGCGGCCAAAGGGCTTGGATAACCCACTCCCGCAATTGAATATCGTGGTTTGCGGTAATTTTCAGACATTCCGTGCAACAAAACCGAGCGCCATTATTGCCAAATGCAGGAATGCCGCATAGAATGGCCGGTTTCGTTAGTTCCCAAGGATTTAAGGAGTTTTTTATGGCTAATACAGCACAAGCTAGGAAGCGCGCGCGCCAATCCATCAAGCAAAATATGCACAACGCCAGCCTGCGTTCGGAATTGCGCACCGCTGTTAAAAAGGTACAAAAAGCCATCGGTGTCGGGGATAAGACCGCAGCGCAGAAAGTGTATCAAGAGTCCGTGAGTATTATTGATCGCATTGCGGACAAGAAAATTATCCACAAAAACAAAGCGGCTCGTCATAAGAGCCGCTTATCGGCCCAAGTTAAAGCGCTTGCTTAATTTGTAACCGCCAATTCGGTGGCCGTCAGATCGCGACGGCCACCGCCTCCGGCAGCACGGCGGGAGCATTGTCCGAGCCTTCTACCACTTGCAAATCGTTGTCTTCAGCAAATCCCATTAAAAAGCGGAAACCCTGGGGCTCTACATCTTTTAAAGCTTTATTAACGGCGACGCATTTGACCCCGTCGAGTGTTACGGGGCGAACATAAGGTGAATAGCTCATTCGATTATCGACACCGAACGAGGAAAGAACGCTCGACAAACGCTCGGCCCAATCTCCCGGACGAAAGGCTTTTCCAGCGGTCGTAACGCCTTTGATGATGAAATCTTGCGAGGATATATGCATAGTTTTGCTTCAGATCGTTAAACTACCTACTGGCTAAGAGGCGCATTTTCTAAATTTGGTTCGCATGAGTCAGTTATTTCGGCAAAATTTCCGCCGTCTTGAGGTGGTATCCGATTTTTATTTGGGCGTACGCGATCTAATTAATATTTAATATGTCATTGTAAAATATTGATAACAATAATAAAAATAAGATTTTAAAGAAAGACCTTGCTTCATTAAGTAATATTATCCGCTTGCGCCAAACAGCGCTTTAGCTAAAAATATCCGACTTTATCGCTACACCTTTCCCAACAATATCACGCTTTAATTAAGGAGGAACCGCATGAAAAATCCCCTGGATTCAATATTGGGCACGGTCATTTCCGGCCTAATCCTGACCGCTGTTTTATACGTTGTCGTTAAGAACTTCTTCGGAGCATAAAGAACATGGAAATCATATTTGGTCGTTGGATACACTTCATGGCGGGTATCATGTGGATCGGCTTGCTCTATTATTTTAATTTCGTACAAGTCGCAGCACTTAAGGCGGCGGCGGAAGACGGCACCGGTGCCGGTATCACCAAACACGTCGCGCCGCGCGCCTTATTCTGGTTTCGCTGGGCGGCATTGGTCACTTGGCTGTCGGGCGCATCCTTGCTCGGCGCTAATTTTGTCGGTGCTTTCACCCTGCAACCCGGCTTTGCCGGCATCGGTGTCGGCGCTTGGCTCGGTACCATCATGTTGTTCAACGTTTGGGTATTGATTTGGCCGAACCAGAAAAAAATTCTGGGCATGAAACCGGCCAGCGATGCGGAAAAAGCGAAGGCGCGACGTGTGGCCTCCCTGGCATCGCGCACCAATACGATGCTGTCCATCCCGATGTTATTCTTTATGGCCTACGGCTTTACGCATCATGGTGTTCTTGCTGTTTTAGGATAAAATCAGTTTTTCCGCGTACGTGCACGGCGGCTTTGGCCGCCGTGTGCATTTTTATGAACTGAAATTGTTACGACTATGACACATTTGATGAACACCTACTCCCGCCTTCCGGTTACCTTTATCCGGGGCGAGGGCGTTTGGCTTTGGGACGAAGCCGGTAGGCGCTATTTGGATGGCGTAGCCGGTGTCGCCGTCAATACCCTGGGGCATGCGCACCCAAAGCTGACGCAAGCCATGTGCGAGCAAGTTAAAACCCTGATACACACGGCAAATTTATACGGTATCGCCCTGCAAGAGCAGCTCGCAGATAAACTGTGTGGCATTGCTGGCATGGATAACGTATTTTTCTGCAATTCAGGCTGCGAGGCAAACGAAGCCGCGATCAAGCTCGCCCGTCTGTACGGCAAACAGCAAAGCATCGAAGTGCCCACCATCATCGTCATGGAACATAGCTTTCATGGCCGCACGATGGCGACACTCACCGCGACCGGCAGCCGCAAAGTACAAGCCGGCTTTGAACCCCTACTCGCCGGTTTTGTGCGTGTGCCATTCAATGACCTGGAAGCGGTACGGCAAGTCGCCGCACACAATAAAAACATCGTCGCCGTATTGGTGGAACCGGTGCAGGGTGAAGGGGGTATAAATATTCCAGATGCCGCCTATCTCGCCGGTCTACGCGCAATCTGCGATGAAAAAAATTGGCTCTTTATGTTGGATGAGGTGCAAAGTGGTATTGGCCGTACGGGTACTTGGTTTGCGCATCAACACACCGCGATTAAACCGGATGTGATGACCCTCGCCAAAGGTTTGGGTAGCGGCATGCCGATCGGCGCTTGCCTCGCGCGGGGAATCGCAGCGGAATTATTCAAGCCGGGCAATCACGGTTCCACCTTCGGCGGTAATCCGCTGGCGTGTCGCGCCGCACTGACCACGCTGCAAACCATCGAAGAAGACGGCTTACGTGAAAATGCACTGCGCATCGGCACACTGCTGGTTGCAGGTTTTCAGCAAGCGCTGCAAGGTGTTGCCGGCGTGGTGCAGGTACGCGGACATGGCTTAATGGTCGGCATAGAGCTGGATCGTCCTTGCGGCGATTTGGTTCAGCAGGCATTAGCGCAGGGGCTGCTCATCAATGTCACGTCGGACAAAATTATTCGCCTCGTGCCTCCGCTCATTATCAATGCGGAGCAAGCGCAACAGTTGATTACCGGCATAACACCGCTGGTGACCCAATTTCTCATTAAAGCAGCCTGACAATAATGGCCATTAAGCATTTCTTGCAATTTAACCAATTGACACGGAATGAACTGGATTACGTGTTCGCGCGCACGCGTTGGATCAAGGGTGAATTTAAAGCCTATCGGCGCTACTGGCCGCTGGCTGATCGCACCTTGGTGATGATTTTTGAAAAAGCCTCGACCCGTACCCGCTTGTCGTTTGAAGCCGGTATGCACCAGCTTGGCGGCTCCGCCATCTATCTCAACACACGCGACTCGCAACTCGGGCGCGGCGAACCGGTAGAAGATGCTGCACAAGTCATTTCGCGCATGTCGGACATTGTGATGATCCGCACTTTTGAGCAGGAAATTATTGAGCGTTTCGCGGCCAATTCGCGTGTGCCGGTCATCAACGGTCTAACCAATGAATATCATCCGTGCCAGATTTTGGCCGACATCTATACCTACATCGAGCATCGTGGCCCAATTCAAGGCAAGACGGTGGCTTGGATCGGCGACTCCAACAATGTTTGCAACACGTGGCTGCAAGCAGCCGAAGTATTTGATTTCAATATCCACGTTTCGACCCCGCCGGGTTATGAGGTCGAACCCGAGCGCGCAGGCTTGTACGGCACCGACCACTATGAAGAATTTACCGATCCGATGCAGGCAGCGCAGGGTGCCGATTTGGTTACCACCGATGTGTGGACCAGCATGGGATTCGAAGCTGAAAACGAAGAACGCTTGCGCGACTTTGCCGATTGGCAAGTTGATGAAGACATGATGGCGGTGGCCAAAGCCGATGCTTTGTTTATGCACTGCTTACCGGCGCACCGCGGCGAAGAAGTGACGGCCACCGTAATTGATGGCTCCCACAGTGTCGTCTGGGACGAAGCCGAAAATCGTCTGCACGTGCAAAAAGCGCTAATGGAATATTTATTATTGGGACATATCGAATGAATATCGCTTATTTTAAAGATTTGGATTCACTCTACATTGAGTTATTACCCGAAACCGCCACCCAATCCTGGGAAGCACAAGAAGGCTTGGTGCTCAACTTGTCCGAAGACGGTCGTGTGGTCGGTATCGAAATCGAACATGCCAGCGATAAAACCAATTTAGATTTATTGCGTGTCGGCAATTTCCCCGGTGAAGTACACGCCGTTGATGGCGCGTCTCACTAGGCATAAGGAGCAACCGTGAGCGATATCAAAAAAGTCGTGCTTGCTTACTCCGGCGGCCTAGACACCTCGGTCATTTTGAAATGGCTGCAAGACGAATATCAATGCGAAGTCGTTACCTTCACCGCCGACATCGGCCAAGGCGAAGAGCTCGAACCCGCGCGCGCCAAAGCCCAAAAATTCGGCATCCGGGAAATCTTTATCGACGATCTGCGCGAAGAATTCGTGCGCGATTTCGTGTTCCCGATGTTCCGCGCCAATACGGTTTACGAAGGCGAGTATCTGCTGGGCACTTCCATCGCTCGCCCGCTCATTGCCAAACGTTTGATCGAAATCGCCCAGTCGACCGGCGCAGATGCAATTTCCCACGGCGCGACCGGCAAAGGTAATGACCAAGTGCGTTTCGAGCTCGGTGCTTACGCCTTGAACCCAGACATTAAAATTATCGCGCCCTGGCGCGAATGGAATTTACTGTCACGCGAGAAGCTACTCGCCTACGCAGAAAAGCACGGCATCCCAGTCGAAATGAAACACAAAGCCGGTGGCTCGCCCTACTCCATGGATGCCAACCTGCTACACATCAGCTACGAAGGTCGGCACCTGGAAAACCCGGCGGCAGAGCCGGAAGAAGATATGTGGCGCTGGACCGTCGCGCCTGAAAAAGCGCCGGATGAAGCCGAGTACATTGAACTCGAATACGTGAACGGCGACCCAGTCGCACTGAATGGAAAAAAACTCAGCCCCTCTGCGATGTTGGCTGAGCTAAACCGCATCGGCGGTAAACACGGCATCGGTCGCCTTGACTTGGTGGAAAATCGCTACGTCGGCATGAAGTCGCGCGGCTGTTACGAAACCCCGGGCGGCACGATTATGCTGCGTGCACATCGCGCCATTGAATCGATCACCTTGGATCGCGAAGTCGCGCATTTGAAAGACGATTTAATGCCGCGCTACGCCAGCTTGATTTATAACGGTTACTGGTGGGCACCGGAGCGCGTCGCACTGCAAGGCTTGATCGACAATACCCAAAGCAGCGTCAACGGCTGGGTGCGTGCAAAACTCTACAAAGGCAACGTCATGGTCGTGGGTCGCGATTCCAAAACGGATTCACTGTTTGATCCCACCATTGCCACGTTTGAAGACGATCAGGGTGCCTACAACCAAGCCGATGCCACCGGTTTTATTCGCTTAAATGCATTACGTTTACGCATCGCCGCAAAACGCAAACCACGCTAAGGAAACACCATGTCGCAATTCGACAACGTCAGCATCACCAAAAAAGCCAATATCTATTTTGACGGCAAGTGCGTCTCACATACCCTACTGTTTGCCGATGGCACAAAAAAAACCTGCGGCGTGATTTTCCCAAGCAAGCTGACCTTCAACACCGATGCGCCGGAAGACATAGAAATCAATGCCGGCGTGTGCAAAATCAAACTCGCTGGCGCGAGCGATTGGCAGACCTACGCGGTCGGTCAAAGCTTCAGCGTACCGGGCAAGAGCAGTTTTGAAATTGAAACAGTCGAAACCCTCGACTACGTTTGCCACTTTAAGTAAATCATGACCACTCTGGTTGTCGTCCGCAAAAATGGCAAAATTGCTATCGCCGCCGATACGTTGACCAAATGGGGCAGCGCCAAGGAATCCGCCGCCTACATCACGAATCACGAAAAAATTTTTCAGGTGGGCGACACGTATTTGGCGATCACCGGCACCACCACGTTTAAACTCATCCTCTCCGAGTACTTCGCGCAGTTGGAAACACCACCGCACTTCGAATCAGTGCAAAGCATTTTCCGGACGTGGCAAGAATTGCACGTGGCGATGAAAGAACGTTATTTTCTATTGCCGACCGAAGATAAAGAAGACGATCTCGAGACCTCGCGCATACATGTCTTGATCGCTAATCCGCGCGGTATTTTCGGTGTTGGTGCGCACCGTTCGGTGCAAGAATTCAATAAATTTTACAGTTATGGCGCAGGCAGCGAATACGCAACCGGCGCGCTATTCGCCAGTTACGACAATACAAAACTCGACGCACATGCACTCGCGAAACTGGGCGTGCAATGCGCGATTGAATTTGACGATAGCACCGGCGGCCCCATCAGCAGCCACGTCCTACGCGAGGCCAAGCGCTAATAAATCCCAAACGCTGGGCTGTACGCAATTTCGCTCCCACCTCCTCGAGTCTACGCGTAATTATTTTTTTACTTATTAAGCCGCGCACCGTCGATGGCGCGCAATAATTTCCGCTCTGAACCACAACGCTATCCCCAAGTCTATCGGCGGGGAAGGCCTATCCGACTTCCATTACGTCTTCAGGATCATCGTGGCCACAGATATTGCCGTCAGCGACCTCTTATTGATGCAACACCAGCACTCTTGTTTGAAGCCTAGCACGAAACTCCTTGCCGAAAAACGCCTGAATTATGTAGTGCTGAGTACGCGCATCAAACGGGAAAAAGGTCGCGAAGGTGTAGACTTAGAACTCGCAGCACCGATACCTGCAACCTAACCCCAGTTGGAGCAATAGAAATGCCATCTTTCGATATTGTTTCTGAAGTCGACAAACAAGAGTTACGCAATGCTCTCGACCAAGTAAATAAAGAAGTCTCCACGCGCTTCGACTTTAAAGGCTCGGATGCACGCGTCGAGCAAGCGGAATATGTACTCACGGTCTATGCCGATGACGAATTCAAACTCGATCAAGTACAAGAAGTACTCAATGCCAAACTCATTAAACGCGGCATCGATATCAAATGCATGGAAATTGGTAAAGTTGAAAAAGTTACCGGTAACAAAGCCAAGCGTGTGGTCACCATCAAAACCGGGCTCGAATCCGAACTTGCGAAAAAAATCGTCAAACTCTATAAGGACAACAAACTTAAAGTACAGGCGAGTATTCAAGGCGATGCCGTGCGCGTCTCCGGTGCCAAACGCGATACCCTGCAAGAAGCTATCGCGCTGGCTAAAAAATTCATCAGCGACTTCCCGCTCCAGTTTAATAATTTTCGCGAATAATATTGCCTGCGTTTTTTATTACGACACGATTCAATAACGTAACGTCAATACACCACGCTGACGCGATAGCCCCTCTTCGCCAGCAGATTTAATACTCCCATCTTGCCCGGTAAATGCAAGGCACCGATTGCGATAAAGGCTTGACCCGACTTCAAGTAGGGCTCCATGCGCGTCACCATGCGCGGATTACGCTCATCGACTAACTGCCGCATCAGTTTTTGCCCCAAGGCTTGATTGCCCAAGGCTTGTTGCGCTTCGCTAATACGATCCAACCCCGCCAAATCTCGTGCCAGATAAGCCTTATGTATGCTGGCCAGCACCTGTTCCAGATTGCCTAATTGTTGCAGCGCGTCTTCCAGCATGATGACTTGCTCACCCATCGGCAGTTTGGCAAAAATTCCGATTTGTTCATCGACGGTTTCCAAACCGGCAGTCTGTTTACCTTGTGTGGTAGCTTGCTGCATCAACGATAAATCTAAAACCAAACCCGTTTTCGGTTTAGGTGTGCTAAGGGTCATCGCCAAAGCCCACGGTTGCATCCCCTGCGTCGCGACCTCCGGCAACCCATAATCGGTCAAAGCAGTAACGGCTTTGGTATAGGTGCTTGCGCTCACTACTTCCTTTAAACCACGCCCATCGCTAAACAACATTGCGCGAGACATCTCCAATAAAACGCTCTCATCAATAATCGCTTCCATGACATAAGTTTTCGCACCACCGAATGCACTCTGCACCGGTTTCGGCAAACTTAAAACCCGCGGATCCTCCGAGTGTATAGTGCCGAACACATAACTCGGCGCTTGCCCGCTCCGCTCGATTTTCCACAGTAACCCGTGGTCGTAGGGAGCCGCTTGCGCCGTTATCCAAAACAACAGCAGTATTAAAATCGATGCCGTTCGAGTGACAAGATGTGAGACCGTCATTCTTTTAACCCCTCGATCCAATGGGTATACAGTTGTGCCGCCACTAAATTGAGTGCAGCTAATTTTTGATCTGCGTCTTGCGTCATTTGCGGTGCTGTTTGCACGGCGGGGCTTCTGGCCGCAGAAATTTCATCCCGCCCGACGGCACACCAAGCTTCGATCATCGCGCGCGTCATTTCGACATGGCATTGCATCCCCAAATGTTTTCCCAGAGCATAAGCCTGATTCGGGCAGTGTGCCGATTCTAAAATGCGTGTGGCACCCGCAGGAATGGCAAAGGTCTCACCGTGCCAATGAAACGCCGGGAAACGATTGGGCGTTGCGCCGAACCAAGCATGCGCAATCGGGTGATCCAGTACCGACACTTCACCCCAACCAATCTCCTTGACCGGGGTTTCCGACACCGGTGCACCGAGCGCTTTAGATAGCAGTTGGCCACCCAAGCAATGCCCCAAAACTGGAATATCGTGCTCTACAGCAGTACGGATTAGCGCCAAGATTGGAGCTATCCAAGCTAAGTCGTCATTCACACTCATGGGCCCGCCCATAAATACCAAGCCGCTATACATTGTGGGGTCTCCGGGAACCGGCGCACCCTCATCGACCTTAATTAATTCCAGAGGAATATTTTTGCTCTGCAAAAATGTGGCAAAATAGCCAGGCCCTTCCGTTGGGGCATGGCGAAAGACAGCAACCGGTTTCATAAGAGGATCTCACAATGAAAATGATGCGCTATTTTATGGCAGCGGCAAGCACTTGGCTAATCCTCGTTACGGCCGCCCAGGCAACCGATGTTGAAATCTCCGGCTTGTTCAACGGCAAAGCGATGGTCAGCATCAACAAAGGCACTCCGCGCATATTGTCTGTTGGGCAAACTGCTTCCGAGGGTGTCAAACTCTTGAGTGCTAATTCCGCCGGTGCCATTTTTGAAATTGACGGGAAAAAACAGACGCTCCATTTAGGCCAAAGCATCTCCACGGCACAAACGAGCAGCAGCAAAGCATCGATTAAACTAGAAGCTGATGGCGGCGGACATTTCCTGGCTTACGGCAGCATCAATGGCCGACCCATGAAATTTTTAGTCGACACCGGTGCTACTTCAATCGCCTTCAGTACCGCGCAGGCACAAGCCTTGGGAATCAATTTACAACAAGCCCAACGCGGAGCGGTCACCACCGCCTCCGGGAATGTCAGAAGTTATAACGTGGTTCTCAGCAACGTTAAAGTAGGTGATATATCGCTGAATCTAGTTGATGCAGTCATCATCGACAGCATGCCGGGCGATATTGCTCTACTCGGCAATAGTTTTCTATCGCGGCTGGAAATGAAGCGCGAGGGTACGGTGCTGACGTTGACAAAAAATTATTAGTTTTATAGACCGCACTGCATTTATTTTTATACGCATTTATCCGGCCTCCCGTTCTATTGAAATTTGCCACCTGTAGTAAGCATCGAAAAAACTAAACAACCACCAGCTAAAGCTGGTGGGTTTGGGTTACGGACTGAAAGTCCGGATACGCGTCGCCTGAACGACGCGTCCTAATCGGGTTCCATTT
>JAYVZN010000097.1:0-9111 GCA_043783305.1 Betaproteobacteria bacterium
CTGGGGTTTCGTTCAAGTGTTGCAACTCAAACGATAGCCACCGGTTTAGGAGTCGGCTAGATGATTATCACATCTTGTAATGATACTTTTTGCTTAACCTCAAGCCTAGCTATGCTCAGCCACCACACCGACAGGTACCCAAAAACAAACTCAAAGCGCCCCGACAAGGCGCGCAACGACACCGTCAAAACTCGCATAAACACCCCTTGGATTTACCGCACTGCACGACCCGGTTTTGGTTTTACGCCACCCGGTTATTGCGCATAATCGCGGTACCGTGATTCATGTCAATTGGATTACTTAAGGCGCAAGGTTACATAGATGTATTACCGTAAAATGACTGGCTGACTTTATTTTAAAGCGACCATTGATCCACGAAGGGCGCGAAATAAATCAACCGCTTGTTCGGGTGCGGCGGCGCGGGCTAGTTGTGCTTTAGCACAAACCAATGATTATCGCACCGAGTCACGGCGTAGCGTCTGCGCGGTAACGGGTGCCTGTCGTCGAGATCGGTGCTCTTAAAATGTATTTTCCACGAGCAAGGTCGCCGAGCATGGTCTCGGATTTATCTTGGTTCACTTAATCTCGTTTATTAAAGACGGGCCAAATGGTAATATCCGGATGTTTTTTCATGGAACTTTCAATCATGGCTGGCCATTCCAAATGGGCAAATATTCAGCATCGCAAAGGGCGTCAAGACGCTAAGCGCGGCAAGGTTTTTACCCGTCTTATCAAAGAAATCACGGTTGCCGCGCGCATGGGTGGTGGCATCCTCACCGATAACCCGCGTTTACGCCTCGCCGTCGAGCGCGCGAAGGCGGAGAATATGCCGGGTGATAACATCGAACGCGCGATCAAGCGCGGTACCGGTGAACTGGAAGGCGTGACCTACGAAGAAGGACGCTACGAGGGCTATGGCCTGGGCGGCGCGACGGTGATGGTGGATTGTTTAACCGACAATAAAGTCCGCACCGTGGCCGATGTGCGCCACGCCTTTGCCAAATACGGCGGCAATATGGGCACGGACGGCAGCGTGGCCTACTTATTCAAACATTGCGGTCAATTGCTGTACGCGCCCGGCACTGACGAAGATAAAGTGATGGAGGCGGCGATTGAGGCGGGTGCGGAGGATGTCGTGACCAACGAAGACGGTAGTATTGAAGTTATCACCGCGCCCTATGATTTCGGCACCGTGCAGGCCGCACTGGAAAAAGCCGGTCTCAAGGCCGAGCTGGGCGAAGTGACCTATAAGCCGGCGATGGAAACCGAGCTCTCGGGTGACGATGCGGTTAAGATGCAAAAACTGCTGGACGCTTTAGAAAATTTGGATGATGTACAGAACGTGTACACCTCCGCCGTGTTCGACGAATAAAGGCACAACGCGCCGCAACGAAAGGATTTCCTTCATTCGCATTCTCGGCATTGATCCTGGTTTACGCATTACCGGTTTTGGCATCCTCGACCTGACCGGTCAGAAGCTGAGCTACGTTACCAGCGGCTGCATTAAAACGCCGGATGCCGACTTGCCCGAGCGGCTGAAGACCATCCTGAATAGCCTGACGGAAATCATTCAACAGCACCAACCGCAACAAGTAGCGGTGGAACTCGTGTTCGTCAACGTCAATCCGAAATCGACTTTACTGCTGGGCCAAGCGCGCGGTGCCGCGATCTGCGCCGCGGTTTTAGCCAATTTACAAGTTGCGGAATACACAGCCTTGCAAGTCAAACAATCGGTGGTGGGCAATGGCCATGCCGCCAAGGAGCAAGTGCAAGAAATGGTGAAACGCTTACTCAAGCTCCCCGCCGTGCCTTCTCCGGATGCGGCCGATGCGCTCGCTTGCGCCATCTGTCACGCCCACGGTGGCATGGGCCTCGGCGCGCAACAGACTTCGGGCTTCCGCGTGCGTAATGGGCGCTTGGTGGGCGGCACCGCATGATCGGGCGCATCACCGGCACCCTCATTGAAAAACACCCACCACAGGTCATGGTGGATATCGGCGGCATCGGCTATGAAGTCGATGTGCCGATGAGCACCTTTTACAATTTACCGGCCTGCGGCGAACGCATTACGCTGTATACCCATCTGGCTATCCGCGAAGATGCGCACTTACTCTATGGCTTCGGCACGGACAGCGAACGCCAAGCCTTTCGGCAACTCCTGAAAGTCAGCGGTATCGGTGCGAAAACCGCACTTTCGGTGCTCTCCGGGATGAGCGTCACCGAACTCGCCAACGCCATCGCCGCGCAAGAAGTGGGGCGCATCATCAAAGTGCCCGGCATCGGCAAAAAAACAGCCGAGCGCTTACTGCTGGAATTACGCGATAAATTTTCCGCGGCAACCGCTGTCGTCACGACCGTCGGTGCGCCGCCCTCCGGAGAATCCGACATTCTGAATGCACTGAACGCGCTTGGCTATAATGATAAGGAAGCGGCTTGGGCCGTCAAGCAATTACCCGCGGATTTATCTGTTTCTGACGGTATCCGCCAAGCGCTAAAACTTCTTTCAAAAAACTAGACCATGATCGAAACCGACCGTCTCATCGCCGCCGCCCCGGAATCAAAACAAGAAGAAGCTCTGGAGCGAGCGCTACGCCCGAAGCTGCTGGACGAATATGTAGGCCAGCATAAGGCGCGGGAACAGTTGCAAATATTCATCGAAGCAGCGCGCAATCGTAAAGAAGCGTTGGATCATGTGTTGCTGTTTGGTCCGCCGGGTTTAGGCAAGACCACCTTGGCGCACATTATTTCGCGCGAAATGGGTGTGAACTTGCGCCAGACTTCCGGTCCAGTGCTGGAGCGTGCGGGAGATTTGGCGGCACTGCTGACCAATCTGGAACCCAATGATGTGTTGTTTATCGACGAGATCCATCGCTTATCGCCCGTCGTCGAAGAAATTCTCTACCCCGCCCTGGAAGATTATCAAATTGATATTATGATCGGCGAAGGGCCATCCGCACGCTCGGTGAAGCTGGATCTGCCACCATTTACGCTGATCGGCGCCACCACCCGCGCCGGTATGCTGACCAATCCTTTGCGCGACCGTTTCGGCATCGTGGCGCGACTGGAATTTTATTCGGCGGCGGAGTTGCAAAAAATCGTCACGCGTTCTTCCGGTTTGCTTAATGTGCAAATTAACGATGCCGGGGCTTTTGAAATTGCACGTCGCTCGCGCGGTACACCACGCATCGCCAACCGCCTGCTGCGTCGAGTGCGCGATTACGCCGAAGTGAAAGCCAACGGCCATGTCACGCCCGAGATTGCCGATGCCGCACTGGTGATGCTGGATGTCGACCACGCTGGTCTGGACATGATGGATCGTAAATTGATCGAAGCGGTGTTGCTTAAATTCGGCGGTGGCCCGGTGGGCTTGGACAATATCGCCGCCGCCATTGGCGAAGAGCGCGACACCATTGAAGATGTGTTGGAACCATTTCTGATTCAGCAAGGCTATTTAATGCGCACACCACGCGGACGTATCGCTACGCCGTTGGCCTATCAGCATTTTGGCCTCAGCAGCCCCGCTGCCGCCGGAACACGTGAACTGTGGGACGGCGGTCAAACATGAGGCTAGCGTCCGCCGCGCCTTTGGCTGAGACCTTTAGCTTTCCAGTGCGCGTATATTATGAAGACACCGATAGTGGCGGCGTGGTGTACTACGCCAACTACCTGAAATTTCTGGAGCGTGCCCGCACGGAATGGCTGCGTGCCTCCGGTTTCGAACAACCGGAACTTGTGCGTAACTATAATGTCATCTTCGTAGTGCGCTCGGTGGCGATAGAATACCTACAACCAGCGCGTTTCAACGACACCCTTAAGGTAACGGTACAATTAGAAAAAATCGGGGGATGCACGTTGGACGTATTTCAAACCGTGGAACGCGATGTGCGTTTAGTCAACGCCCGTGTGCAAATTGTTTGTGTGGATAATCGCGCTGATTTTAAACCGGTGCGCATCCCTTCTTCCGTTCGACAACAAATCGAAAGCGCTATCAACGCATGAAAATCGAAGCTATCCCGGACTTTTCTTTTCTCGCCATGATCAGTGGTGCCAGCTTCATTGTACAACTGGTTTTGCTCCTACTGCTGCTGGCTTCCTTCATGTCTTGGTGGTTTATTTTTCAAAAACTGTTTGCGCTACGCGCCGCGACCCAGCAGGCCGATGCCTTTGAAACTGAATTTTGGAGCGGCGTGGATTTGAATCAACTGTTCCAGCGCCTTACCTCCGGTCGTGTCAGTGCCTGCGGCATGGAAAAAATCTTTGAGGCCGGATTTCGGGAATTCACTAAACTCAAAAAACAGTCCGGCTTAGACATCAGCAGCGTCATGGACGGTACGCGCCGCGCCATGCGCGCCGCTTATCAGCGTGAAGCCGATGTACTGGAACGCAAGCTGGCTTTCCTGGCGACAGTCGGTTCGGTAAGCCCTTATATCGGTCTCTTTGGTACCGTGTGGGGCATTATGAATTCATTTCGCGGGCTGGCGAATGTGGGTCAGGCGACACTGGCCCATGTCGCACCCGGGATCGCCGAGGCTTTGATCGCCACCGCGATGGGTTTATTCGCGGCAATCCCCGCCGTGATTGCCTACAATCGTTACACCCATGATATCGACCGACTAGCCACCCGCTACGAAAGTTTTATGGAAGAATTTTCCAATATTTTGCAACGCCAAGGGCGCTAAGTCTCTATGCCGCGCCAACGCCGCCTGATGAACCAAATCAACGTCGTGCCCTTCATCGATGTGATGCTGGTTTTGCTCATCGTGTTCATGGTGGCGGCACCGCTGATTAATCCGGGACAAATCGAATTACCCACGGTCGGCCAATCCTTGAAGCAACCCACGGCACCTTTAGAAGTCATTCTGCACGCCGATAAAAAATTATTTTTGCGTGATCGTGAGCACTCCGCTGTGGAGCGGCCTTTAGATCGTGCGGCCCTAGTTGAGGCGATTAAAAATAAACAAGCGCGCAATCCGGAACAGGCCGTGGTGATTGCTGCCGATAAAAGTGTGCGTTACGAGGAAGTGCTGAAGGTGATGGATATTTTAAGCCAAAACCAGGTTAAAAAGGTGGGCTTGCTGGCCAAGCCAAATGCCAATTGATTGCACACGCGCCCTCTTCAAACCCGCTTTCATCCGGCGTACTTGCGTTATTGGTGCATATCGTTTTTTTTGCCTTGTTGATTTTCGGCATTAACTGGCGTGTTGACGAGCCGCCGGGCATGGTGGTGGATTTATGGTCGAGTTTACCGCACGCTCCGGCACCACCGTCTCCCAAGGTAGCGCCGACACCCCCGCCGGTGCCCGTAAAAAAAATTGAACCCAAACCAACCGTTCCAACTCCAATGTCTAAATCGGATATCGCGCTCAAAGAAAAAAAACTGAAGCCGGAAAAACCCAAGCCGATGCCGGTGAAACCCGTAAAACAAGAACAAGCTCAACCCGAAAAATTGACTCCGGAACAAGCGCGCCAATTGGAAATTACACGTCATCAGCAAGCGCAGTCGGAATTAGCGCGCTTGGCATCCGCTCGGCAAAGCGCGGCGCAAACCTCTATCGTCAATGAATATAAAGGCCGGATTGAGAGTAAAATTCGGCAACGATTAAACCGCACGCTCTGTGGTGATGGCAACCCTCAATTGCTGTTTGATATCGCGTTGTTGCCGACGGGTCAAATTCTCGGCAACCCCGTCTTACGCAAAAGCAGCGGTATTCCGGCCTGCGATAAAGCGGTTGAAAATGCGATCTTACAATCGGATCCGCTACCGGTGCCAACCCAACCGGAGATTTTTGCTAACTTCCGCGACCTACACCTTAACTTCAAGCCGAACGAGTAAATCATGGGAACATTGCGTTTTACATTTTTGAGCTTTGTACTAACTCTACTCCTAAGCGTTGCGGCATGGGACGCGCGTGCTGCGCTTACCATTGAAATTACCGGGGGCGCAAGCTTGCAAATCCCTATCGCCATCGCGCCCTTCGCCGGTGAAGAGGCTTATCCCGATAAGATCAGCAAAATCGTGATGGAAGATTTAACGCGCAGTGGTTTATTTAAGCTGATCGACACGACCGGCATGGTGCCGCCGCGCGCCCCGGCCGACGTGCGCGTGAGCGACTGGAAAACGAAGGGCGCGACGGCGTTGGCGATGGCCAATGTTGTCCCACAAACCGGTGGTCGTATTGAGGTGCAATTTCGCCTGCTCGACACGCTGCGCCAAGATGTCGCGCAGACGGTGCAATTAGCCGGGTACAGCTTACCGACGAGCCCGACGCAATTGCGCCTGACGGCGCACCAAATTGCTGATATTATTTTTGAAAAATTAACGGGCAGCCCCGGTGCCTTCGCTTCGCGTATTGCGTATATCACCAAGCGTGGTAATACCTATGAATTGCAAATCGCCGATTCCGATGGTTACAATGCGCAAAGCGTGTTTACTTCGCGCGAGCCAATTATCTCTCCAGCGTGGTCGCCGGATGGAGCAAAAATCGCTTACGTCGCCTTCGATCAGAAAAAACCAATCGTCTATGTGCAAACCTTGGCAACGGGACATCGCCAAGTCATTGCCAATTTCAAAGGCAACAACAGTGCACCGTCCTGGTCACCGGATGGCCGGCAACTGGCGGTGGTGCTCTCGCGTGACGGTTTTACACAAATTTATACCCTGAATGCCGATGGCTCCGCACTCAAGCGACTCACGAATACGACCAGCATCGAAACCGAACCCAATTGGTCGCCGGATGGTAAATATCTGCTGTTCACTTCCGATCGTGGCGGTAGCCCACAAATTTATCGCATGCCCGCGTATGGCGGCGAGCCGGTTCGACTCACCTTTGAAGGGAGTTATAATGTTTCGCCGCGCTACAGTCCGGATGGAAAAAGCTTTGCTTTTATACGACGCGAAAACAATCAGTTTCGCGTCGCCGTGCAAGACATTGTCTCCGGCCAAGTACAAGTACTAACCGAAAATGGCCTGGACGAATCTCCTTCTTGGGCACCCAACGGTAAAACGATTTTATATGCCACCGAACGATTGGGCCGAGGAGTGCTGGCAGCCGTTTCCAGCGACGGTCGGGTTAAACAAAAATTATCGGCTCAAGCAAGCGATGTACGGGAACCTGCCTGGGGTCCCACTCTTAAATATAAACCTTAATTTTTTACTCATCGGTAACAACTAAACTCTTTGAAAGGAATTATTGCATGAAAAATATTTCGCTTTACTTACTTATGACCGTTCTATTGGGTGCTTGCGCCAGTGAACCCGTGAAAACACAAACCGGCGCTCAAGTTGAAGATCGAACACTCAATCAAAAATCACCCGAGCCGTCGACTGCCGACACGCAGCCATTGGCACCGACACACTCCACCGCCGATCCTTTGAAAGATCCAAACAATATTCTTTCACAACGCAGCGTGTTCTATGACTTGGATAGCTTCGCTGTAAAGCCAGAATATAAGGCGTTGGTGGAGGCTCACGGCCACTACCTGTCAAGCCACCCCAATGCAAAGGCTTTCTTACAAGGAAACACCGATGAACGTGGGAGCCGTGAATACAATCTGGCTTTAGGTCAGAAGCGTGCTGACGGCGTACGCAAAATTCTTTCGTTATTGGGCGCAAAAGAAAATCAAGTGGAAGCCGTTAGCTTGGGCGAAGAAAAACCGCGCGCGACCTGTCACGATGAATCCTGCTGGTCACAAAATCGCCGCACTGACTTCGTGTATCAAGGCGAATGAACATGCAGCGTGCGTGGCCGCTCGCCCTTTTGCTCGCCGTAAGCCCGCTGGCTACGGCGGGTTTATTCTCGGACGATGATGCGCAAAAAAAGATTGTCGTCCTGCAACAGGAAACGCAACAATTACAGCAGAAACTAACCTTGCAGGAAGAACGCTTGGCCGCTCTGGATACGGCGCTGCGCTCGCAGGGTTTAGTTGATTTGTTGCAGAGCGTAGAAGCACTAAAGACGGAAATTGCAAAGCTGCGTGGTCAAATTGAAGTCAACACCAATCAAATTGACACCACGCAAAAACGCCAAAAAGATTTGTATGTGGACTTGGATAATCGTTTGCGCAAACTGGAGCGGGTTGAAGCCCCGGCGGGCGCAGCGTCAGCGCCACCAACCGGCGCATCCGTTAACCCTATCGCGCCGCCCGGTAACACGCCACCCAACACGATTTCCGATCCGGCTGCCGAGAATCGCACGTATGACACGGCCTTCAATCTTTTTAAAATTGGCAACTATCTTGCGGCGATCGGTAGTTTTCAGAATTTTCAAAAAGCTTACCCTACCAGCCCCTTGGCGGCAAATGCACAGTATTGGATTGGTAACGCCTACTCTGCGCTTAAAGACTATCGAGCGTCCATTACGCAGCAACAAAAATTGCTCAGCACTTATGCCAATAGTCCTAAAGTTCCGGATGCTATGCTGAATATTGCCAGCAGCCTGCTGGAGTTGAGCGAAAAAGAAGAAGCGAAAAAGACCTTAATGGACATTATCACCAAGTACCCATTGAGTCCGGCGGCCGATAATGCCAAAAAACGTTTAGTTAATTTGAATTAAACTCGGACCCATCGCGACCGCGCGGGTCTTAAAGCAAAACCAAGCTATCGCGATGCACCAACTCCGGCTCGTCGACATAGCCCAACAGAGCCTCGATTTCTATCGACGGTTTGCCGAATATTTTTCGAGTTTCTTGCGCGCTGTAGTTGACTAAACCGCGCGCGACTTCTTTGCCGTTTGTATCGACGCAGGTGACCACTTCGCCCCGCTCAAATTCGCCCGATACTTCCTGTACACCAATCGGTAACAGGCTCTTCCCATCGAATTGCAACGCCCTAACCGCACCAGCATCAAGTACCAGCTTCCCGCGCACCTGTAGGTGATCGGCCAGCCATTTCTTGCGCGCAGTGATTTTATTTGTTTCATCGGCTATTAATTGAGTACCGATGCATTCGCCTTGCGCTAGGCGCACCAAAACATTGGGCTCGCGCCCCCAGGCGATAATGGTGTGCGCTCCACTCCGCCCCGCGCGCTTCGCGGCTAGCACCTTAGTCAGCATGCCGCCACGGCCCAGAGCACTGCCGGCACCCCCCGCTATTTTTTCTAAAACCGGGTCACC